>JAEUJP010000269.1 GCA_016793725.1 Myxococcaceae bacterium | reverse complement strand
CTACCTGAAGCGCATCGTCGAAGACTTTCTCACCTTCGCGCGGGAGCAGAAGCTGAACGCGCTCGAGATGAACCCCGCACACTGGGTCGACGCGGCGCGCGAGGTGCTGTCGGGTGAGGCCGAGGGCCGCGGCGTGGTGCTGACGGCGACGGCCGAGGCGGCGCGCGTGAACGGCGACGTGTCGCTCTTGACGTCGGCACTGGTGAACCTGGTGAAGAACGCGGTGCAGGTGTCGAAGCAGGGCCAGCAGGTGAAGCTCACGGGGCGCTCGGTCGGCACGCGCTACGTGGTCGAGGTCGAAGACGAGGGGCCGGGCATACCGGCCGACGCCCTGCCGCACATCTTCGAGCCGTTCTTCACGACGCGTGAGAAGGGCACGGGGCTGGGGCTGCCGCTCGCGCGCAAGCTGCTCGAGGCGCACAAGGGCACGCTGAGCGTCGAGTCGCGGCCGGGCCGCACGGTGTTCAAGGTCGAGCTGCCGCTCCTCGGGTGAGCGTCAGCCGGCGTATTGTCGGGCATGGCCTCCCCCCTCCTCCCCGTCACAGTGCTGCTGCTCGGCGCCGGACTCGAGCCGGCCGACCGCGCGGTCGCGTTCTGGAAGGCGCACTGCGCGAAGAGCCCCGCGGCGCGCAAGCAGGGCTTCATCGACCACGGCACGTTCGCGATGATGGTGAAGGGGCTCTCGCAGAGCCTCGACCCGGTCGAGCACATGACCGAGACGTCGGCGTGCCCGGCGGTGAAGGCCGTGCCGCGCGTGGTGTCGAAGGGCGCGAGCGAGGTGGTCGTCGAGCTGTCGTTCACGTCGAAGCCGCTGATGCGGGGCTTCCCTCCGCTCGAGGTTCACTTCGAGCGCGAGGGCGGCGAGTGGCGTGTGGCGTTCACGCAGTGGCCCGATGACCTGCACGCGTCGGAGGGAAACCAGCCGAAGCTGGGTGAGCACCCCGCTGACTTCGCGGCGGGCCCCGAAGAGCGCGCGGCGGGGTTTCTTCGCAGGTACGTGCCGGCGTCGGTCGAGCTGATGCCGATGGCGCGCAACCGGTCTGACGGTGTCGCGGCGATGCTCTCGCACGACCTCACGCGCAGGCTGCTCATCTCGACGCTGACGGCCGAGCCGCCCTACCCCGAGACGCACCCGAACGACCCGCTCGTCTGCTACCCGATTGGAGCCCTGAGCTGGGAGCCCTACGACCGCCAGGTCGAGGTCACCGTCGTCAGCGCGAAGACCGCGGGCAAGAAGGCGACGGTGACGCTGCGCCACTCGACGCCGACGGTCGACGCGCTCGCCGAGACGACGCTCGAGCTGGTGAAAGAAGATGCCTGGCGGGTCGATCGGGTCGTGTGCCCCGCGGCCACGAAGAAGTGATGTCCCTCACGCGGGCCGCCGTGTGTCGAATGGGCCGGCCGGCAGGTTTCGAGTGTGGCGAACGATGAGAGCGACGTGGGTATGGTCGGTGGTGACGGTGTTCGTGGCGTGCGGCATCGCGGGGCCCGAAGTTCCGTCTCCTGACGGCAATGACGGGCGCGGCATCACGTCGGGCGTCATCGACGCAGGCACTGCGGGCGGAGGCGCAGTCGCCTGTGGGGGAATGGGCACGGCAGGCGGCCCCATCGAGAACGCGCTCGGCCTTCGGGTGGTCGACCCCGAACACGCGACGCGCCCGCGAGTCGGCATCGGCGGTCATCGGCCCCGAAGGCGGTACGGTGACGCTCTTCGGCCGGCAGGGCGTGGCGTCGGGTGTGCGCTTCGAGCTGCGTGTTCCGCCGGCGGCGCTCGCAGCGCCGACGCGGGTGACGGTGACCGAGACGTCGTTCGCGATGCCCGACGACCTCGGGCTCGACGACTCGCCGCTCTACCGCATCGAGCCGCTCGACCTGCAGCTCGCGGTGCCGGCGCACGTTCAGGTGCCGTACAGCAACGGCGACGGCTCGCTCTTCTTCGACCAGCGGCTGGCGCTGTTCTGGTCAGACACGTCGACCGAAGAGCTCGTGCGCGTGCCGGGCGGCTACGTGAACGCGGGGTTCATGCAGGCGAACATCGACCGCTTTCGGCTGGGCGGTCGTCGGCTACGAGCGGGCGGGCGCGTCGCCGCGCTGCGAGTGAGCGGCGTCATGTGACGGGTCGTGAGACGGGCGCCGCCTCCGTGCGCGGGCCCGTCGACGCATCGCAGAGATGCGCGTTGGCTTCCGACTTGCTGTGGGCGCCGGCATGCACAAACGAGATTCGAAGTGGTGGGGGAGCTGTTTCATCGGGCTCAGCGTGGCGCTCGCGGCGTGTGGGGTGCCTGAGACACCAGAGGTCGAGACGACCGAGCCCGAGGCCGCGCAACAGCAGCTCACGCGGGCGACGCTCGGCGGCCCCAAGTGGGCGGTCGCGCTCTACATCAACGGCGGGCTGTGCAGCGCGAGCGTCATCAACGAGCACTGGCTGCTCACGTCGGCGCATTGCCTGAACGGCACGCCGGGCCTCGCCACCAACGTCACGGTGCAGTACGCGCCGGCCGCGGGTCAGGCCGAGACCGTCTACACGGGGCCGACGAAGCTGTACCCGCACCCTTCGGGCAGCGCCGGCAACTCGACCAAAGAGTACGACATCGGCCTGGTGCAGCTGCTCGGCTACGGCATCGACACGGCGAAGACCGGGCGGGCGAAGTTCTACGCCGACCCGAGCTTCCCGTGGCGAAACCCGAACGCCGACTCACGATTCCGGTACGTGTCGATCAGCGGCTGGGGCCTCGCGACGATCGGGCGCACCGGCTCGACGAACTGCGCCACCGGCACCGCTGGCCGGCAGATGCTCGGCACGAACTACGCCTTGACCATCAGCCCGAACGAGCTGGCCGTGAGCACGCGCGTTCAGCCCGCGCACCCGTGCGACGGCGACAGCGGCGGGCCGTGGTTCTACGACCTGACCAACTCGACCGGCGTCGAGCCGGTGCAGCTCGCCGTCGAGAGCCGCACCCTCGACGGCATCGAGTACGCAACGCTGGTGAAGGCCCACCTGGGGTGGCTGGAGTCGACCCTGCAGGCCAACTCGGCGCCGTACGGCTCGTACTGCTCGTCGAGCACCCTGAGCAACAGCGTGGTGCGCCAGTGCCAACAGCTCAGCCTCGGGTGGAGCGACGCAGTCGGCCTCGGCGGCAAGTGTATGGAGCCGGCGTCGGGCTCGGTCGGCGCACCGGTGCGCCTCGCGCCGTGCAACTCCTCGGTGGCGCAGATGTGGTCGCGCATGCCGAACGGCGAAATTCGTTCGGGGGCGAATGCTTCGCTCTGCCTCGACGTGCCCGGCGGCAGCGCGACGAACGGCAACCGCATGCAGCTGTACACGTGCAACGCGACGCTCGCGCAGCGCTTCGGCTACACGGCGCAGGGCGAAATTCGCAGCGGGCTCAGCTGGAACAAGTGTGTCGAGGTGCAGGGCGGGTTCACGGCGAACGGCACTCCGATTCAGCTCTACGACTGCAACTGGACGGCGTCGCAGTGGTGGTCGTGGTGAGCGGCTCGGGCGCAGGGCGACTGCTCGATGTGCGGCCGGCGACCGGGGGCGCTCCGGTGCCGGGCTACTTCATCGACCAAGGCTCGCGATGGAACGCGGGCATCACGCCGGGGAAGGCGCGGCGGCGCGGGCCTCGATGAAGTGCGTTGGGGCGAATTCCGTCGTTTGGCAGGTTCTGCAGTGCTGTTACGGTGCGCCGCCTTCAACGGGAGCGGGGACACCATGAAGCTGTCGGGTCGGGTCATCGAGCGTGAGTCTCAGCATGGCGTAGACAACCTCGTCATCGCAGTGTTCGACGGCGGGCCCGAGGGTGTCGAGGTGAACGTGGCGGCGCTCCTGCGAAACGTGAACCGCCGGCTGGGGTCGACGCGAACCGAAGCCGGCGGTCTGTTCAAGCTCGACGTCGCGCGCACTGCAGGAGGCGTCGTGATGGCGCCGCGGCCCGAAGCGATGGGCATCGTGCTCCTGGTGATGGCGCCCGAAGACGCGCTGTCGGCCGACCGGCCGTATATGGATGCGCCTCCCGAGAAGCGCGTGCTGTACCTGAGCCGGGTGCCGCGCATGTCGGCGGCAGCTGAAGAAGCGTTTCTGATTCGGCTGACGCGGGCGCAGCTCACGGCGTTCGACCTGACGGCGGGTGAGCGGCCGAGCAGCGTCGACGAAGAGATCGAGGCTCGCCACCGCCTGCTCGAGCGCGAGCGCGCGATCGACGAGGGCGTCGCGAGGCGCACGGCCCCCGAGGCGACGCGGCGGCTCACCCAACACGCGGCAGTGCGCAAGGTGGCCAAGGCGAAGTTCGAGAAGTTGCAGCGCGTGAAGCCCGGTGGCACGGCAGCGCAGCTGCGCATCGAGGCCAAGCAGAAGTTTGAAGAGATCGCGCCAAAGCTGTTCGGCGAGACGATGAAGCGCATCGGGGGCACGACATCACGCCTGCCGTTGCCGTCTGACCCTGCGGCCCTCGAGCGACTGGGCCTGAAGGTAGTGGGCGACCTGGTGTCGGGCGAGATGTCGGTCGACGCGTGGATGAATGAGATGCTCCGCGCCACCGGCGGCCACGACCTCGTTCGAAAGCAGACGTGGGGCGACGTGGTGCCACCGCCTCAGCCGCCGCCCCTCGCGCTGATGACGTCGGCGACGGCTGACGCGGCGCCGGCCGAGGCCGACGGCGACCCGCTGGCCACCATCAAAGATGCCGTCTTGAATCAGCTCGGCGACCTGGTGGGCTACGACCCGGGCGCGCAGCTCGACGCGTCGGGCGTGAAGAACTCGCTGAAAGACATCGAGCAGCTGGGGAAAGACCCGTCGCCTGCCGACGTGGTCGCGCTGCACGACTTTCACGTCTTGCGCATCGCCTGGAAAGACGTGTGGACGCAGCTGTACGACGAAGACCTGAAAGACACTGCGAGCAAGCTGTACGAAGAGATCGTCGCGAAGGTAGGCAGCACTGAGACGACCGACGCTCTCATCGGCGACGATGCCAAGCGCGACGTCGAGCTCTTGCGCGAGCTCGAAGATGCGGCAGCGACTGCGTTCGACATCGAGAAGCGCACGAGCAGGGTGGTCACAGCGTTTGCTCCGGGTGACCCGCGCGCACCGCCGCGAGGGCCTGACGGCAAGCAGGAAGCCGAGGCGATTTCACCGGCCACGGCCCGGTCGCGCGTCGAGAAGCTCCTGCTCAAGCTCAGCAACCTGCTGAACGAGAACTACGCGTTCGACGTGTTCCACCCCGACGGCTGCAACTTCGGGCTGATGCAGACCTACCGGCAGCGCTGGCAGCCGCAGCGCTATCAGGCGGGCGAGCTGGTCTCGACGCTGCCGCTGGCGCCGGGCGAGTCGCGCAAGTACTCGAAGAAGTCGAACGTACGAAAGTCGTACGCCGAGACGATCAACGAGAAGACGAGCAGCGTCTCGAGCGAGCAGGCGTCGCAGACCCTTCGCGCCGAGGCCGAGATTCACCGCAAGGTGCAGACGGCTACGAACTTCAAGCTGACGGCCGAGGGCAAGGTGAACCTCGGCATCGCGAGCATCTCGGCGACGAGCGAGTTCGGGCACGATCAAAAGACCGACTCATCGGCCGTGAACAAGGAGTTTCAAGAGGCGACCCGGCGGGCGGCGCGCGAGTACAAGAACGAGCGGTCGGTCGAGGTGCAGATCAAGACCGAGGCGAGCGACGAGGTGACGGCGAGCGCCGAGCTCTCGAACCCGAACAACGAGATCACGGTCACGTATCTCTTCTACGAGCTCGAGCGGGTCTTCGAGGTCGTGACGCAGCTGCGCCGCGTGCAGCCGGTGGTGCTCGTGCCGCAAGACGTGCCCACGCCGAGCCAGATCGACGAAGGTTGGCTGGTGGCGCACCAGTGGATTCTGGCGCGCGCGTTGCTCGACGAGTCGCTGCGGCCGGCGCTCGAGTACCTGTCATCGGGGTTCGGCGGCGACGAGGTGGCCATCACGATTCAACGGGCGAACTGGCAGGCGCAGCGCGAGATGCACGCGAGACTCGAGGGCCAGCTGCGCAGCACGCTCGAGACGCGTGACTTGATGCGCGAAGCGCTGGTCAAGACGTCGCTCAAGATCGAGCTGGCAGAGAGCCTCGACAAGCACCAGTCGAAGCTCGGCATGATGTTCGGCTTTCCCATCGCGGCGATGTCGAGCGGAGACGACGTCGATCGCATGGAGGCCGAGCGTCGCGCGGCCGAGACGCGTCTCAAGTACGTCGAAGAAGCGCTCGCCGATGCGCAGAAGAAGGCGAGCGACTCGACGACGGCGCTGCAGGCGGCGACGAACGAGCTGACGCGGGCGACGCAGAACCAGTGGAACCGGCGGGTCGCGATCGATCAGCTGCGGGTGCACGTGAAACAGAACATCCTGCACTACATGCAGGCGATCTGGGCGCACGAGCCGCCCGACCAGCGGTACTTCCGCCTCTACGACAAGGTCATCAAGCAGCCGGTACCGAAGCAGCAGACGGTGACGGTGAGCGGCAAGGTGCACAAGGGTGAGGGGCTGCTCGAAAACGCCGCCATCGCGAACCTGCTGAAAGACAAGAACCTCGGAGTTCTGCCGAACCCGTTCACCGTGGGCGGGGCCAACGACGGGGAATCAGAGTGGGTCGACCCGGTCGACGGCGGAGGCGAGGTCGAGGGCATACCTCCGTCGCTTCAGCCGTACGTGAAGCTCACACCGCTGGTCGAGCTCGCCGACCTCGACAACCCGATCGGCTTCAAGGGCAACTACATCGTCTTCCCCCTGCGCCAGCACACGTTCATCACGTGGATGATGCTGATGGACTTCGTCGACCAGACGTTCGGCCTGCGCGACCCGAACACGGCGGCCGATCAGCTCCCCGACGACGTCGAGGCGTTGATCGCGGCGCTCGAGGCTCAGCCCGACCTCGGGGCCGACGGGCAGGCTGCGCTCGCCGCGTTGAAGACGGAGCGCGAGAGCCAGGGCCCCGAAGAGATCGTCGTGCCGAGCGGTCAGCTGTTCATCGAGGCGCTGCCCGGCAAACACCCGCTGCTCGAAGAGTTCAAGCTCCGCCACCGCGTGGAAGACGTGAAGAAAGCCCAGGCCGAGTCGCGTCGCATCGAGCTCGAGAACCTGCGGCTTGCGGGGCGGCTCTTGAAAGACGACTTCGAGAACCCGGCGGTCGAGAAGAAGATCGTGATCGGCGGCACGCCGACGGTGACCGACCCGATCTAGTCAGATCTAGTCAGCGAATCATGACCGTCTCGGCGACCGCGGCGAGCTGGGGGAACAGCTCCCGTGCAGTCAGCGGGTCAAAGGCGATGCGCACCCCGCCTTCTTCGAGAATGAGCACGAAGTCTGATGCCCGCGAGCCGAAGACTTCGTCGACGTAGCTGTTGCCGAGGTTTCGGTACTTCGACTGAACGACGAGCAGGTCGGGCTCACCGGGCGTACGCGTCTGTACGTGGCCGGCGTCGATGACCCCCGGCCGGCCTCTGTGGGTCGCGAGCGTGTCACCTTTGCTGTTTCGAGAGGAATGGAGCTTCGCGGTCTTCCCACCGTTCTGAAACAGCTTCTTTCTGAACTGCGACGACTTGGGGAGTCTGGCGAGCAGTGCGGTCAGCTCACGGCGGTAGGTCGCCGGGCTTGTGCCCATGAACGCGTCAGGGAGCCAGCTCTTGACGTTCGAGTACGTGTGCGGCGCGTTCCAGGCGCTGCCATCGATGATGGGCTTGCGGTCGACCGAGAGCACTCGACCCGACGTCGGAGGAGGCGGCGGCCCTGGAGGCGGTGCCGCCGCGGCGTTGTGCACGGTGGCACGCTTCGTCGGGTCGACGCCTGCGTCGTCGAGACCCCGCTGAGACTGCAGCGTGTTCTTGTGCTCGGGCTCGATGGCCCGCCCCGGCGAGGTGCGACCCGAAGCGACCTCTTCGGCCACAGCTGACCTGGAGAGTCCCTTCGCTCCCTCGGCACCAGCCGCCAGCTCGGCCTCGGTCGCGGCGAACACCTCACCCCCGCGCCGCATCAGCACTTCACCGTTGCGGAGCCGGTAGTACTCCCAACCATCGACGACGCCGAGCTGGGTGGCGCCCCTGAGACGGCCCTGTTGAAAAGCCGCGCGCGCTGCGGCGAGCCGGTCGCCGGCCGCCTTCTTCAGCTTCGGCGCAATCTTGCCGGCGACCTCGACGAGCTGCTTCGCCGTAATGAGCACCAGCACGACCTGCACCAGGGCCTCACCGATCATGACGCCCGCAGCCAGATACCGGCCCGAGAAGAACGCCTTGTCGAACTCCGTCAGTTTCGCCGACATGGCCTCACGCATGGTGCCGACTGGGTTGCGGAGCAGCGCCAGCATGCCCTTCATCGCCTCATGTGGGTCTTTGATCTCGACGCCGAAATCGAGACCCGGCCGTTCGGGTACCGCATCGAAAGCCGGTGCGGTCTTGGCACCGATGAAGAGCGTCGTGAAGATCATGGTGAAGATGCCGCCGAGCACCACGCCGAGGCCCGCGGCGAGCACCGTGCTGATGACCGCGAACACGATCGCCTCGCGCCCGACGATCGCGAGCCCCCGCGCCAAGCCCAGCGCGATGCCCACGAACAGCGGGGCCGCATCTGTGTTCTCAAACTTCCAGTCGTAGGTCAGCGCTTCGACCTTCACGCCGTTCGCCACCAACAGCTGTGCGAGCGCTGCCGAGCGCTTCGCGACACGAAACAGCTCGAGGTGTGCGGCGCGCGGACCCGACTTGTGCCGGCCCATCCACCACAAGACCTTCTGCAGGCTCTGGGGAGTGATGGGCGCGCTCGTGTCGAAGAAGAGCTCACGCGCCCTCTTGGCGCGCCGCGCATCTTCATGCACGTCGTACGGGCCGACAGGAGCCAACAACAGGTCGGCCAGCCTCGTCGCCAGCTCCTCGAGCGGCTTGTCGCCCGGCCGAAAGTTTCCCCGGCCGAGGTCGGGCTCACTCTCGTTGACGACATAGACGTCAGGCGGCATTCGAGCGCCGTTATTTCACTGGCTTCGCGAGCGCGCGCGCTTTTTCGAGCAGCCGTGCGAGCGCAGGCTCGACGGCGCTCGCGATGGCCTCGTCGAGCGGCACCCACTGCGCGCCGGTCGACTCGTTCGGGTCGAACTTCAGCGCGTCGGGGTTCTTCGCGACCACGCAGTAGCGCACGTCGAGGTGCGAGTGCCTCGGCTCGTCACCCTTCGCCGGTATCACGTGCACGTCGACGTCGAAGGGTCGCGCGGCGGTCGGGTGCAGCTCGACGTCGAGGCCGGTCTCTTCGCGCACCTCGCGCAGCGCCGCCTGCTCGAGGTCGCCGCCGTCACCCGCCTCGACGTGGCCACCGGGCTGCAGCCACTTCTTCAGCTTCGCGTGCAGCACCAGCACGGCGCGCTGCCCCGCCGGGTCGATGACCACGGCGCTCGCGGTGAAGTGTGCGGGCCACTGCTTGCGCGAGAAGGGCTCGGCCAACGTGCTCGCGTAGACCATCATCGCCGCGAGATCGGCGCGCTCTTTGCCGTCGGCGGCGACGTGGTTTTCGAGAAGGTTCATTTCGCAATGCCCATCTGCCACAGCGCGTACGCCTGCACGAACGCTTCTTCGCGCAAGAGCTCGTAGCGCCCGCTCTTGCCGCCGTGGCCCGCCGGCTCGAGGTCGACCTTCAACAGCACCTCGTTCGTGTCGGTCTTCATCGCGCGCAGCTTCTGCACCCACTTCGTGGGCTCCCAGTACCCGACGTTCGGGTCGTTGTACGCGCTGGTGACGAGCATCGCGGGGTAGGCCTTCTTCTCGACGTTGTCGTACGGGCTGTACGACAGCATCAGCTCGAACGCCGCCTTCTGTTTCGGGTCGCCCCACTCTTCGAGCTCGCCGGCCGTGAGCGGCAGCGACGTATCGAGCATGGTGTTGATGACGTCGACGAACGGCACCTCGGCGATGACGGCCTTGAAGAGGTCGGGCCGCAGGTTGATCGCGGCGCCGACGGTGAGCCCGCCCGCGCTCGCGCCTTCGACGACGAGGCGGTCTTTTGCGACGAGCTTCTGCGCGACGAGCGCCTCGGCGACGGCGATGAGGTCGGTGAACGTGTTGCGCTTGTGCTGCATGCGGCCGGCGTCGTGCCACGGCTTGCCGAGCTCGCCGCCGCCGCGCACGTGGGCGACGGCGAGCGCGACGCCGCGGTCGAGCAGCGAGACGCGGCCTGCGTCGAAGTCGACGTCGTTGCTCACGCCGTACGCGCCGTAGACGTCGAGCAGCAGCGCGCCCTTGCCGTCTTTTGGCCGGTCTTTGCGATACGCGAGCGAGACCGGCACGCGTGCGCCGTCGGGGGCGGTGACCCAGAGGCGCTCCTGCGCGTACTTCTTCGCGTCGTAGCCGCCGAGCACGGGCTGCTGCTTGAGCAGCGTCGCCTCGCCGGTCTTCAGCGAGCGCTCGAAGATGGAAGACGGCGTCACCATCGAGCTGTAGCCATAGCGGAAGGAGGTGGCCTCGAAGTCGACGTTCACGTCGGCCCAGACGTTGAAGACCGGCGCGTCGAACGTCATGGTGGTCGAGGTGTTGGTGGCCCAGTCGACGACGCGCAGCTGGGGCAGCGCGTTCGTGCGCTCGAAGGCGACGTAGAAGTGCCGAAACAGCAGCACCTCGTCGAGCATGACGTCGTCGCGCTGGGCGATGAGCTCGACCCGCTTCTCGCCGTCGACCTTTACGAACCGAAAGTTCCGCCCCGTGTCGTTCAGGTAGATGAAGAAGTTGCCGTTCGCGTGGTCGATGCCGCCCTCGAGCCCGGGCTTGCGCGGCAGCACCGTGCGCCACCGGCCGACGGGCTGTGCGGCCTCGAGCGCGCGCGCCTCGTTGGTGGTGGCCGAGCCGAAGTCGAGAATCAGCCACGCTTCGTCGCTCGAGAGCGAGATGGCGACGTCGAAGCGTTCGTCTCTCTCTTCGGTGACGAGCACGGGCTTCGTGCCGAGCTTGTGACGCCAGAGTCGGCAGGGGCGCTTCGCGGCGTCGGTGGTCACGTAGAAGAGCGTCTTGTCGTCGGCGGCCCAGGCGAGCGAGCGAACGTTCGCCGCCGTGTCTTTCAGCGTCTTCTTCGTGCGCAGGTCGTCGATGAACAGCTGGTAGTCGCCGGTGCCGGTGCGATCGAGCGTGTACGCGAGCAGGTGGTCGTCGCGGCTGACGGCGACCGCGCCGAGCGTGACGTAGGCGCCCTCGCCGCGCAGTTGGTTCAGGTCGAGCAGCACGACCTCGCCCGTGCCGTCGGGGCGCTTGCGGCAGAAGATCGACTGCTCTCGGCCGGCCTCGGTGCGCGAGTAGTAGAGCCAGCCGCGTCGCCGGTACGGCACCGAGCTGTCGGTCTCTTTGATGCGCGCGACCATCTCTTCGTAGAGGCGGTCTTCGAGCGCGGCGAGGTGCTTCGTGCGCGACGCCGTCCACCCGTTTTCGGCCTTCAGGTGCGCTTCGACCTCGGGGGTGCCCTTCTGCTTCAGCCACGCCCAGTCGTCGGTGAGCGTCTTGCCGTGCAGGGCCGTGGTGACCGGCCGCCGCTCGGCGACGGGCTGGGCGAGCGCGACGGCGACGAGCAGGGCAAACACGCGCGCGAATGTAGCTCACGGCAAGAACAGCCACGTGTTGCTGTCAGACACCATCACCACGCGCTTCCGCGCGGCGTCGTACGTCATCACCGGCATCGCGCCCTCGGTCGGTGACGTGAGCGGGGTGCGCTGCAGCCAGCTCGAGCCGTCGAGCTCCCACGTGTCGGAGTACGACGGGCCCGCGCCCGACCAGCCGCCGAACAGCACGGTGCGGCCGCGATCGTGGTCGTACGCGGCGCCGTGATACACGCGCCCCTCGGGCGGCATCGTGAGCGGCAGCTGGGCCCACGCGGCGCCGTCCCACTCCCAGACGTCGTGGTGAACGCCGCCGTCGTCGTCGGAGCCGCCGAAGAGCTGCACGCGCTGCCTCGTCGTGTCGTAGACGAGCGTGTGACCCTGTCGGGCGCCGGGGCCCGCGTCGGGCGAGCGGTCGAGCCAGGTCGTGCCGTCCCACTCCCACGTGTCGCCGAGCCGACTCGAGTCGCCGCCCACCCCACCGAACAGCGTCATGCGCTGCCGCGTGGTGTCGTACGCCATGGCGCTCTCGTAGCGGCCGGGCGGCGACACCAGCGGCGAGCGCTGCGCCCAGCCCGACCCGTCCCACTCCCAGGTGTCGTTCGCGACGCCTGCGTCGGCGAGCGCACCGCCGAACAGCACCACGCGCTGGTGAAGCGCGTCGTACGCGAGCATCGACCCGCTCCGGCGGCCGGGTGAGCCCGGCGGAGTCTTCTGCAGCCACGTCGAGCCGTCCCACTCCCAGGTGTCGTTGAGCATCGCCGACCAGAAGCCGCCGAACAGCACGACGCGGCGCCGCGTGCCGTCGTACGTCAGCCCGTGGCGCACCCTCGGCGGCGGCGTGAACGCGGTGAGCTGTGACCAGTCGGCCCCATTCCACCCCCACGTGTCGCCGAGCTGGGGGCCCCACGAGCCACCGAACACCACGACCTGCTGTCGGGCCGCGTCGTACGTCACGCCGGCGAAGTAGCGCGGCGGCGCCGACGGTACCGGCTCGAGCACCTGCGCCCACGTCGCGCCGTCGTATTCCCAGATGTGAAAGACGGTCACGGCGGTGCTGAGGTCGGCGCCGAACAACACGATGCGCTTGCGCGCGGCGTCGTAGGCCATCGAGCTGACGCTGTAGCGGTACGGCAGCTCGGTCGCCGGAGCGCGGCGCTCCCAGGTCGTGCCGTCCCACTCCCAGGTGGTGGCGATGGTCGGTGTCGCCGGGTCGTACCCGCCGTGCAGCACGACGCGCTGCCGCGTCTCGTCGTACGCCATCGCGGGGATCATGCGGGAGCGCGGCGCCGTCGCGGTCGTGCGCTGCACCCAGGTGAGCCCGTTGAACTCCCAGGTGTCAGACAGCACCGTCGTGCCGCTGTAGCCGCCGAACAGCACCACGCGGCGCCGCGCCGAGTCGTACGCCATCGTGTGGTACTTGCGCGCCGGCGGCGAGACCGCGGGGAAGCGCTGCAGCCAGTTCGTACCGTCCCACTCCCACGTGTCGCCGTGAATGCCGCCGGCGCCGCCCGAGTCACCGCCGAACAGCACGACGCGCTTGCGGGCCGCGTCGTAGACCATGGCGTGGTGCGAGCGCGCAGACGGCGACGCGACGGGGATGCGCTCGACCCACCTCGTGCCGAACAGCTCCCAGGTGTCGCCGCGCGGCAGAACGTCACCGCCGCCGAACACGACGACGCGCTGGTGCTCGGCGTCGTACGCCGCGGCGACCCCGGCGCGCGGGGGCGGCGTCGTCACCACCCAGCGGTTCGAGCACCGCCCCGTCGCGGGCCGCGGCCGCTGCACACACTGCCCCGAGAGGCACAGGTCGACCGTCGTCGCGGTGCAGTCGTCGGGGCCGCACAGCGTGCCGTCGGTCACGTCTTCGGCGCCGCACCCCGTCGCCGGGTCGCAGACCGAGAGCTTGCACGGCGACGTCACCGCCGGGCACATCACCGGCGCGTGGCTGCACCCCTCGCTCTCGCTGCAGAGGTCGACGGTGCACGCGTCGGCGTCGTTGCAGCGCAAGAGCTGCCCCTTGCACTCGCCCGCGACACACGCGCCCATCACGCAGCTCGTCTGGCACGAGGTGCCGTCGGGCAGCGCCGACTCGACACACTGGCCGGCGGCGATGTCGAAGCGCATCGAGTGGCACGTGACCGGCGTGTCACACGGCGGCGGCTGGCGCGCCTGCCCCTCGACGGCCACCTCGAGGAGCGTGCCGATGCGCAGCGTCGCCGTCGAGAGGCCGAGCACGTCGGGTGAAAACTCGACCGTGACCTCTGCCGAGCCGCCCCGCCCGAGGTTCACGGTCTTCGTGACCGTCGCGAACGGCAGGTCGATGGTGACGGGTACGTCGTCGATGCGGCCACCGCTGTTCTTCACCACGAGCTTCGCTTCACTCGTCTGACCGAGCCAGGTGATGGGCAGCCGGAGCGTCGCGGGCTGCGCGGTGAGGTCGGGCGGCGGGCTCTCGACGATGCCCGAGTCGCAGCGGCACGCGGCGGTCAAGCACAACATCGCCACGCCGAGGGTGAGTCGCATCGCGAGGCGGCACGTTAACCACAAACGCGTCTGTGCTACGACCCGCCGGCACATGGCGAGGGTACTCATCGTCGACGACAACGACACCATGCGCGAAGGCATGGCGGTCACGCTCAAGAAGAACGGGCACGACGTGCACGCGTTTCGCACCGGGGCCGAGGCGGTCGCGGCCTACAAGAGGTCGCCGTTCGACGTGTGCGTCACCGACCTCAAGATGGAGGGCATGGACGGCATCGAGGTCGTGAAGCAGCTGCGCGCGTGGGACGACAAGGCCGTCATCATGATCGTGACGGCGTTCGGCACCATCGAGGTCGCCGTGCAGGCGATGCAGGCGGGAGCCTCGAACTTCATCACCAAGCCGTTTCCGCCCGAAGAGCTGCGCGCGAAGGTCGAGGGCCTGCTCGAGCTCGCGAAGGCGCGCAAAGAGGTCGTGAAGCTCTCGGCGCACAACGAGGCGCTGCAGCGCGACGTGGTGGCGCTGAAGGGCAGCACCATCGTCGGCGACAGCGAGCCGATTCAGAAGCTGCTGACCCAGGTGAAGAAGGCGGCCGCGAGCGACGCGGTGGTCATCATTCACGGCGAGTCGGGCACCGGCAAAGAGCTCGTCGCGCGCATGGTGCACGAGCACTCGCCGCGCTCAGCCGGGCCGTTCGTGACCACGCACTGCGCGGCGCTGGCCGAGACGCTGCTCGAGAGCGAGCTGTTCGGCCACGAGCGCGGCGCGTTCACCGGCGCGGTGAAGCGAAAGCTCGGCCGCTTCGAGCTCGCCGACGGCGGCACCCTGTTTCTCGACGAGATCGGCGAAATTTCGCCCGCGGTGCAGACGAAGCTCTTGCGCGTGCTGCAGGAGCGCGAGATTCAGCGCGTCGGCGGCGAAGAGACGCTGAAGGTCGACGTGCGGGTGGTGTCGGCGACGCACCGCGACCTGAAGGCCGAGGTGGCGGCGGGCCGGTTTCGCGAAGACCTCTACTACCGGCTCCACATCGTGCCGCTGAACCTGCCGGCGCTGCGCGAGCGGCCCGAAGACATCGGGCCACTGGCGCGGCACTTCGTGGCGAAGCACGCGCCGCGCATCAACGCGAAGGTGAAGACGGTCGCGAGCGAGGCCATCGCGGCGCTGTGCCGCTATGCGTGGCCGGGCAACGTGCGCGAGCTCGAGAACGCGGTCGAGCAGTCGCTGGTGTTCGCCGAGGGCATCGAGCTGATGGAAAAAGACCTGCCCGCGTTTCTGCACGGCCCGCAGGCGCGCGCGGCGCACGAGAAGGGCGCGCTGCCGATACCGCACGGCGACCGGCCGCTGCCCGACATTCTCGAAGACCTCGAGCGCCAGCTCATCGAGCGCGCGTACGAGAAGGCGAACAAGGTGAAGACCGAGACCGCCCGCCTGCTCGGCATCAAGACGTCGGCGCTCTATTACAAGCTCGAGAAGTACGGGTTCATTCAGAAGGGCGACGCTTCGGCTGGCTCAGGGCCCGAAGACGCGGGGTAGAGTACCGGCGCCCCTCATGCGCCGCACGCTTCTCGCGCTCGTCATCGCAGGCTGTGTTCACGACCCGGCGACGGCCTCGCGCTCGGTGACTCCCGAGCAGGCCGCCGCCATCATCAAAGAGCGCGCCGAGCGTGCGCACGCCACGAAGCGCTACGCCGACAGCTTCGCGCTCTACAGCGAGGCCTACGCGCTCGAGCCGCTGCCGGCGACGGCGATTCGCATCGCGACGGCGGCCGCACAGGTCGGTCGGGTCGACGAGGCATTCACGTGGCTGCACACGGCCATCGACGGCGGGTTCACCGCGGTGTCGTGGCTGAAAGACCCCGACTTCGGCCCGCTGCAGAATGACCCCCGGTGGGCGAAGCTGCCCGCGCGCATCAAGCCGCGCGCCGAGGCGAACGCGAAGGCGCTCGAGGTGGGCGGCGGCCTGGTGCGCGCGACGCCGAAAGAGGTGGGCATCGACGACGGGGCGCTGCAGGCGCTCGTGCAGCGCGCCGAGAAGGCGCGCACGACGGGGCTCGTGGTGCTGAAAGACGGCAAGCTCGTCGGCGACTGGTACTTCGCCGAGTGGAGCCGCCCGACCGACACCATGGGCGCTACCTCGGCGGTGCTCGCGCTCGGCGTCGGCTTTCTGTTGGACAGTCAGAAGCTCGAGTCGGTCGACGCGCCGCTGTGGCACTTCTTCCCCGAGCTGAAGCAGGGGCAAAAAGAGCGGCTCACGGTGCGGCACCTGCTCACGCACTCGTCGGGCATTCACGACGACGGCAAAGACCTGACGCGCGTGACCGACCTGATGGGCTTCGCGCTCGCCGCCGACCTCGACGCCGAGCCGGGCACGCGCACGCGGTACAACGAGAAGGCGCTGGCGCTGCTCGCCGGCGTCATCGAGCGGGCGGGCGGGCAGAAGGCCGACGACTACCTGAAAGAGCGGCTGTTCGCGCCGCTCGGCATTCGCGACGTGTACTGGACGCGCGACCGCGGCCAGAACCCCCTCGCGCCGAGCGGCCTGCAGCTGCACCCGCTCGACCTGGCGAAGGTGGGGCAGCTGGTGCTCGACAAGGGGGCGTGGCGCGGCAAGCAGCTCGTGCCGTCGGGCTTCGTCGATCAGGGCCACGGCTGGGAGCTTTCGTACGAGAAGGTGCTGTTCGAGGTGCAGGCGGGCACGAGCCGGAGCTTGAAGAACGCCGAGTGGGCGCGCGCGGTGAAGGCGGTCGAGGGCACTCCGCTGTCACGCGAAGAGCTGTGGAGCCGGCTGGTGGCCATCGCCGACAAAGACGCGTTTTTCGCGCAGCTGACCGAGACGGGGGCGCTGAAGCGCACGGTGGCAGGGCCGGTGAAGTCGCTCGAGGTGATGCCGAAGAAGGGTCAGCGGCTGATCATCATGCCGGCCGAGCGGCTGATCGTGGTTCGCCTGTCGGACGATGACGAGGCCGACCCCTTCGACGACCTCCCCGCCTTCGTTTCAAAACTCACCACGAAAAACTGAGAGCTGCTGGGGTTTTGCGGGTGCGTCGGCGCCTACACCCCCAGAGCCCTGCGGATCTGCTCGGGTTTCTGCTACAGACGCTGGCACCCCAGTTGCTCAACGTCACCCCGTCATGAAGCGCCTGCTGCTCACCCTGCTCCTCGTGCTGGCCCCCGCTGCGATGGGTGCAACCCAGCTCGAGGCCATGCGTGCGAACGCACAGGCGGCCCGGGCGAGCGTGAACGGCACCCGGTCTTCTCAGCTGCAGGCCCAGGGCGAGCTGAACAAGCTGGCCGCGCGCATCGAAGAGCTGAAGGCGAAGCAGAAGGGCAAGCTGCTCCCCGGCAGCGAGCTCGACGAGGCGCTGAAGAAGAGCCAAGAGCTGTCGGCCTCGCTGACCTCGACGGCGTCGAGCCTGCAAGGCCTCGAGGCGGGGCTCGAGTCGGCGAACCTCGCGCTGCTGTCGGAGCTGTCGAACGAGCTGAACCGGCTGCGCGCCGACTTCGATCGCCAGACCGACCGTGCAGCCCGCACCGCGCTCATCGGCAAGATGCGCAAGCTGCGCAGCGAGCGCGACCAGGTTCGCGCGATGTTGCCCGCCGCGAAGCTGCCGGCGCTCGAGGTGGTCAAGCCGAGCGACGACCCCGAAGACCTGCTCGAGCAGGCCGACCTGCTGAAAGACAACGAAGACAAGGTTCGCAAGCAGCTGCAGGCGGTCGAGCAGCGCATCGCCGAAGCGAAGAGCGAGCGCGACCTCGACAGCCGCGTTCGCCAGTTCTTGGGTGACGAGGCGATGTTCGACGAGAGCGACCGCCGGCTGCGCGTGACGCGCACGACGACCGAGCAGCCTGCGGCGGCCGACCCGTCGCGTGGCCCCGACACGGCGTCGCCGCCGCCCAACACGCCCCGCTACTCGGCAGGCGAGGCGGCGGGTGACTCCATCTTCCCGGCGGCGGGCGCGTTCAACGACAAGACGGCGAGTGTCGGCGGTGGCCCGAGCGCTCCGAACAACACGTTCGAGAGCACGGGCGTGCAGAACACGCCTCCGGGCAGCGTGGGGGGGGCGGGCGGCACGCGCAACCCGGCGCCGGTGCCGGCGGCGCAGGTGCAGCGCAACGTGAGCGGCGCCGATGTGCGGCCGACGCTCGGCGGGCGCATCGCGGGCGGCGGCGGTGACGACGACGATGACCTCGAAGACCTCGAGATTCAGCGCGCGAAGCTGAAGGGCCTCGCCGAAGAGCTGAAGCTGCGCGCGAAGCAGCTCGAAAAGAAGGCCGCTCAGCTGAAGTAGGTTCGTCGTTACCAACGGGCAGAGCGTTCTGGGTATGGTGCGCCGCCCGTCCAATGCGCGCGCATCTCGCCTGCGTGGTTTTCGTGCTCGCCGCCCCGGCCTACGCCATCGACTTGAGCGGCAGGGTGCGCGGCTCGGTGGGCGTCGGCATCGACAGCAACCCACGCCGCGACTTCGTCTCGAACAACGCCGTCACCCCCATCGACCCGGTGCTGCAGGGGCTCTTGAACCTGGGCGGCGCGATTCAGGGCGAGCGGGCGTCGGCGGGCGGCTCGTACGACCTCGGGGCGCGCAAGTTCTTCGCGCTGAGCTCGGAAGACACCGTCATACAGACGCTGCAGCTCGACGGCGTGGTGTGGGCGGGGCGCTTCGGGTTCGGCGTGGTGGGCAGGGCGAGAGACCGGCGCGGCGCGCAGCGCGAGTACAGCGACCTGCAGGCCGAGGTGAACCTGCAGTTCGTGCCCGACAACGCGCTCGACTTTCGCATCTGGGGGGCCGCGCACCGCTTCATCTTCTGGTCGGGGTTTCAGTCGAGCTTCTATGCGCCCGAGGGTGGTCTCGCGGCGCGGTACCGCTTCAACAAGCGGCACTCGCTGAGCGTGCTGGGCAACTTCTCGTTTCGCACGTTCAACAGCATGACGATTGCCGACCCCGACGTGATGCCGCCGCCCGAGCCGGTGGTGCGCAGAGACTTCTTCGCGCTGGCGAGCGTGGCGTACTGGTACCGCGGGCCGGTCGTGTTCAGCCTGAGCTACGGCTACATGGACTCGGCGAGCAACAGCTACGGCTGGAGCCTGCGCCAGCACCGCGTCGGCCTGGTGTTCGGGGCGCCGCTGTTCTGGAAGCTGATGGTGATGCTCGACGTGAACCTGCGCTTCAACGACTACCCGTCGGGCATCTTCATCGACGACCGCATTCTCACGCTCGACGAGTCGGGTGAAAACCTGAGCTCGGGGGTGCTGAAGCTGGTGCGGCCGCTCGGCGAGCACATGGAAATCGAAGCGCGCTACGGCTTCTATTACGGGCGACTGCCGAAGAACGACTTCGTGTACATGCGCCACGTGGGCACGGTGCACTTCGGCGTGCACTTCTAGACTGTGTTTCCCGGCCCAGTTGATTGGGATGCTCGCGCACCGCGCCCTCGCGCGACGTCCGCGCAGCCCAGAGTCGAGGGGCGCGTCGCGCCGCACCCAATCAACTGAGG
>JAEUJP010000256.1 GCA_016793725.1 Myxococcaceae bacterium | reverse complement strand
GGGGTCTTTCGGCGGCTCGCCGGTGGTCTCGGAGCCGCCGACCACCTTCCACCCGAGGAAGCCGACGACCCCGAGCAGCACGAGGCCGACGGCGATGAGGGCGAACGGAGGGCGCGACGGCGGCGGCACGACGAGCTCGGGCATCGAGGCCGGCGGAGCCGGAGCGGCGGGCACGTAGGCGGGCTCGGGTGCGGTGACGCCGCTCGAGGGCGTCACGCCGGCCTTCGGCACGGGCACGTTCTGGTCGGTCGGAGCGAGCAGCTGCAGCGGCTCGACCGCCTGGGCCTCGCCGAGCTTGAGCACGGCGACCTGGGGCGGCAGCTTCGGCACCAGGGGGTTCGACGGCACCTCGAGATCGGTCTTGGCGGCGGCGGCGTCGGTGGCGAGCGGGCCGACGGGAGCCGAGCCAGAGCCCGCGCCGTGGTACGTCTTGTCGAGCGGCTGGGCCGGCACGACGTCGGCGGGTTTGCCCTGCTCGGCGGCGATGACGCGGAACAGGCGCAGCAGATCTTCGCGGCCGACCTTGTGGCCTTCGTAGACGAGGTACTTCTCGAGATCGGCGGCGAGCGCGGCGGCAGACGGGTAGCGCTTCTCGGGGTTCATCTGAAAGCAGCTGTTCAGAATGATCTTGAGCGGCTCGGGCGTGTTCGGCCGCAGCTGCTCGACCGGCTTGATGCGCATGTGACGCGCGTTTTCGATCTGCTCGACCTCCATCTCGCCGGCGATCGCGCGGGCGTTGGTGAGCAGCTCGTAGAGCACGAGCCCGAGCGCGTAGACGTCGACGCGGCGATCGATCTTCTGCCCCGTGATCTGCTCGGGCGCCATGTACGGGTACTTGCCCTTCACGAGCCCGGCCTGCGTACGGTGCATCGTGTCGGCGGCCTTGGCGACGCCGAAGTCGATCACCTTCACGTGCCCGGTGGTCGACAAGAGAATGTTGTGGGGGGTGACGTCGCGGTGAATGATGTTGAGCGGCTGACCGCGGGCCCCGAGCGCGTCGTGCGCGTAGTGCAGCGCGAGGGCGGCGTCGGCCATCACGCGGGCGGCGAGCTCGGGCGCCATGTACTCGCCGTGGCGCTCGTGCTCGAGGCTGATGGTCATCAGGTCGTAGCCGGGCACATATTCCATCGCCAGGTAGTAGACGCCGTTGACCTGACCGAGATCGAAGACGGTGGCGATGCCGGGGTGCGTGAGCTGCGCGACGAGGCTCGCCTCGTCGAGGAACATCTTCACGAACTCGGGGCTGTTGCACAGGTGCGGGTGCGGGCGCTTGACGACGCAGGTGCCGCTGGGGCCGCGCGCGAGAAAGACGTCGGCCATGCCGCCCGCGCCGATTCTCTTTTCCAGGACGTACTTGCCGAGTTGCTCCGGCATCGCGGCCTCCAGACTTACCACCATCGGGCGCATCATGGTGCGATGCTCACGCGCCGTGACGGCCACCCTGCTTTCGCTGCTCGTGTGTCAGGCCCCCCTCGAAGGTGACGCGCAGGCCGCGACGCTGGTTCCGCGCGACGTCGCCGTGCTGCGCGCGTCGATGCACACCTACGTGACGGGCGAGCGGCGTTCGATCATCCCCTTCGCGGTCAGCGCCGTGGTCACGATGACGTCGGGAGGCCTGCTGTTGCTCTCGAGCGACCCGATCGCGCGCGGCGCCGCCTGGCCGCTGCTCGGGTTCGGCGTGCTCGAGCTCGCCGCGGGCCTGTTCTTCGGCATTCGCAACGAGCGGCCGAAGCTCGACGCCCAGCTCGACGCCGACCCGGTCGGGTTCGTGCGCGACGAACGCGAGAAGATGCGCCGCATCAGCCGCCGCAATCAGCCGCTGCTGCTCGCCCTGTGGAGCGCCGTCACAGCCGCGGGGGGGGTCTTGGCGGGCGTCGGTGCGGCGCGCGATCTGCCGACCGTGACGGGTGTCGGGCTGGGCCTCGTGGTGCAGGGTCTGAGTTTTTTTCTCATCGACTGGGCGGTGCTCGATCGGGCTGACGAGTACCTCGCCGTTCTCGATTCTTTCGGGTAAGGCGCACCGGCGCCTCATGACGACTCGCCGCAAAGCCCTGGTCATCATTCCCACGTACAACGAGCGCGACAACGTCGCGGCGATCACGACGGCGGCGCTCGCGGCCGACCCCCGCCTCGACGTGCTCATCGCCGACGACAACAGCCCCGACGGCACCGGGCAGATCGCCGACGAGCTGGCGGCGAAAGACCCGAGGGTGCAGGTGCTGCACCGGGCGAAAAAAGAGGGCCTCGGCCGGGCATACCTGCACGCGTTCGCGTGGGGGCTCGAGCGCGGGTACGAGTACCTCATCGAGATGGACGCCGATTTCAGCCACGACCCGAAGTACCTCACGCCGATGTTGAACGAGGCCGAAGCGGGCAGCGATCTCGTCATCGGCAGCCGGTACGTCGAGGGCGGCGGCACGGTGAACTGGGGGCCCGGCCGCAAGGTGCTGTCGCGTGGCGGCTCTCTGTACGCGCGCACGATTCTCGGCATTCACCTGCGCGATCTGACTGCGGGCTTCGTGTGCTTTCGCCGCGCCGTGCTGCAGGCGATCGACCTCAACGCGGTGAAGAGCTCGGGCTACGCGTTTCAGATCGAGCTGAAGTACCGCACGCTGAAGGCAGGCTTTCGGGTGAAAGAGATACCCATCGTGTTCGAAGACCGGCGCGTCGGGCAGTCGAAGATGAGCCGCAAGATCTTCATCGAAGGCCTCACGATGGTGTGGAAGCTCAAGCTCAGCGTGTGATGTGCGCCTGCTCGAGCACCTGCTGATCGCGCTGCCCGCGGTCTTCTTCGTCGTCGACCCGCCGGGCGCGGTGCCGCTCTTTCTCGCGATGACGGCGCGCGACTCGCGCGACAAGGTGCGCTCGATGGCGCTGCGCGCGTGCGTCGCCGGCGCGCTGCTGCTGTTCTTCTTCGCGTTCTTCGGCGCCCTCATCTTCAAGATGTTCGGCGTGACGCTCGCCGCCTTTCGCGTCGCGGGCGGCATTCTGTTGATGCTCACCGCGCTCGACATGCTGCGCGCCGAGACCTCGAAGACGAAGACGTCTGACGCCGAGACCGCCGAGGGCGTCGAAAAAGAAGACATCGCCATCGTGCCGCTCGCGATGCCGGTCTTGAGCGGGCCGGGCAGCATCGCGGCGGTGATGGTGCTGATGGCCGACCAAGACGTGTACCCGCGCGGCCTCGCGGTGGGCATCGCGATTCTCATCACGTTCGTCGTGACCTACGTGACGCTGATGGGCGCGCAGAAGCTGACGAAGTACCTGGGCCAGACCGGCATCGCGGTGACCCAGCGCATCTTCGGCCTGCTGCTCGCGGCGCTGGCGATTCAGTTCATCGCCGACGGCGCGCGCCAGCTGTGGAAGGGCTGACCCGCTCGCGTCACTGCCCGAGAATGCGCTGCACCTCGTTCACGACGCCCGAGTAGCCGACCTCTTTGAGGTGCGCGATCGGCGTGGGGTCGGCGCCCTTCAGCACCTTGACCTTCGCGCCGGGCAGCCCGAGCTCGTCGGCCTGCACGTAGCCGTCGCCGGTCTGAAAGCCGAGCTCGCCGTTCTTGCCCTTGGGGCCGAGCGTGGGGGCGCCGCTGATGCCGATGATGTTCACGTCGCCGCCGATCTGCGCGCGCGCCTTCGGCCACGCGGCGTCGAGGTGCTTCACGAGATCATCGCCGATGCCGAGCTGGTCAGACGCCTCTTTGAGCCCCAGCACGCCGCCGACCGCCGAGCCGATGTTGCCCATCACGGTGCCGTGGGTGACGGGGCCGATCATGGCGAGCTTGCCGACGTTGACGTGCGCTTCGGTGCGCGTGTCGAGGTACTGGCGAAAGTCGTGACCGCCGGCCGAGTGGGTGACGACGTCGACGTCTTTGCGGCCGGTCTTGGTCGCGACGGCCTGCATCATCGCGGCGATCTGCGGCGCCTTTTCGGTGGGGGCCGCCTTCGCGTTCTTGTACTCGAGCTGGAAGATCTTGGTGTTCTTCACCTCGATGTCGCTCATCACGCGGCCGTCTTTGCCGCCGTAGTGAAACTCGCCCGTCGCAGCGACGAAGGTGGCGACCGGGCCGTTCGCTTTGTCGGTGGCGAGGTTGCGCGCCAGCGGGTCGTACGAGCTCGCCGGCATCGTGAGCCCGGGAATCATCACCACGGGGCGCTTGAGCGCAGGCGGCTTCTCGAGCGGCGCGAACGCAGTGAGCCCCGTCGCCTCGACGAAGCGGTCACGCTGCTTCGCGATCCACCCCTTTTTCTTTTCAGCGGGCCGTGTCACGACCGCGACGTCACCTTCGGCGACCTTGACCTGAGACACCTTGCGCCCGTTCACCGGTTCGATCGGCATGGCGGCGCACCGTAGCACGGCACTGAAATGGCATGAGCTTGACGCCCGTCAATGCAGGGCGGCCCGCGATCGTCTCATCTGCGCCGCGTGCCCACGAAACGAAACTCCGGGCCCTTCGACGTGCCGTTGACCGAGCTCGTCTCGAAGAAGCTGACGACGATCTCAAGCGATCGCACGGTGGGCGAGCTCAATCGGCTCTTCGACCAGCCGGCGAACGCGTACGTCGTGGTGGTCGACCGCCGCGGCCGCGCGCTGGGCGTCGTGTCTCGCGCCGAGCACACGCTGTGGCCTCCGGCTTCGCCGAACGCGCCGCTCGCCGAGCTGGTGAGTGCCGGCGTCGAAGAGGTCACCGGCGACATGATGCTCGCTGCTGCGACGGCGCTGATGGTGCGGCGACGCCTCGACGGGCTGCTGATCGCGATCGACGGTGGCCACGCGTTCGTCGGCGGCGTCGACGTCGTGCGCTGGGTCGCAGAACGTTCGAGGCGCAGATCGTGACCGGCTCCACACCTGGGGTCACGGCGTTATAACCCGGTATGGAAGCCGCCGAGCTCATGAGGGCGCTTTCACGACTGCCCGTGTTCTCTGCCTTCGACGAGAGAGACCTGCGGGCGCTCGCGTCAGTGACCCGCGTGAAGGAGCTGGAGCCGGGCGAAGCGCTGTGGACCCACGGCGACGACGCCGAGTGGCTGGGCGGCATCGTCTCGGGCCCGCTCAAGCTCACGCGGCCGCAACAGCGCCGCGAGATTCTGGTCGAGGTGCTCGGGCCGGGTGCCCTGGTCGGCGATGTGGCGTTTTCACTGCGGGCGCCCTACCCGTTCGACGTCGTGTCGTTGCGGCGCGCGCGGGTGCTGCTGGTGCCGGTGCGCGTGCTGCGCAACCTGCTGGCGCAGAGACCCAAAGCCGCAGTCGCGCTCACGGTCGAGCTCGCCAAACAGGTGATGCAGCTCACGCGTCGCGTCGAGACGTTGACGGCCGGCACCGTCGAGCAGCGGCTCGCGCTGGCGCTGGTGGGCCTCGCCGACCGGTTTGGCGAGGCATTCCCGGGCGGCGTGCTCGTGCCGCTCAGGCTGAGGCGGCAGGATCTTGCGTCGCTCGCGGCGACCACGCTCGAGACCACGAGCCGGCGCCTCACCGCGTGGAAACGCCGGGGCATCGTGCTGCCGCAACCGGCGGGTTACCTCGTTCGCGACCTCGCCGCGCTGCGGCGCATCACCGAGTGACGTTTCAGCGAATCTCGAGGTGGAGGTGCGGCCCGCTCCACACGGCCTGGCCCGCGGGGCGGCGGCGCTCGTCGCCCACGTGGTAGCCGGCGGCGCGCGCCTCGCGAATGAACTGCTCGACCTGCGCGTTCGTCTTGTCGCGGGTGCGAACGTCGATGGCGCGGCCCTCGTAGTGCGACGAGCCGACGTTGTGGCGGCCGCCGTTCGTCGAGGTCACCGTGAAGCCGCGGGCGCGCGCGAAGTCGACGAGCTCGCGGTAGTCACCCGTGCGGCGCGGCGTGACGCCCGTCGTGTTGCCGGCGTCGAAGCTGTCGGTGTTGCGCGCCGCCTGGAGCTTCTCGAACGTGCGGCGGCCGGCGATGCCGTCGACGCCGATGCCTTGCGCCTGCTGAAACGCCTCGACCGCCCGACGCGTGCGCGGCCCGTAGATGCCGTCAGCCGACCCGGGGTTGTAGCCCTGCGCCGCGAGCTGGCGCTGCAGGTTGGCGACGTCGTTTCCGCGGGAACCGGTCTGGAGCGTGAGGGCCATGCCCATTTGTCGCTCCACTCCACGAAATGTTGTCATTTCAATGGGTTGCGCTTGAAGCGCAACGGCCAGACCCTCACAATCGGGTCGAAATGCGCTTCGCGCGATGTGCGCGCATCTGCCGAAACGAACGCGTGCCAACCACCCCATTTACGGGCGATTAAAACAGGTGCCGGCGCATCGAGATGTTGGCGAGCAGGCCGAGGCCGAGCATGACGCTGACCATCGAGCTGCCGCCGTACGACATCAGCGGGAGCGTGATGCCGGTGACGGGCAACAGGCCGGTGACCATGCCGATGTTCTCGAACACCTGCCAGAAGATCATGGCCGCGATGCCGACCGCGACGAACGCCCCGAAACGGTCGCGCGACTGGTAGGCGACGCCGAGCGAGCCGACGAGAATGACGCCGTACAGCAGCAGCAGCAGCAGGCACGAGAGAAAGCCATGCTCCTCGGCCCACACCGAAAAGATGAAGTCGGTGTGCTGCTCGGGCAGGTAGCGCAGGGCGGTCTGGGTGCCCTCTTTCCACCCCTTGCCTGCGAAGCCGCCCGAGCCGACCGCGATCTTCGACTGCATCGAGTGGTAGTTCGTGCCCTTCAGGTCGCTCTCGGGCTCGAGCCAGCCGGTGATGCGGCCCTCCTGGTGCTTCTTCATGTGGTGCCGAATCAGCGTCACGCGCTTCTCGCCTTCGGGCACGGGGCGGGCGAAGTCGTTCCAGATGACTCCGGCGCCGAGCAGGCCAACGACCCCCGCGGCGACCACCACCGTCCACTTCACGCGGGCGAAGGCGATCAGGGTGAGCGCGGTGAACGTCATCATCAGCGCGGTGCCGAGGTCGGGCTGAACGAGCACGATGAGCGTCGGCACGATGGCGAGCACGAGCGGCGGCAAGAGCCGCAAGAAGCCGTAGCTCGGCGCCGCGGGCCGGTCGTCGTCGTGAAAGTACTTCGCCATCATCAGCACCATGCCGATCTTCATGAACTCGGCGGGCTGAACCCGAAACGGCCCGAGCACGAGCCAGCTCTCGGCGCCCTTCGCGCGGGTGCCGACGAGCTTGAGCAGCAGCAGCAGGCCGATGTTGAGCAGGTAGATGGGCACGGCCGCGCTCTGAATGAAGCGCAGGTCGACGAGCGTCACGGCCACCAGCACCGCGATGCCGACGCCGAGGTAGATGGCCTGCGACGTCCACATGCTCCGCGCGGCCGACATCAGGTTGTAGAGGCCGATCAGCGACACCGCGAGCGAGGCGATGAGCACGCCCCAAGGCGCGTGCACGATCATGCGGCGCTGGGCGCCCAGCTGCATCAGCGCACCTCCGTGTCGGGCGGCGTCGCAACAGGCACCTCGGCCGTGGCCGGCGCCGGTGCGGGCGGCGGAGGTGAGCCGGCGAGCGCCGTGCCCGCATCGACGGCCTTCGGCGGCGGCGCCGCGACCTTGATCGGCGGAGGCGGCGACCAGCCCGGCCCGAACGCCACCGAGTCGCCCGCCTTCAGCTCGAAGAACTTCTGGAACACCGCCGAAGCCGCCGGCGCCGCGTCGGAGCCACCGTGCCCGCCGTGCTCGTTCAGCACCACCACCACGATCTCGGGCGCCTCGGCCGGCGCGAACGCCGCGAACCAGGCATGGTCGCGCTCGAAGTAGTCCATCTGCTCCTTCTTGAGCCGCACGTCGCCGATGCGCGTCACCTGCGCCGTGCCCGTCTTGCCCGCCACCAGAATGCCGCTCATCGGCCCCTTGAGCCGCGCCCGGCCGCCCGTGCCGCCGCCGATGTTCACGACCGCCGACAGCGCGTCGATGACGATGCGGTGCTGGTCTTCGCTGATGTCGATCTTGCGCACGAGCTTCGGCTCGGTCTTCTGAATCAGCCGCCCGTCGGGCGTCTCGACGTGGTCGACCACCTGAGGCTGGTACAGGTTCCCCGTGCCGAGCGCCGCGTACATCATGGCGAGCTGCAGGGGCGTCACGTCGACGTCGCCCTGGCCGATGGCGGTGTTCAGCGCCATGCCCTTCTGGTAGCCCCCGGGCGTGACGCGGTCGTGGTACGCGACGTCGGGCATCACGCCGGGCACCTCGGCCGCGACCGAGAAGTTCGTCGGCTGCCCGAGGCCGAACTCGCGGCCCACCGCCGCGACCGCGTCGATGCCGATCGCGTTGGCGATCGAATAGAAGTACGTGTCGCAGCTCTTCTGCAGGCCCGTCACCGCCGCGACCGTGCCGTGCACCGAGTGGCAGCGCCACACGCGCGCGCCGAGCCGAAAGCCGCCCGTACAGTGCGCCGTGGTGTGCTCGGTGTACGCGCCCGAGCGCAGCCCCGCGATGAGGGTGATCGGCTTGAACGTCGAGCCCGGCGAGTAGTGCTGGGCGGCGACGCGGTTCACCATCGGCTGCAGCGGGTCTTTCGCCATCTCTTGCAGCTGCTTCGCCGAGACGCGGCCGGTGAGCATGTTCGGGTCGAATGACGGGCGCGACACCGCGGCCAGCACGTAGCCGGTGCGGGGGTCGACGGCGATGATGGTGCCCGCCGCGCCGGGGAACACGCGCTCGGCCTCGGCCTGCAGCCGCGCGTCGATGGTCAGCACCACGTTGTTGCCGGGCTGCGGGGTCGCGACCTCTTTGACGGGGAACTCTTCTTTCGGCTTGCCGCGCGCGTCGACGACCTGCTTGTTCCACCCGTCTTTGCCGCGGAGCATGCCCTCGTAGCTGCGCTCGACGCCGCGCCGCCCGATGTAGTCGCCGAGCGCGTAGGGCGAGCGCTGCACGTCGACCGCTCCGTTCAGCCGGGTCAGCTCGTCTTGCGTGACCTCGTTCATGTAGCCGAGCACGTGCGCGAGGGCCGGGCCGGCCGGGTAGTTGCGGTGCGGCACCTTGTCGACTTCGACGCCCGGCAGCCGGTGCACCACCGCGTTCACGCGGTCGATGGCGTCGCGCGCGAGGTCGGTGTCGACCTGCATCGGCTGGTAGCGCTGAGGGCCATGGGCCGCCTTCACCGCGCCGATGACGCGGGTCTTCTGCGCCTCGTCCCACCCGATGAGGTCGGCGAGCTGGGGTATCACCTCGGTCGCACACTTCAGGCAGAACGCCGGCGTGATGAACACGTCGAACGACGGGCGAATGTCGACCAGCACCTCGCCGCGGCGGTCGCGAATCTGCCCGCGCGGCGCGCGCACGCGCACGTCTTTGAACTGGTTGTCGATCGACAGCGCGAGAAACTCGTCGTGCCGAATCACCATCAGGCGGTACAGGTTCACGGCCAGCACGAAGATGCCGAACACGAAGAACCCGCCCACCCAGAAGAAGCGGACGCGAAGATCTTTGCCCGTGGTCGACCGGCCGAGCTTCATCGGTGAACCTGCTTCATCGCAGCATGCCCGCCTGTGGCCGCTCGTTCGCAGGGTCGAGCTTCCGCAGGAGCGGCCACAACAGCGCCGCCGACACCGCGCAGAGCAGCGCCTGCAGGGGCAGCCCGGTGAGCGAGATGATGGTGCCGCCGCCCGACGGCGAGGTCAGCCACGAGAAGAACGCCGCGAGCAGGCCGTGCACGAGCGCTGAAGCCCCGCACAGCAGGGCGAACAGCCCGCGCGCCCGCGCGTCGACGAACGACGACAACATGCGGGTGAGCAAGAACGTCAGCACCGCGAGGAAGGGAAAGAGGCCGGTGGGCCGGCCGGTGAACACGTCGACCAGGTAGCCGATCGCGAACGCGCCGAAGGCGCCCTCGAGGGTCGCGGCGCGCAACCCCAGAAAGACGACGAGCGCGAGGGTGACGTCGAGCCGGGTGACCTCGAGGCCGAGCTGGCGCGTGACGACCGACTCGATCGAGAGAAAGAGCAGGGCGAGCCCGACGGTGGCGGCGAACCTCATCGCTTCACCTCAGGGGTGGTCGGCAGCACGACCGCGAGCGTCGACGGCAGCAGCAGCACCTCTTCGAGGCGCCGCAGGTCGGCGGCGGGCGCGATCTCGGCGTTCAAGAACATCGCGTTGGCCTCGCGCGTGACCTTCTGCACCTTGCCGATGACGAGGCCCTTGGGGAACAGGCCGTCGGTGCCCGACGTGATGAGCACGTCGCCGTCGACGACGTCGTCGCCGTGCAGCACGTTGTCGAGCTTGAGCGGAGCGCCGCCGCCCGCACCGACCGCGGTCGCGCGCACGCGCGAGCGCTGCACGATGGCGCCGAGGCGGCTGCCCGGGTCGGTGATGAGCATCACGTCGGCCGCGCCGCCGACCACGAAGCGCGAGACCTGGCCGACGACGCCGTCGTGGGTCAGCACCGGCATGCCGACGCGCACGCCGTCACCTTCGCCGCGGTTGATGCGCAGCGAGATGTAGTGCGGCGAGGCGTTGACGCCGATGACGCGTGCGGCCAGCTCGGGCTCGAGGGTGGTCTCGGTGTAGCCGAGCGCGGCGCGCAGGCGCTCGTTTTCGGCCTTCGCCTCGTGCATCGCGTTGAGGTCGGCGCGGGTGGCCGACAGGTCGGCGACACACCGGTCGCGCTCATCGCGGGCGCCGCGCAGGGCGATGTAGCCGTCGACGCCGCCCCGGGTGCTCTCGATGCCGCCGGTGAGGAGCCGCTGCACAGGTGCCGAGACGAACAGCACGGCGCGGTCGACGACGTTGGGCTCACGGCCGCGGTGCCCCGACGACAGGTAGGTGACGAGGGGGTAGATGAGGAGCGCGCCGACGATCAGCAGCTCGCGGTAGCGCTTGAACAGCGAAAGCATGTGAGGTCAGGGGGAAGGCAGGTTTCTCAACCGTTGATGGAACTTGCATGTTCCACAGGCAGATCCTACAGGGCGTGCCGCGTATGAACGAGTCTTTCGACGCCAAGCGCTTCATCAGTTACCTCTTCATCGCGGCCATCGCGGTGCTGTTCGCGCTCCAGTGGGGCCCCGGCTCCGTCGGGTGCGGCAAGGGCGGCGGCAAGGCCGGCCAGGGTCTCGAGACCGAGTCTGCGGCCACCGTGAACGGCAAAGAGGTGCCGCTCCGCAACTTCAGCCGCGTGTATGTGGGGCAACTACAGCGCTACAAAGCGCAGGGGCTGACGGCGGCGCTGGCGAAGCAGCTCGGGCTGCA
>JAEUJP010000195.1 GCA_016793725.1 Myxococcaceae bacterium | reverse complement strand
CAGCCGCCCGAGCACCATCAGCACGGCGAACTTCACCGCCATGCTGCCGAACACGAGGCCCGCAATCAGCGCGGGGCTCTTCAGCATCAGCGCGAAGTTGATCTCGGCGCCCACCGAGATGAAGAAGAGCCCGAGCAAGAGCCCCTTGAACGGCTCGATGTCGCTCTCGAGCTCGTGACGGTACTCGCTGTCGGCGAGCACGACTCCGGCGAGAAAGGTGCCGAGCGCCGGCGACAGCCCGACCTTCTGCATCAAGAGCGCGATGCCCGCGACGAGCAGCAGCGCGAACGCGGTGAAGAGCTCGCGCAGGTGCGTCTCGGCGATCTTTCGCAAGAGCGGCCGCACCACGAAGCGGCCCGAGAGCACGACGACGGCGACGGCGCCGAGCACGAGCAGCGCCTGTTGCCAGGCGGGTCTGCCCGACGGCTCGGAGGCGGCGGCCCGGCCCGCGGCGGTCGCGGCGAGCAGCGGGAACGCAGCGAGAATGGGGATGACCGAGACGTCTTGGAACAGCAGCACCGAAAACGCCGACTGGCCGCCGGGCGTCTTGAGCAGCGCGCGCTCGGCCAGGCTCGACAGCACGATGGCGGTCGACGACATCGCGAGCGTGAGCCCGACGGCCGCCGAGATGCGCCAGTCGACGCCGAACAGCACGCCCAGGCCGGTGACGGCGCCGGCGGTGAGCAGGACCTGCAGGCCGCCGAGGCCGAAGATGCCGCGGCGCAGCTCCCAGAGCAGACTCGGCTTCAGCTCGAGCCCGACGAGGAACAACATCATCACCACGCCGAACTCGGCGAAGTGCATCACCTCGCTGCCTTCGTGGCCGACGAGGTGCAGGCCGAACGGGCCGATGGCGACGCCGGCGAGCAGGTAGCCGAGCACCGAGCCCAGGCCGAGGCGCTTCGCGATCGGCACGAAGACGACGGCGGCGGCGAGGTAGACGACGGCCTGGAAGAGTACCGAGTCGGTCACGAGGCTCTCCGAATCAGGCTGTCGAGCTCGTCGAGCTTCTCGGCGTGCATCGCCTTCTCGAGGTCCATCGTGTCGTCGCGCAGCGCCTCGATGACCCGCCGGTACGCCTCGGCGTGCGGCAAAAGGTGTTCGTCGCTCTCGACCTTCAAGCTCGAGTGCAGCACCAGCGGCGCGAGGTACTTCATGCCGCACAGGTGCGCGGTCTGATCGAACGGCGCCAAGAGCTCGCGCATCGTGAACCGGTTGTAGCCGTCTTTGCGGTACGCGAACTGCGGCCCGCCCGTCGAGACCACGTTCAGCGTCAGCTTGCCCTTCAGCTTGTCGCCGCCCTTGCCATAGGCCCAGCCGTACTCGAGCACGAGGTCCTGCCACTCCTTCACGAGGGCCGGCGCCGAGTACCAGTAGAACGGGTGCTGAAACACGATGACGTCGTGCTCGAGGAGCAGCTTCTGCTCGCGCTTCGGGCTGATGTGCAGCGTCGGGTAGACCTCGTAGAGGTCGTGCAGCGTGACACCCTGAAGTGTCTTCACCACCTCGGCGAGGCGCCGGTTCACCTGCGAGCGCTCGAGCACGGGGTGCGCGAGAATGACGAGGACCCGGCGGGACACCGGTGGGCATCTACTAGAGTCCGAATGACTCTTCACCCGCCCGTTTTGACGGGGTGGCGACTTGCGCGTTGCACTCCGGGGCGCCTACGGTGTCTTCAGTTTCAGCACTCATCTCTCTCGAGGGGTTCGCAAAAACATGACGAAGAAGGTTGGTTCGACTCCGAAGCCGGTCTCTGCCGCGAAGCTCGCGAAGACCGAGGTGAAGAAGGCCACCGCGAAGAAGGCCGCCGTCACCAAGAAGGCCACGGGCAAAGACCCGTTTCCGCGCACCACGTGGGAAGACGGCAAGAAGCTCGGCAAAGAGCTCGAGCGCGGCCGCGGCGCCGGCAAGAAGCACCCGAAAATCGACCTCGCGAAGCCCGAGCTCCCGCTGAAGCCGGGCGGCAAGCCGCCGATCGCGATGAAGTACGGCCTGATTCGCCCCGACCCCGACAAGCCGAAGCCGCCCATCGCCATGAAGTACGGTCTCGTGCGCCCCGACCCCGACCAGCCGAAGCCGCCCATCGCCATGAAGTACGGCCTCGTGCGCCCCGACCCCGACCAGCCGAAGCCGCCCATCGCCATGAAGTACGGCCTCGTGCGGCCCGACGACGACGACACCAAACCGCCAAAGAAGAAGTAGGCGGCCCCCAAGCGTGAGCTCCGTCGAGACCACCGAACGCACGGAGTGGGCAAAGCCTGCTTCGGTCAGACCCAAGGTACGCCGCGACGCGTACGCCGTCTGGGAGCTCACGCTGAAGTGCAACCTCGCCTGCCGCCACTGCGGCTCGCGGGCGGGTGATGCGCGTCACGACGAGCTCTCGACCTCCGAGGCGCTCGACCTCGTGAAGCAGATGGCCGAGGCGGGCATCACCGAGGTGACGCTCATCGGCGGCGAGGCGTTCTTGCGCCCCGACTGGCTCACCATCGCGAAGGCCATCAACGACGCGGGCATGGTCGCGACGATGACGACCGGCGGCTTCGGGGTGAACCCGTTCGTCGCGAAGAAGATGAAAGAGGCGGGCTTCGAGCTGGTGAGCGTCAGCATCGACGGGCTCGAAGAGACGCACGACTACCTGCGCGGCAAGCCGGGCAGCTTTCAGCAGTGCCTCATCACGCTGAAGAACCTGGCCGACGCGGGCGTGCCGATCGCGTTCAACACCCAAATCAACCGCATGTCGGCGCCCGAGTGGCCCGCCATCTACGAGACGGCGCGCGACGCGGGCTGCAGCGGCTGGCAGTACGGCTTCACGGTGCCGATGGGGCGCGCGGCCGACCGGCCCGAGCTGCTGATTCAGCCGTACGAGCTCATCGACCTCTTCCCCGTGCTCGCGCGCGTGACGAACCGCGCCATCAAAGAGGGCATGGGGCTCTACCCCGGCAACGACATCGGCTACTTCGGGCCGTACGACGACGTCTTGCGGCACTCGCAGCACGCGCGCGGCCTGCAGTGGCAGGGCTGCGGAGCGGGCGCGGCGGGCCTGGGCATCGAGGCCGACGGCAAAATCAAGGGCTGCCCGTCGCTGCCGAGCCAGCCGTACACGGGCGGCAACATTCGCGACATGAAGCTGCGCGACATCATGCAGACGAAGGAGCTCACCTTCAACCTGCACGGCGGCACCAAGAAGGGCGTCGAGCACCTGTGGGGCTTCTGCAAGACGTGCGAGTGGGCCGAGCTGTGCCGTGGCGGCTGCACGTGGACGGCGCACGTCTTCTTCGACCGGCGCGGCAACAACCCGCATTGCCACTCGCGCGCGCTGAAGCTGAAAGAGAAGGGCATTCGCGAGCGGTTCGAGCAGGTGCGCAAGGCGCCGGGGCTGCCGTTCGACAACGGTGAGTTCAAGCTGTTCGAAGAGAAGTGGTCAGACCCGCTGCCCGACAACGACCCGCTGCGCTTCACGAAAGAGAAGGTTCGCTGGGGTGAGTCGTGGGTAGATTGGCCCTGGCTCTAAACCCGAAGCTCCGAGGAGGGAACCCATGCAGGAATACCTGTTGAAGGTCGGTGAGGGCGCGAAGGCCGAGCTGCAGAAGCACCTCGACATGAAGTTGCCGCCTGCGTACGTGCGCGTGGCGACGCTGGCGCCGCTGTCGAACTGGGGCTTCCCGGCGGGCAGCGAGGGCGCGGTCATCAAGGTGCTCGAGCGGGGCATCGTGACGGGGCAGGCGGGCGGTGACGATGCGCCGCACGACTTCGTGCCGTGGGCGAACATCGCGTACCTGTCTGACGGGTCGAAGCTGGCGAAAGAGATGGCGGCCGACCGGGCAGCCGCGCATACGCCGCCGAAAATCTAGCGCCGCGTTGATCTGAGAAATGTGCCGCGGCAACACAGGTCGAGCAGCTCCCCTGCTCGATGCCGCGTACCGAAACCAAC
>JAEUJP010000169.1 GCA_016793725.1 Myxococcaceae bacterium | reverse complement strand
CCAATCAGCGGTAGAGCTGCGCCGGCCTGCCGTCACGGGCGGGGCCACACGCGCGTCGGTCTCGCCGAGAGGCCGCCGTCGGGCAGCGTGCCCCCGAACGGAGCGCCCCAGCAGTACACGTCGCCTCCCGCAGTGCGCGCGCAGCTCGCGTAGCCACCCACCGCCACTTCGATCACCGCCGGCAGGTCGACCACCGCGACCGGTATCGTGCTGCGTATCGAGACCTCACCCGAGCCCAGCTGCCCGCTCGCGTTGTAGCCCCAGCACTCGACGCCCGCGTCGAGCTGAACCGCACACGAGTGATGGCCGAGCGCGAGCTCGACGCCCGACGTCAGCGACGAGATCGGCGCCGCGTGCGGCTGATCGGTCGCGTTGCCCGAGCGCCCCATCCAGTTGTCGCCCCAGCACGCGACGCCGCCGTCGCCGAAGCACACGCAGCCGTAGCCGCCCTCGTCGGTGCTGCCTTCGCCGCGAACGCCTCCCGCGACGCGCGCCACGCCCGCGAGCCCGCCGAACGGCATCGGCGTCGGCCCCACCACAGACGTGCCGTCGTACAGCTCGGTGCGGCCCCAGCACCACACCGTGCCGCCTTCGAGCAGCGCGCACGTGTGCGCTTCTGCTGCCGCGACCTGTCGCACTGCCGAGAGCCCGAGCCCCGCGTCATGCCCGAGCTGGCCTGCGCCGTCGTCGCCCCAGCAGCGCACGCCGCCGTCGACGAGCCGCGCGCACGCGTGGCGGCCACCGACGCTCACCTCTGCCGCGCCCGCCACCCCGGCCACGCGCTGCAGAGGCCGCGCGCACGTCGCGCTCACCCCCGCCGCACAGCTCACCTCTCCGCCGCGGTGCACCGCGCAGAGCCCACCGTATGCTGAAGCCGCGAGGTGCAAGATGCCTGCGTCGCTCGCGACGAGGGAGCCGAACGTCTGCGACGCGGCAGGACACCAGCACGAGACGCTCCCGTCGTCGAAGCGCACGCAGAGCCGGTCGAGCTCGACCGCCAGCTGCGCCGCCTTCGGCGCTCCCGCGTCGGCTGCGCCCGCGTCGTGAACGCCCGCATCGTGAACACCCGCATCGTGAACACCCGCATCGTTTGTCGGGCCACTCGGGGGCGAGCACGCGACCAGCAACACCGCGAGCCCTCGCGCGGCCCTCACCGCTTCACCACGAACGATCTCATCTCATTCGCCTCGACCACCACGCCCGGCAGGCCCATGGCCCCCACCGAGATGTTCGACGCCGTCGTCGACCGGCGCGAGCCTAACGTGTTTCACGCGTCGGGCTCGCAACCGGGTCGGCCTGCGTCCTCTACGCCTGACGGCTACGCCCGGTTCTCGCCCTCCCTCAGCGCGCCGGGGGCTCGACGAGGGCATCATCTTCACCGACAATCCGCCCGCGATGACGACGCAGCCGCTCGAAGAAGTGAAACCCGACCCCCTCATCGGTCAACGCCTCGGTGACTTCGTGGTCGAGCAGCCCCTCGCCGCCGGCGGCATGGGCGTCGTCTACCGCGCCAAACACCCGCTCATCGGCCGGCTCGCCGCCATCAAGGTGCTCAAGCCCGAGTTCGCCACCGACACCGAGCAGACCGACCGCTTTCTCAAAGAGGCCCAGGCGCTCTCGGCCATCAAGCACCGCGGCATCATCGAGATCATCGGCTTCGGCAACACGTCAGACGGTCGCCAGTACATGACGACCGAGTTTCTCGACGGCGAGCCGCTCGACGCCGTGCTCGCGCGCGAGGCCCCGATGCCCGCGCTGCGCGTGCTCGGCCTGTGCGACGAAATTCTTCACGCGCTGTCGGCCGCCCACAAGAGCGGCGTCGTGCACCGCGACCTGAAGCCGTCGAACGTCTTTCTCGCCGTGCAGTCGACCGGCGAGCGCATCGTGAAGCTGCTCGACTTCGGCCTCGCGAAGCAGAACCCCGTCACGCTCGCCCAGGTCTCAGACGGCGTGCTCGCGAAGGCTTCGCTCGTCGCCGGCACCCCCGAGTACATCGCTCCCGAGCAGGCGCGCGGCTTCGCGCCGACGCCGCGCACCGACCTCTACTGCCTGGGCGTCATGATGTTCGAGATGTTGTCGGGCACGCTGCCGTTCAAGGCGGTCGGCGTCGTCGACATGTTGAAGAAGCACGTCTACGAGGCGCCGCCCAAGCTCGCCTCGCGCGTCTCGAACCTGCCCGAGGCCGTCTATGAGCTCGTCGACGCGATGCTCGAGAAGGACCCCGAGAAGCGCCCCGGCTCGGCCGAGCTCGTGCGGCAGCAGGTGCTGCGCCTCACCCGCCAGCTGCAGGCAGAGAATACGGTGCAGCGCCCGAACCCGATTCTCGTCGTGCCGGCGCCGTTTCGCATGGCCGGGCCCGACGCGCCCACGCCGCCGCTCGACAAGAAGAACATCGTCACCGAGCCGGTGCTGCGCACGCCGACCGCCGACAAGCTCGAGAACGAGCTGAAGAAGGGCCCCAACCGCAAGCCGTTGTACGCCGCCATCGCGCTGCTCTTCCTCGCGGTGCTCGTCTATTGGCTCTGGCCGCGCGGCACGCAGACGCCCGAGCCCATCGCAGAGCCGAAGCCGGCGCCGCCGCCCGTCGAGCTCGCGAAGGCCCCCGAGCCGGCTCCTGCTCCCGCTCCCGCTCCCCTTCCGGTGATCGAAGAGACAGAGCCGCTGCCGAGCCTGCCGACGGCGATGGCGAAGGCCGCGCTGCCGAAGCGAGACAAACAGCTGGTCGCCATCATCAAGCCGCCGCCGCAGGTGGCGCTGTCGGCGAACGATCGCTGCGCGAACCTCGAGAGCTGGCGGCAAGAAGAGCTCGACCGCGCCGACGACATCAGCACGGTCGCCCGCGCGCGCCTGATGGAGGCCGGCCGCACCAGCGACGACATCGACAAGGCCCTCAAGTCGCTCGCGCCGGTGAAGGCGAAGATCAACGCGACGAAGAACGGCAACGACTGCATCGAGGCGACGCGGCAGCTGACCGCGTGGGCGACCGAGCACGGCCTGTAGAAAATTCTCGGTTTTCCGCGAAGCAAAGTAGAACGCGGCCCATGTTTCGTGTCTCGCTGGTCGCCGTGTTGTCGTTCACGGGTGCCGCGTACGCGCAAGAACGCGTGCGCTGTGCGGTTCACCCGATCTCTGCTCCGGGGGTCGACGATGCGAAGCTCGTCGGCGAGCTGAACCGCGAAGCCCAGAACATTCTCGCCGAGACGAAGCGCGTGACGCTCGTCGCGCCCGAAGACGTCGAGAAGCGGCTCGCCGAAGAGGGCGGCAAGTGCCCCGCTCGCGGCAAAGAGCGCACCGACTGCCTCGAGCGCATCGCGCTCGCCACCCGCGCGGTCTACGCGATCGCGGTGACGGTGAAGCGGCTGGGCAAAGACTACGAGCTGTCGGCGACCATCGCAGACGCCGATCGCGTGCTGCTCGAGCAGCCCGAGTCGTTGACGGTGACGGTGACCGACCCCGGCGGCGGCAAGGTCGAGATCGTGCTGAAGCAGCAGCTGCGCGTGCTGCTCATCGACCGCCTGAAGGCGGGGCAGCTGCCGTCTGACCCGCGCATGCGCAACCCCGAGAAGCCGGGGCTGCCGATCGAGCCCCCGCCGCCGATGCCCCCGCTCGAGACGGCGAAGCCCGCGCCGGGGCTGTCGACGATGAAGATGGGCGCGATCATCGCGGGCGGGTTCGCGGTGGTGGCGGGCGGCGTGGCCATCGGCCTCGGCGCTTCGGCGAGCAGCGACGCGTCGGGGCTGAACGTCGGCAGTGATGGCGTGCTGCAAGACCCGTCGCAGGTCTCGAAGGTGTCGAGCTCGCGCAACAAGGCGTCGATCGCGGCGGCGATGGGCGGCGTCGCGGGCGCCGCGGCGGTGGCGGCGATCGTGATGTTCCTGCTGCCGCAGGCTGAAGACGCGACGTCGGCGGCGAAGACGACGGTCGCGCCGACCGTGTTCAACGGCGGCGGCGGCTTCGCGATCAGCGGGAGCCTGCCATGAGGGGGCTGACGGCGCTGTTCGTGGTGGCGAGCATCGGCGCGTGCAAGTGCGACAACGTGAAGAGCTGCAGCACCGATGACGAGTGCGGCCCGGGCGCGCGGTGCACCGAAGGCATCTGTGTGGTGAGCACCGCAACGGCCGGCGGTGGCGGGGCGACGGCGGGCGGCGGCAGCACGACGGCGGGCGGCGGTACGGGCGGCAGCGGCGGCACTGGCGGCGGCAGCGCCATGGCGGGGGGCGGCCAGTCGCCGGCGCTCTCGGGGCTGGTCTGGCACGAGCCCGACGCAGGCATTCGGGTGCGCACGACCTCGGTCTCGATGCGAGTGTCCGCGGTTCCCACTGGGGCAGACGCCGGCACGGTTCTCTACGGTGCGGTGCTCATCGACGGCGGCAGCCCGCGTGCGGGCATGCTCTCGCCGCAGGCGGGCAATGTCTTCACCGGCCAGCTCGCGGCGCTCGTCGACGGCACCTGGCGCGTCACGGCGTCATCGGGCAGCCTCGATGCGTCAGTGCTCTTCACGATCGACTCGACGGGCCCGGCACTCATCGTCGAGCAGCCCGCGGTTCCTGACTACGGCATGAACACGGCCGACTTCTTGCCCACCGACCCTGCCGGCGCCGCGTTTCGCAAAGACGAGCGGGTTCGCGTGCGGGTGACGTCGCCCGACCTCGACCTCGCGACCGTGCAGCTCACGGCGCGGTACGCCGATGCGGGCGTGCTCACACCGGCCGCGCCGACCGACTGCAGCACCAGCTCGTTCGCATGCCGTGAGTTCACCGTCGACCTGAGCCAGATCGACCTGCCTATGTTCGGCGGCGACGTCATCGTGACCGCGACGGGCGCCGATGATCTGATGACGCCGCACCGCTCATCGATGCCTGCGACCTTGAAGGTCACGCGGTGGCAGTGGGCGCGGCGCATCGGGCAGATGGGCATCGGGGGTTCGCTGCGAAGCACGCCTGCGATCGGCGCGGGCGGCAGAGTCTTCGTCCCCATCGCCAACGGCATCAACACCGGTGTGGCGGGTCTCAACGCCGACGGGGGGCTCGCGTGGCCCAGCGTCGCCGACAGCTCGGTGACCGGCACCATCGCAGTCGGTCGCGGCATGAACGGTGAGTATGTGTTCTTCCAGCCTTCGACCGCGCTCTCTACGGGCACCATCAAGACGGTGAACGCGGCGACCGGCGTCGTCGACATGAGCCGAATGTGCGGTGGTGGAGGCACCGGCAGCGCCAACGAGGCCGGCGTCGCCCTCTTCAGCGAAAACACGACCACTGTTGCGGGCATCGGTGTTCAAGCCGACACGATGGACAACCGCGGCCGCGTGCTCCAGGTCGAACCGAATCTCTGTCGCGAGGCGTCGTCGAGCACGCTCCGCAATGTCCTCGCTCCCGGGAATCTCGTCGCGACCGCGTCGTCCGCCCTGACCGTTGGCAGCAACGGCAATCTGCGCGTCTTCGACTACACGGGTACGATGCTCTCGCTGCGTTCGATCGATCAGTCGGTCGGTGGCATCGGCGTCGTCAACGGGCTCGCGATGCTGACGAGCACGCGTATTGCAGGCGGCGGCGGCGGCGGCCCGGGAATCGGCCGCATCTTCGCTTTTGACATCACGGCGACCGCAGCGACCAACGCGTGGGACGCAGGCGCCCCGCTCTCGACGCCGACGAGCGGCCCGGTGGCCGGGGCACAAGGTGTGGTCGCCAGCATTCGCAGCGCCACCGACAAGGTTCAGGTCATTCGCCTCTCGGCGACGAACGGCGCCGAGCTCGCGCGCTCGCGCGAGCTGGCCGGTTCGGCCTTCATGGGGACGGCGGCGCCGTCGCCCGTGCTCGGCTCCGGCGGCAAGACCTACGTCGTCGATCAAAACGGCCGGCTCTTCGTGATGCCGTCAGCCTTCACGAGTGATGCGGGTCAAGACTGGTCCGCGCCGCTCCCTGCAGCCGTGGCCGGCAGCGTGAGCGCGTCGCCGACGCTCGACTGTAACCGCCGCATCAGCACGTCTCAGACGGGCGTGCTCTACCTCGCCACCGAGAGCGGCTGGGTCGTGACGTACTTGGTCGACTCGCCCGGCGGGCTCGAGACCGGCGCCGTGTGGCCCAAGTACGCGCGAGACGCGCGCAACACGGGCAACTTCGATGGGCCGCCCATCGGCTGCCCGTGACTCGACCGGCTGCGGTCTGAATCAGGGGGACTCCATGACGAACAGCGGCAGGCCCGTCGTCGTCGCGGCCGTCATCGTGGTGGGTGCGTGCAGCAACAACGTCGGCGAGCCATGCACCCTCAACCGAGATTGCGGCCGACCGAGCTGTGCGTGAGCGGCGCGTGCACGCCTCAACGCGATGGCGGCATGGGCACTGCCGACGGCCCACACTCGGTCTGCCACGCGGGAGAAACGCGCCTGCATGTGCAATGCGGCGAGCTGCCCGCCGGGGTGCTGCGCCGGCAACACCTGTGTTCCCTCGCCCAGCGTGTCGCAGTGCGGGAGCGGAGGTCAGGCGTGCGTCGACTGCGCTCCCAGGGGTGACGCCTGCGTCTCGGGGGGCTGTCGGTGCGGTTCGGCCAACAGCTGCGCGGTCGTGAACGTCGACACCTGCGTGAACGGTGTCTGCACGTGCGGGACGCTCATCGCCCGTCGCAGCTGCCGAAACGAGCTCATCGCCAACGCGTGCTACGGGCAGTGCGGAGGCACGTCTGACTTCGGCCCATGCCCCTGACCTCAGCTCACGGGCACGAGAACTCGCCCAGCGGCGTCGTCAGGTTGTTCGTGTTGCGCGGGTCGTGCTTCTCCATCGGCCACGGCGCGTCGCCGTCGACGCCCGGCGAGTCGACGATGATGGCCGTCAGAATCGTCGCCGGTGACGCACCCGCGATCGATGCCGTCGTGTAGAGCACGCCGGGCCTGCCCGCGAGCTTCCCGCCGCCCGAGTCACGCGAACAGTCGAGAGAGACCGGCCGCGCGAGCACTCCGTTCACCGACAACGGCGTCGACCATTCGGGCATCAACGTCGTCGTGTTGATCGCCGTGACGCGATGGCCCATCTGGGTCGACACGTCGTCCATCGTCGGCACGTAGAGCGTGCGTCGCGTGCCGGCCGGGGCGCCGAGCACTGGTGCGCCGCCGTAGCTCTTCACATTGACACAGGTCGGCGTGGTCGCCCCGAACCTGAGCTCGCACAGCGTCGGTGCAAGCGGTGCCGGCGCGCGGCTCTCGTTGAAGAAGTACTGATTGGGGCCCACGACGGGGGCGGCGACGGCCAGCGGCAACGACACGAACCCCTCGCCGGTCGCGTTCACCTGGCTCGGTCTACCGCCGTCACTGATCGCGAACAGCCGAAGCTGCTCGGTGCGGGGCACGACAGAGGTCACCTCTGCAGGCTGCGCGACACGCTCGACGAGCTCGGGCGGAGCGCCCGTCGCAAACGGAAACGTGAAGACGAATGCCCCGGCGTTGCCCGAGAGGTTGTTGCGCGGCATCGGCACGAAGATGTGTCGGTTGTCGGTCGTCGCGTTCACCACGAGGTGTGTGCCGGGGTGCTGGCCCGCGTCGGCGCTCGACGTCGCGCCCGTGCCACGGTTCCACGCGAACAGCGAGAGCGCGTCACCGTGCCGAACTGGGAAGTATGCGATCTCGTCGTTCTTGCTCACCAGCACCGGCGCCCCGAGCCCGCCACTGAACACTCCGGCCACGCCGGGAAACAGGCCCGCGACCGGCGCGGTCGCGGGGTCGTTCGACCCCAGCACCGAGATGCCGAGCTCGCCGATGGGCTTCACCTCGGTGAGGTAGATGCGGGCCTCGCCCTGCTGGTCACCCAACATCAGCCGACCGTCGGTGGCGGTGCTCGCGACCGACCAGCGGAGCGCACCCGCGGCGTTCCAGCTCGTCACGCTCGAAGGCGAGACGACGTGGGCGATGAGGTCGCCGCCGCGCTTCAGCGCGAACGAGTCGATGATGCCGGGCACCTCTCGACGCCACTTGTGTCGCGTCACGTCGACTCGGCCGCCGTCGGTCGACGTCGCGTTGCTGACGGAATCTCGGGCCCTGACCTCGAACGCCACGGTCTGGTGAAAGGCGAACATCGGTTGGTTCCACAAGTCGAGTCGATGCTCGAGGCATGACCCTCCGTCGAAACGGCTGAGACAACCGGCGTCTGCGTAGAACGAGTTTCCGCCGGCCACGCTGATGATCGCCCCCGCGAGATCGGGGTCGGGGCTGTCGACGGTCACCGTCACGCTCTCGTCGCGGCGAAACGCACCGGGCATCTCGGGGTCGACCTCGTTCACGCCCCCGTCTGCGGCCAGGCGCGACGGTGGGCGGCTCAGACGAACTTCGACCGACGGGTTCGTTCGATCGATGAACGTCGTCGCGGCTGCCGTCAGGCCGGCATCGGGGTAGCTCACCGAGACGGTACATTCGCCTTCGGCCAACGTGATTGAGAGCTCGGCCGCATAGTGACCCGCATCGACGCGGTGCATCGGAAGTGGCGCGCTGCTCACCGCACCGGCTGCGAAGACGACCTCGAGCCATTCTGGGTCCGAGCGATTTGCCCCAGCCGTTAGCACCAGGTCTGCCGCAACGGGAGCGGGCGAGATTACCCCGACGCGCGCCGGCACCGAGACCGTCAGCGCCGCATACCGCGGCGAGCAGGCGCCCGCGCGGCACTCGGTGGCGGCCGAGCAGGGCGGCTGGCACATGGCGTCACTGCCGCCCGCCGCACCCGAACCGCCTCCGGTGCCACCCCCCGTTGCGACGACACACAGGCCCGAGGGCTCGTCGCAGCGACCGTTCGGCCCGCACCCGTCGGCGCAGCGCCTCGGCGTCGGCCCACATGCAACCGTCACCAGCACGAACGCCGCGCCCACCCGAGCGGCGAACGCGCTCATCCCGCGACCGGAACCTGCGCGAGCAGAATGCGGTTGTTGTTGTCGTGGCGCACCGCATCGACGTTCTTCAGCTTGAGGCGCGCGTCGGTCTTCGGGTCCCAGAAGCCGATCAGCAGGTTCAAGCCGCGCACCGCCATGCCGGGCGGCACGTAGATGGTGAATTCGTCTTTGACGGTCTCGCCCTTCTTCCACTTCGAGGTCGGGTAGCTGCCCTGCACGGGTGAGTGATCGGCGTTGAGGCGATCGACGCGGCCGTCGACGTCTTCGACGTGCACGAAGATCATGTAGTCGTCGGGCAGCGCGTCGAGCACCTTGAAGAACGCCGTGACCCGCAACGCCTCGCCCGGAGCGACCCGGCCCGGCGCCAGCGTCGCCCCCACCAGCTCGACCTTGTCTTCGAAGTTGGCACCGTTTCGCACCTCGACCGGCGGAGCCGCCGCCGCCGCCGCCTTCTGCCGATCGGGCTGCTTCTCGCTCGTCGGCGCGGGCACGATGCACGCCGCCGCTGACAACAGCACCGCTCCGCACCACACCAGTCGCATCATGGCTGCCCTTATACACGACGGCCCACAGGTCACCGGGTTTCGAGCGCCCTGAACGGCACCTGCGTCACCTGGTTCGCCGAGATGTCGACCGTCTTCGTCATCGTGCGCCTCGGGTGCTTGAACTCGAGCACGTAGTGCCCCGCCTTCAAGTTGAAGCGCTTGATGCCGATGAGCTCTTCTTGCCAGGGCTTGCCGTTCAGCGTCACCGCCGCGAAGGGCTTCACGTCGAGCTCGAGCGTGCCGAGCGGCGCCGGCGCCGCGGGTCTCGGAGCCGGCCGGGCGTCCACCACCGGCGCCACCGCCAGCTCGGGTGGCGTCGGCGGCGGCTCGGCGCTCGGTCGCTGTAGCGCTTCAGGGGGCGCTGCGGCCCGAGCCGGTGGCGGTGGCTCGACGGCGAAAGGGGGCTCTGCGAGGCGCGGCTGCAGCGACAGGTAGGCGACGCTTGCGGCGAAGCCCACGACCGCCAAGGCCGCGGCACCCCAGACCAGCCGACTCGGGCTCGGAGCGGGGGCCACCGGCCCCGACGCCGTCGGCTCGATCGGCGTGGTCGATGCCTTCAGGCTCTGCGTCGTGCGCGCCTTCACCTGCTCGTCTTCCGAGAGCACCACCCGCGCGGCCTCTTCGACCTCTTTCGCGAACGAGGGCCGCAAGACGACCACCGGCGCCGACGGCATCACCGGCGTCGCCGTCTGCCGGGTCTGCTCGCCGTACTCTTTCATCTGGTCGGTCGGCTGCCGCGAGTCGTCGTCTTCGTCTTCGAGCGGGCCTCGGCGGCGCACCCCGGGCATCTGGGCAGTCGGCTCGGCGCTCGGGCCCGACGGCGTGTGGTCGCGCTCGACGATCGCGGTCGACGCGAGCGCGTCGCCACCCTCGGTCATCGGGTCTTTCGCCGTCGACTCGGTGCCCTCGACGGCCGCGTGCCTGTCGCTCGAGCGCTCTTCGAGTTTGTCTTTGAACAGCCGCGACACGTACAGGCCGACGTTGGTGTCTTCGAGCGAGGTTGCGTGGTGGAGCACGAAGTTGGCGAGCGCGCGCTCGAGCTCGAGCGCGCTCTGAAAGCGCTTCGTCTCGTCTCGTTCGAGCGCCTTCATGATGACCCAGTCGAGCACCGTCGGCACCTCGGGGTTCAAGCGCAGCGGCGGCGAGATGTAGCTCGACTGCACCGCGCGCAAGACGGCGACGTCGCTCTCGCCCTCGAACAAGCGGCCACCGGTCACGAGCTCCCACAGCACGATGCCGAGCGCGAACACGTCGGTGCGCGCGTCGACCTTTTCGCCGCGCGCCTGCTCGGGGCTCATGTACGCGAACTTGCCCTTCAGCATGCCGGCCGCTGTCGACGTCTGGTTGCCCGACGCCTTCGCGATGCCGAAGTCGGTCAGCTTCACCGCGCCGTCGAACGAGAGCAGCACGTTGTGCGGCGTGACGTCGCGGTGAACGAGCCCGAGCGGCTTGCCACGGTCGGTGAGCGAGTGCGCGTAGTGCAGCCCGCGCGCGACCTGCAGGCCGATCTCGGCGGCGACCGTCACCGGCACCCCGCGGCCGAGCTCACGGCACCTCCGGCGCAGGTCCCACAGCGAGACGCCGCGCACGTATTCCATCGCGATGAAGTGCGAGTCGTCGTGCTTCGCGAAGTCGAAGATCTGCACCACGTTCGCGTGGTTCAGCCGCGAGGCGAGCCGCGCCTCGTCGACGAACATCTTCATGAACGCCTCGTCGCGGGCGAGAAAGCTGCGCACCACCTTCAGCACGACCTCTTTCTCGAAGCCCTCGGGGCCGACGGCGGTACCCAGATAGATTTCGGCCATGCCGCCCTCGGCCAGCTTCTTCTTCACGACGTAGCGGCCGATCTTGGTGCCTGAGAGCAGCAAGCTGTCGAAAAAGTGTAGTCGGTGTAAACCCGACGGGGGAATCTTCGATGACTTTCCGGTTCGTCGCTGCTCTCGTGGCCTTGACTTCGATCGCCGCGGCCTCGTCGGCGCACGCCGGCCAGAAGGCGCTCGCGATCGCCGTCGGTGATTGTCGCGAGCCCGACCTCGCGAACGCCGCGACCGCATTTTCAGACGCCATCTCGGCGCAGCTCGAGACCGACGCCCTCGACCCGTCGCAAGTGCTCGAGCGGCTGAGGCCCCGCGTTCACGCCTCGGTCGAAGATGTGGAGCGCCAGCTCGTCGCCGCCGACGCGAGCTTCTACGACGGTCGGTTCGAGCAGGCGCTCGAAGGCGCGCGGGCAGCGACCGAGGCGCTCGTCAGAATGCCGCCCTCAGACGCCGTCGCCGCCCAGCTGCGGGTGGCTGGCGTGCTCGAAGGGCTCGCGCTGAAGAGCTTGAACCGCAAGCCAGAACAGCTCGAGGCCTGGCGCCGTGTGCTGCGTACCTCACCGGCGGCGACCCTCGACCGAGACCTGCACAGCCCGGCCGCGATCTCGCAGTTCGAGCAGCTGAAGAGAGAGCTCGCCCGAGCGAAGAAGGTGCCCCTCAACATCACCTCGACGCCGAGCGGAGCCGCCGTGTTCGTCGACGGCGTCAGGGTCGGGGTGACGCCGTTCAAGTCGCCGGGCTTCGTGCCCGGGACCTACCGCGTCGTCGCCGTGCGCGATGACAAGCCTTCATTCGTGCACGAGGTGACGCTGGCGAGCGAGGCGGTCGACCTGCCCATCGATGTCGGCTTCGAGAGCGCGCTGCGGCCTCAGCTGCCGCTCTGCACGAGCGGCGGCGACTCCGAGGCGCTCAAGCTCGCGACCCGCGCCGGCGCAGACCAGGCGCTCGTGCTGCGCGTCGACCCGAGCGGCTGGGTCTCGGCCGTGCTCTTCGACGTGGCGAACGGCACGCGCGCGCGCGAAGGGGGCATGAAGGGCGCAGACGCGCGAAAGCCTCGCGGGTTCAGGGACCTCGCGTCGTTCGTGCTGACCGGCCAGCCGGCCCAGCTCGCGACGGCGACGGCAAATGCTGCGGGCCCGGCCGCCGCGACGGCGCTCGAGGTACGCGCGCCCCAGTCGTCGTCAGGCTTCGGGGTTCGCCGCGCGCTTCCCCTGGTCGTCGCTGCAGCGGGGGTGGTGGCCGCCGGCATCGGCCTCGGGCTCTTCGTCGCCGGGGGGCCTCAGCGCGCCGCGCTGTCGGGCGCGCTGAACGAAGAGGGCCTCGTGAGAGACCCGAGCGAGGCCGCGGCCGTCTCGTACCTCAACCAACGTGTCGCCTCGAACAACGCGCTCGCGCTCGGGCTCGGCCTTGGCGGCGCTGTCGTCGCCGTTGCGGGCGCCGCGCTGTTCTTCGTGATGGGGCCACGTGACGCGCCGTCGCCCGTGGCACTGGTGACGCCAGCCGGTACTTTTGTGGGCGTGGCCGGGCACTTCTGAAGTAAGCGGCGCGCTGATGCAGTCGTTTCTCGATCAGCTGCCGTTTCGCTACGACGACCCCCTCGTCATCGGGGTGGCGGCCGCCGTTCTGTTGCTGCTCATCGCGGTCATCGTTCGCCTCGCGTCGCGCAAGAAGCCCGCGCCCGTCGTGCCGCAGGTCGACGCGCAGAGGCAGGTGCCCGCCGAGACCGCGACGCCGAAGGTCACGCTCCCACCGTCTGAGCTCGAGGCGAAGAAGCTCGCCGAAGCCGAGGCCGCGCGCGCCCAGGCCGAAGAGTCACGTCGCGAGCGCAACCGCCTCGCGAACGAGAACGCCGACGCCGCGAAGCTCAAAGAGCTCAAGGCGCAAGAAGAGCAGGCCAAGAAGGCCGCCTACCAGGCCGAGAAGGCAGCCGAGGCCGAGGCGAAAGAGCGCAAGAAGCGCGAAGCCGAAGAAGCGTTGCGCCTCGAGGCCGAGCGCAAGCAGCGCGAACGAGAAGAAGAAGAGCAAAAGAAGGCCGCAGCCGCCGAGCTCGAGAAGCAGCGCGTCGCGGCGCAGGCGGGCCAGACCCTCGCGCAGGGCCTCGCGAAGACGAAGAGCGAAGGGTTCATCGGCAGGCTGAACGGGCTGTTCGGCGGGGCGCCGCGCGCCATCGACGAGAAGGTGCTCGGCGAGCTCGAAGAGGTGCTGTTCACGGCCGACATCGGCGTGAAGACGGCGTCGAACCTGGTCGAGACGGCGCGCGAGAGGGCACGCAAGAACGAGCTCGCCGACGCCGACGCGCTGAAGAAGGTGATTCGCAGAGAGGTCGAGCGCATCGTCGATCTGAAGGCGACACACCGGCTGTCGGGCGGTGGGCCTCCGCACGTGATCATGGTGGTGGGTGTCAACGGCGCCGGCAAGACGACGACCATCGGCAAGCTCGCGGCGAAGGCGACGGCCGAGGGCAAGAAGGTCGTGCTCGCGGCGGGCGACACGTTTCGGGCCGCAGCCGCCGAGCAGCTCGACATCTGGGCCGAGCGCGCGAAGGCCGAGCTGGTGAAGGGCAAAGAAGACGCCGACCCCGCGTCGGTCATCTTCGATGGCGTGAAGAGGGGCCTCGAGGTGAAGGCCGACCTGGTGATCGCCGACACCGCCGGCCGGCTGCACACGAAGGCGAACCTGATGGAAGAGCTGAAGAAGGTGCGCCGCGTGATCGACAAGGCGCTGCCCGGCGCTCCGCACGAGGTGCTGCTCGTGCTCGACTCGACGAACGGGCAGAACGCCATCGCACAGGCGCGGCAGTTTCACGACGCCGTCGGCATCACGTCGATCGCGCTCACGAAGCTCGACGGCACCGCGAAGGGCGGCGTCATCATCGGCATCTGCGATGAGCTGAAGGTGCCCGTGGCGTGGGCCGGTGTCGGCGAGAAGGTGCAAGACCTTCGGCCGTTCGAGCCGAAGGAGTTCGTCGAGGCGCTGTTCGACTGAACGGGCTCACGGCCCGCCGCCGAGCACCTTCATCGCCTCTTCAAGCTGCTTGAGCTGCTCGGGCGTCATCTGCAGATCCCCCAGGCCGCTGCCCTGCAGCAGCCCGGCGAGGTCTCCTCTCCCGATGTCTTCGTCGCCGTGCAGCTCCTGCCACCAGCGCCTTCTCAGCTTCTCGACCGGCTTCGTGCTCGACGGTGAAGTGCGCGCGAAGGTCTTGAACACCGTCTCGGTCGACACCCAGCGCCACCGGTTGTCGTCGGCGTACGTGCGCAGCGCCTTGAAGTACGCCGCGTCACCCAGCTGCTTGCGCACGCCGTCGAACACGAGCGGCGCCTTGCCGTAGATCAGCGCCGCATATTCGCCGGTCGTCTCGAAGTCGCCCGTCGCGCGCTCGACCTTGCCGTCGGGCCCGCCCGTCGCCCGGTAGAACTGGTACGCCAGCTTGAGCTGCGCCTCGCGCATCGACTGCGCCGCGCTCTTGCCGTGCTTCCACTCGAGGTAGAGCAGCGCAGCGTGCTGCGTCAGCGGCTCGTCGGCCGCCGGCTCGGCGATCGGGTCGCTGCC
>JAEUJP010000146.1 GCA_016793725.1 Myxococcaceae bacterium | reverse complement strand
ACCGGCTTCGAGACCACCGCCGTCGCGACGGCCGCGGCCCTGCTCGGCGGCCCGCCCCCCAACTTTTCGGTGCTGTCGGCGCACAAGTACATACCCCCCGTGATGGAGATCGTGACCGAGATGCCCGGCTCGCGCATCGAGGGCTTCATCGCGGCGGGGCACGCGGCCACCATCACGGGCTCGGCCGTCTTCGAGCAGTTCGTTCGCGACCACGGCGTGCCCGTCGTCGTGGCGGGCTTCGAGCCGCTCGACATTCTCGCGGCGCTCGTGAAGCTGGTCGAGCTGGTGCGCGACGGCCGGCGCGAGGTCGTGAACATGTTCCCCCGCTGTGTGACGCGCGAGGGCAACCGCGTCGCGCAGGAGCAGCTGTGGCGGGTGCTCCGCCCCATCGGCGGGCAGTGGCGCGGCATCGCGCACGTGCCGAACGGCAACCTGCGCCTGCGCGACGAGTGGTCGGCGTTCGACGCGCGCAAGAAGCTGAAGATCGACGTGAGCCGCCTGTGGGCCTTCGCGCCGCCGAAGCTGCTCGGGCAGTGCCTGTGCGGCGAGATCATGTCGGGCGCCAAGAGCCCCGGCGACTGCGCCCTCTTCGGTACGCAGTGTGTGCCCGAAAACCCCGTCGGCGCCTGCATGGTGTCGAGCGAGGGCACCTGCCGCATCTGGCACCAGTACGGCGGCCACCTCGACCTCTAGGAGCATCGCATGACCAAGTTCCCCTCGCGGGTACCGAAGAACCCCCGCATCGCCCTGAAACACGGCGGCGGCGGCCGCGCGATGCGCACGCTCATCGAAGAGGTCTTCCTGCGCGGCGCCGAAGACTTCTCCATCGACGGCGTTGGCCTCGCCGCGATGGCCGACGGCGCAGCGCTGAGGCTCGGCGACCAGTACCTCATCGTCACCACCGACTCGCACGTCATTCACCCCCTGTTCTTCCCCGGCGGCGACATCGGCCGGCTCTCGATCGCCGGCACCGTGAACGACCTCGCCATGATGGGCGCGACGAAGCTGCTCGGCCTCACCTGCGGCGTCATCATCGAAGAGGGGTTCGAGCGCTCGGTGCTCGAGCGGGTGCACGACTCGATGCGCGCCACCTGCCGCGAGGCCGGCGTGCCCATCGTCACCGGCGACACCAAGGTGATGGGCAAGGGCGAGCTCGACGGCCTCGTCATCAACACCGCCGGCTTCGCGCTCGCTCAGCGCGTGGTGCGCAACGACGGCCTTCAGGCTGGCGACCGCATCATCGTCACCGGCACCGTCGGCGACCACGGCCTCGCGGTCATGGCGGCGCGCAACCAGCTCGCGCTCGAGGGTGAGCTGAAGAGCGACGTGGCCCCGCTGTTCGAGCTCGTGCAGCGCGCGCTGGCCGCCGGCGGCGACGGCGTCGTGGCCATGAAAGACCCGACGCGCGGCGGAGTCGCCAGCGCCCTTCACGAGCTGGCCGCCAAGGCGGGTGTCGGCGTGCTCGTCGACGAGCCTGCCGTGCCGGTCAGCGAGCCCGCGCGCGCCGCGAGCGAGCTGCTCGGCATCGACCCGCTGCACGTCGCGAACGAAGGCAAGGCGCTGATCGGCGTGAGGCCGGGCGTGGCCGAGGCCGTGCTGGCCGCGGTGCGCGCGCACCCCCTCGGCCGCGACGCGGCCATCATCGGCACGGCGATCGCAGAGCCGAAGGGCAAGCTGGTGCTCGACACCGGCTTCGGCCGCCGCCTGCTCGCCGAGCCCGAAGGTGAACCCCTGCCGAGGATCTGCTGATGCCCACCACCCCCGCCAGAGTCTGCATCGCCGTCTACGCGCGGGTCGCCCTCGACCTGGCCGGCTCGGCCATCGGGGCCTGGTGATGGAGCCGAAACACGTCACCGCCGTGCGCGACGGCGCCGTCGGCTGGCTCACCCTGTCGCGTCGCGAGCGCTTCAACAGCCTCGACGTGTCGACCGCCCGCGAGCTGCGCAAGGCCGGCCTCACGCTCGCGCGCGACGAGCAGGTGCGCTGCATCGTCGTGCGCGGCGAGGGCGGCATCTTCTGCAGCGGAGCCGACCTCAAGTACATCCGCTCCGGCGGCGACCGCGACGTCGCCTACCTCACCGAGTCGCGCGGCGCGCCCTCGGGCTACGGCGCCATCTTCAAGCAGATTCTCGAGTACCTGCACTCGACCATCTCGGAGCTGCGGCGCGCCCCCAAGCCCGTCATCGCCGCCGTCGACGGCGTCGCCGCGGCCGGCGGCCTCGGCCTCGCCATGGCGTGCGACCTGGTGGTGGCGTCGGAGCGCTCGACGTTCGAGTACGCCTACTTCAAGACCGGGCTCACCGGCGCCGAGAGCTCGACGTTTTTCCTGCCCAAGCTCGTCGGCCTTCGCCGGGCGCTCGACCTCGCCTTCTTGAACCCGCGGGTGGGAGCCCGCGAGGCGCAGGCGCTCGGCCTCGTCAGCGCCGTGTTCGAAGACGCCACGTTCGAAGCCCAGACGCTGCAGCTTGCCCGCCGGCTCGCCGAGGGCCCCACCGCGTCGTACGCGGCCGCGAAGCAGCTCATGAACGAGGCCGCCGGCGTCGACCGGCTCGACGACCACCTCGACCGCGAGCTCGACGCGCTCGCGCGCTCGGCCGACTCGGCCGACTTCGGCGAGGGCCTCGCGGCCTTCTTCGAGAAGCGCACACCGAAGTTCAAGGGGGCGTAGCGTGCACGAGTACTCCGTCGTGTCGGCGCTGATCGACGAGGTCGAGAAGCGCGCCAAGGGGGCCGGCGCCCTGCGCGTCGCCCTCATCACCGTGAAGCTCGGCGCCCAGTCGGGCGTCGACCCGCGCCTGCTCGCGACCGCGTTCGAGACGTTCAGCGACCGCGGCCTCTGCGCCGGCGCCGAGCTGGTGCTCGAAGAGGTGCCCGCTCGCTGGGCCTGCCCACGCTGCGGCGAAGCGCCTGCGCCCGGCGGCCCGCTGCGCTGTGCGCGGTGCGAGCGGCCGCTGGAGCTGAAGGAAGGCGACGAAATTCTGCTGGCCCACCTGGAGCTGGAGGTACCCGACCATGTGTACTGACTGCGGCTGTGGCGACACCCACCTCGTGCCGGTCGCCGTGCACGAGAAGATTCTGGCGAAGAACGACCGCGACGCGCGGCACAACCGCGAGCACTTCGTCGAAGCGGGCGTGCTCGCCATCAACCTGATGGGCTCACCCGGCTCGGGCAAGACCGCGCTGCTCGAGGCGACCGCGCGCGCAGCGAGGGGCCTGAGGCTCGGCGCCGTGAGCGGCGACCTCGCCACCGACAACGACGCGCGCAGGCTCGAGCGCGCCGGCATACCCGCCAAGGCCATCACCACGGGCAACGCCTGCCACCTCGACGCCGAGATGGTGCACGCGGCGCTGCACGGCATGGGGTGGCGCGAGACCGACGTCTTCTTCATCGAGAACGTCGGCAACCTCGTGTGCCCCGCGGTCTACGACCTGGGTGAGGCGGCGAACGTCGTCGCGCTCGCCGTCACCGAGGGCGAAGACAAGCCGCTCAAGTACCCCACCATGTTCCGCGGCGCCGACCTCGTGGTGCTGACCAAGGTCGACCTGCTGCCGCACCTCGGCGACTTCTCGATGTCGACGCTCAGAGACGCGCTCGCGCGCGTGATGCCCGAGCCGAACGTCATCGAGGTCTCTGCCCGCACCGGCCAGGGCATCGAGCAGTGGCTCTCGTGGCTCGAGGCCCGCCGCCCGCGGCGCACGAAGGTGGGGGTGCACCATCATGAACATGCTCACCACGACCACTCGGGCTGACGGGCTGGTCCTGAGGCCCGCTGCCGCGCAAAGAAGACCGGTCAGCGACGGAGGCCGCGCTCGATGAGGGCCCGGACCTGATCGGGCGCGAACGGCTCGTCGAGCCAGAGGTCGTGCACCTGGCCCAAGAGCTCGGCGCACTGTGGGCTCGACGCCACACCGGTGACGAACACCGTACGCTCGGCCTGCTCCGGCGAGAGCCCCTTGATGGCGCCGAACAGCTCCATGCCCGACATCTCGGGCATCCTGAGGTCGCAGACGATGACGTCGAAGCGCTCGCCCCGCCGCAAGCGCTCGAGCGCCTCGGCGCCGCCGCCGGCGAGCTCGACGTCGTACCCGGCGCGAAGAGAGCGGCGCACGGCCTCGGCGAGCTGCGGGTCGTCGTCGACCACCAGCAGGCGGGCGCGCCCCTCGCCGTGCGGTTCCCCTGAAGGGCGCCGGTGCCGGCGGCGGCCACCTCAGAACAAGCGCAGCTGCTCCCCGGCCTCGCGCTCGTACGACGTGCCCAGCGCGCGGAGCACCACGTCGACCGCCGGAGCCAGCTGCCGCTCGAGGTAGTGCCCGTAATCGAGCGGGGCCGTGCGCGCGCCGACGGGCTCGGGCCCGTGCACCGTCATCACGTACTCGACCTCGGTCGCCACCGCCTCGCCGTCGGCCGCCGCCTCGGCCGCCAGCCGCGCCGCCTTCACGTGCGGAGCCGCCGACGCCGAGTCGGCCACGTCGCGCCGCAGCCGCTTCCGGTAGTGCAGCCGCTCGTCGGCCGCCCCAGACAGCACCTCGCGCCGCAGCCCGAGCAGCCACTCGCGCCACGGCTCCGAGGCGAACACGCGCTGGAGCAGCTCGCGCTGCGCCTGACGCGCCAGCGGAGTCCAGTCGGTGCGCACCGCCTCGAGCCCGCGGATCACGAGCTCACCCGCCACCGTCAGCCCCGCGTACCGCTTCTTCGAGCCGCGCTCCGAGCCCCGCGTCGTCGGCATCAGGAACTTCGCGTACCGCGCGTCGACGCGCACCTCGAGGTCGCTCTTCAGCCGGTGCTCGGCCCAGAGCGTCTCGCGCCACCACCCGTTCAGCGCCTCTGCGAGCCGCTCGGCGTCGTCGAACCTCTCGCCCAGCTTCACGAACAGCGAGTCGGTGTCGCCGTAGATGACGCCGTGCCCGCGCTCCTCGAAGAAGGCGCGCGACCGCTCGATCACCTCGTGCCCGCGCAGCGTGATGGAGGACGCCAGCCGCGGGTCGAAGAACCGGCACCCCGGAGTGCCCAGCACTCCGTAGAACGAGTTCATCAGGATTTTGATCGCCCGCGACAGCGTCTCGTTCGCCGCGGCCCGCGCCTTGCCGCGCTCGTCGTGCAGGTGCGTGATGAGCGCCGGCAGAATTGCGCCCTCGCGCGCGAAGCTCGCTCCCTCGAAGCCCTGCACGCGGTCGGGCCCGTCGAGCCACAGCGCGAGCGGGTCGACCTGAAACGTGCGGATGATGCTCGGGTACAGCGAGCGGAAGTCGAACGAGACGACGTTCGTATGGAGGCCCGGCTCGCTCTCGAGCACCTGGCCTCCGGGCGACGGCATCGGTGTCGAGTCGACGGCGACGTCGGGCGCCACGAAGCCGCGGCGGTGCAAGACCGGCAGGTACAGGTGGTCGAACGCCGCCACCGAGCCGCCCTGCCGGTCGAGCGGCAGCCCGGTGAGCTTCGCGCGCGCGATCGAGAACCCGACCAGGTCGGCCTTCTCGAAGAGGTCGAGCGCGAGCCGCGCGTCTTCGAGGTTGTACGCGGCGAGCGCCTCGGGGTCTTCCCGGTGCATGCGACGAATTTCGGTCAGCGCGTCGACGCCCTCGGCGCGCAGCTTGCCGCGGCCCAGCAGCGTGCGACCCACGAAGTCGAGCGTGTAGCGCTCGAGCACCCACGACGCGTTCTTCAGCGTCGCGACGCCGTCGAGCACCACGCGCCCCGGCACGCGCGCGAGGCTCGGCTGCTGCGGCGTCGCGCCGGCCAGCACGCGGCCCGCGAGCCCCGCACGACCGATGGCGAACACCAGGTGCAGCGCCTCGCACCGCGCCTGCAGCGCGCGCAGGTCGAAGTCGACCACGTTCCACCCGAGCAGCACGTCGGGGTCGAGCTCGCGAATGAGCGCGAACGCGGCCGCGAGCACCTCGCGCTCGTCTTCGGGGCGCTTCACCGCGGTCACGCGCTCGACGCCGCAGCCGGCGAGCGCGATCGAGAGCACCGGGCCCTCCCAGCCGTCGGTCTCGATGTCGAGCGACAGGGTGCGCAGCTCCGGCGTGACGTCGGCCGCGCGCACCTTCGGGTCGAAAAAACACAGCACGCCGTTCTCGCGGCGGGCGGGGCCGTGGAGGCTGAGACCTCCGTTCACGAAGCGCTCCATCACGAAGCGGGCCGACGGCTTGAGGTCCGACTCGAGCACGACGCCGCCGCTCGCGCGAATGCGGTCTCGCTCGCGGAGCAGCGCGCGCTGCGTCTTGAAGTAGACGGCGTCGACCTCGGCGCCCTGAAGCGTGCGCAGCGGCCTCGGCTCGCGGCGGCCGTCGGCGAGCGGAGCTCCGCGCGGCACGAACATGACCGGCTGCTGGCCCGTGAGGGTGGCCTTCACCGGCCCGTGCTCGGGCGAGCTCGCCCAGAGCGTGAGCTCGACGCCGGCGTCGGAGTCTCGCCACTCGGCAGAGAGCAGGAAGGCCTCGAGGTCCACCAGACGGGCTCTTAGCGGCGTGATCGCTTCTCGTCGCTGCCGAATTCCGTGAGGGCATGACACGGCGCGCCCTCACCCTGATGATGGAGCAGTTCCCGAGCAAGACGCTGAACCGCACGTTCGAACGCATCTGGTTCGGCGAGCTCGCGCCTTGAGCAGGTCGCGCCCGCCGATGAGACGTTCGCTGCTCAGGCGATCACACGAACGTCGCCGGTAGGGGCAAGAGCCCGGGTGCCGCCGCACCGGCGACGCCGGGCAAGCTGAGCCGGCGTCGAGGAGCCTTCTTGACGAGGCCGCCGCGTTTCGACTAATCGTAATAACACGATGAAGGCGAAGACGGCCGACGACTGCTGCCCGCCCGCGAACGACGAGCCCGACCTGCGCCCCGCCGAGGGAAGAGAGGCCGACGAAGAGCTCGCAACGCTGGCCAAGGCGCTGGGGCACCCGGCGCGCGTACAGATCGTCCGCCTGCTGGTGCGCAAGACCGCGTGCGTCTGCGGTGACATCGTCGACGAGCTCCCGCTCGCCCAGTCAACCGTGTCGCAGCACCTCAAGGTGCTCAAAGAAGCCGGTCTCATTCGCGGTGAGGTCGATGGGCCGCGCGTGTGCTACTGCATCGAGCCCCGGGCGCTCCGGCGCCTGAAGGTGCTGGTCGCGGGCGTATGACCTCTCATCGAGACCTACCGATGACTGTTCGCGAAAGGGCGTGATGGGCATCTTCGAACGCTTCTTGTCTCTCTGGGTCGCGCTCGCCATCGGGGTCGGCGTCGGGCTCGGCTTGCTCTTTCCAGGTGGCTTCGAGGTGGTCTCACGGCTCGAGGTCGCGCGCGTCAACCTCGTCGTCGCGGTGCTGATCTGGCTGATGATCTACCCGATGATGCTGAAGGTCGAGCCGTCGTGCCTCAGGGACGTCGGAAAGAAGCCCAAGGGGCTCGCGCTCACGCTCGTCGTCAACTGGCTCATCAAGCCCTTCACGATGGCGGCGCTCGGGGTGCTCTTCTTCAAGCACGTGTTCGCAGGTGTCGTGCCGACCGACGACGCGTCGCAGATCATCGCCGGCATGATCCTCCTCGGCGTCGCCCCCTGCACGGCGATGGTCTTCGTCTGGAGCAACCTCACCGAGGGCGACGCGAACTACACGCTGGTGCAGGTCTCGGTGAACGACCTCATCATGGTCTTCGCCTTCGCGCCCCTCGCCGGGCTCCTGCTCGGGGTCACGAGCCTCACCGTGCCCTGGGGCACCCTCCTGACCTCCGCGGTCATGTTCATCGTCATTCCCCTCGCCGCCGGCCTGGCGACGCAGCGGCTCCTGACGCGCGAACGCCTCGAGCGGCTCGGGCAGCAGCTCAAGCCCACCTCGATCCTCGGCCTCCTCTTGACGGTCGTGCTGCTCTTCGGCTTCCAGGCCGAGACCCTCGTCGCCCGCCCGCTCCTGGTGGTGCTCATCGCGGTGCCGCTCCTCATTCAGAGCTACGGCATCTTCGCGCTCTCCTACGGCCTCGCGCGGGTGCTCAAGCTGCCGTTCAACGTCGCGGCGCCTGCAGCCATGATCGGCACCTCCAACTTCTTCGAGCTGGCGGTCGCCGTGGCCATCAGCCTCTTCGGCCTCACCTCCACGGCCGCGCTCGCCACCGTGGTGGGTGTGCTCATCGAGGTGCCGGTGATGCTCTCGCTCGTCGCCTTCGCCAACCGAACCCGGCAGTGGTTCCCCGCCGCCGCCTCAGCCTGAAGAGCCTCGCCATGCCCGCACCCGGTAACGACAGTGTCCTCTTTCTCTGCGTCGCCAACTCGGCGCGCAGCCAGATGGCCGAGGGGCTCGCGCGCGCTCTCTTCGGGCCCGGCGTCGCAGTGCAGAGCGCGGGCAGCAAGCCCTCGCAGGTCAACCCCTACGCGGTCGAGGTGATGCGCGAGATCGGCGTCGACCTCGGCTCGCACCGCTCGAAGTCGGTCGACACGATCGACCCGGCGACCGTCGGCACCGTCATCACCCTCTGCGCCGAAGAGGTCTGCCCGGTCTTCCTGGGCCAGGTGCGCAGGCTCCACTGGCCGATCGCAGACCCCGCGACCGACGACCCCTCGCTGTCGAGAGAAGAGCTGCTGGCCCGCTTCCGCAGGGCCCGGGACGAACTTCGAGCGAAGCTCGAGGCGCTGCAGGGCACCTTCGCTCGCGGCTGACGGGTCGAGCGAGCGCAGATCTTGCGGCTGTTCCCGCCCGGCGCAGCGCCTGCGCAGCGCTGACCTTGACGCCCCACACACCAAGGTGGCACACGCCGTGAACCAACGGGGCCTGCTCATGCCGGCTCCCGACTCGACACGCGTGCTTCAGCGGCTCCGGGCGCTGCAGGCGAAAGAAGGCTTCGTGTCGCCAGCCGCCGTCACCGCGCTCGCCGCTGAGCTCGGGCTGCCCCGCGCCCGCGTCGAGGGCGTCGCCACCTTCTATTCTCTGCTCTCGACCGGGCCCGCCGCGCCGTACCGCGTGCTGTTCGCCGACGACATCACCGACCGCTTCGCGGGCAGCGTCGAGCTCGCCCGGCGGCTCGCGGCGCGCGCCCCGAGCGCCACTGTCGGCACGACCTCGTGCACCGGCCTGTGCGATCAAGGCCCCGCCCTGCTCGTCGCGGGCCGCGCCATCGCCCGCCTCGACGAGCCCCGCATCGACCTCGTCGCCCAGCTCATCGAGGCCCAGCGGCCCGTCGCCGACTGGCCCGCAGAGCTGTTCACCGTTCACGACTTCGTCGGCCACGGCGGCCCGCTGCTCGACACGCGCGGCGACGCCCTCGCGGCGGCCCACGCCCTCGGCGCCGACGGCATGCTGGCCGAGCTCCAGCGCTCGGGCCTGCGCGGGCGCGGCGGCGCCGGCTTCGAGACCCACACGAAGTGGGCCGCAGCGAGGGCAGCGCCCGGCCCCGAGCGCTACGTCGTGTGCAACGCCGACGAGGGCGAGCCCGGCACGTTCAAAGACCGCGTGCTCTTGTCGAAGCGCCTCGACCTCGTGCTCGACGGCCTCGCCATCGCCGCGCTCTGCATCGGCGCCCAGAAGGCGCTCATCTACCTGCGCGGTGAATACGAGTTCCTCGCCGGCCCCATCGAGCGGGCCCTCGCCGCCCGCCGCTCGAGCGGCCTCGACCTCGAGCTGCACCTCGGCGCCGGCGCCTACGTCTGCGGCGAAGAGTCGGCGCTCCTCGAGTCGCTCGAGGGCAAACGCGGCATACCCCGCAACCGGCCGCCCTACCCGGCCACCCACGGCTACCTGGGCAAGCCCACCGCCGTGAACAACGTCGAGACCCTCGCGTGTGTCGCGCTCATCGCGCTGAAGGGCGGCGCCTGGTTCAGCAGCCTCGGCGTGCCCGGCTCGACCGGCACGCGGCTCCACTCGGTCTCGGGCGACGTGGCGCGGCCCGGCGTCTACGAGCTGCCGCTCGGCGCGAGCGTGAGCGGGCTGCTCGAGCTCGCCGGCGCCGAAGAGGTGCAGGCGGTTCAGGTCGGCGGGCCCTCGGGCACCCTGCTCGGCCCGCACGAGCTCGGCCGCGCGCTCACCTTCGCCGACGTGCCCACCGCCGGCGCGTGTGTGGTGTTCGACGGCCGCCGCGACCTGCTCGAGGTCGTCGCCAACTCCTCGCGCTTCTTCGCCCACGAGAGCTGCGGCTTCTGCACCCCGTGCCGCGTGGGCACCGCGCAGCTCGCCCGCGCCGTCGACGCGCTCGCCGCGGGCCGCGGCACCCGGCGCGACGTACGCCACGCGCGGCAGCTCGCCGGCCTGATGCGCGCCGCCAGCCACTGCGGCCTCGGGCAGACCGCGGGCCGCCCGTTCACGCAGCTCGACGAGAAGTTCCGCCCCACCCTCGAGCGCGCACTCTCGTCGCTCGAGTTCCGCCCTACCTTCGACCTCGACGAGGCGCTCGCCCCCGCGCGCCAGCTGACCGGCCGCGATGACCTGCTCGCCCACCTCGAGGAGCACGAGCCATGAGCGGCACGTTCACCCTCGACGGCCGGCCCATACCCTTCACCGACGGTGAGACCGTGCTGCAGGCGGCCGAACGTGCCGGCGTCTACGTGCCCCACCTGTGCACCCGGCCCGACCTGCCCTTCGAGCCGCACGGCAGCTGCCGCGTCTGCATCGTGAAGGCCGGCGGCCGCGAGGTCACCTCGTGCACGCTGCCCGCGAGCGAAGGCCTCACCCTCGAGAGCGAGACCGAAGAGGTGAACGCGCTGCGCAGGCAACTCGTACAACTACTCTTCGTCGAGGGCAACCACTTCTGCCCGTCGTGCGAGCAGAACGATGACTGC
>JAEUJP010000472.1 GCA_016793725.1 Myxococcaceae bacterium | reverse complement strand
CCATGCCGGGCATCGCCTGATCCGAGATGATGACGTCGTACGACGAGCCGTGGAGCGCCTCGAGCGCGCTCTCGGCGTCGCCGTAGCACTCGGGCGAAAACTTCGCGCGCGAGAGAATGCCCGCGACGGCCCTGAGGAGCTGAGGGTTGTCATCGACGACGAGTATTTTGGTGGTCACGGTGTTCGTCCTTCAGGGAGTGCAGCGTGGGTCCTGCCCGGGAATGCACATCGGCGTGTCGACCGAGACCTGGGCGAGCGCGATGAAGCGCTGCTCCCAGAGGATGCGCGGGGGCGCGTAGGGCGCACGGGTGGCGCTCGCGCGGTGCGCGTATGTCGGCGTGAAGCTCATGGTCTCGAAGCGCCCGGGAACGACGATCGCGAAGACGGCGCTCCCGAGAGTCAGTGCAAATTCTGCGCACAGCCTTTTTCCGCCGCAATTTCAGCGGTTCGCCCTAGGTCGCGGCGGCCCCTGGGGTTCACGCACCCGTCCCCCAAGACCCTGGGTGATTCGAGAATGGGGGGGGTCGACTCAGAGCGGCAGCGCGTAGGAGCACAGATCGCCCCCGAGCGTGCCGACGGTGAGCCGGTTCGCGGTCGTGTCGATGGTCGGCATACCGACGACATCGGTCGACACGGTGACGCTGCCGGTCTGCGTGCCGGTCGCGAGCGCGATCTTGCGCAGCGTGCCGTCTGAAGAGCCGACGTAGAGCACCTGGTTGTTGAAGTCGACGGTGACGCCCGACGGGCCGGGCACGGCCACCGACCACGTGAGGGTCGCGGTGTTGCCGCTCACCGCCCACCGCTGCACCTGGCCCGAGGCCCGGCTCGCGATGAAGCTGTTGCCGAGCGGGTAGAGGTAGCTCGTGACGGGGCCGACGCTCGCCGACCAGGCCTGCGCGCCGGTGGTGAGGTCGTAGCCGTAGGCCGAGCCGAGCGAGTTGATGACGTAGGCCTGGTTGCTCGCGAAGTCTTTCACCACGCCGGTGTCGATGTCGCCGAGCGAGGCGCGCGTCACCTCGGCACCGGTGAGCGTGTCGATGACGCGCAGCGACGCCTGGGCGCCCGAGTTGCTGCGCGCAGCCACCCACACGCGGTTCGTCGTGTAGTCGACGAGCATGCCGCCGTTCATCATGTCGAGATCGCCAGGCTGATACGTCCACACCGCGAGGCCGGTCGTGCTCGAGAGCGCCGAGACGCGGTTGTTGTTCACCAGCAGGTTGCGGGTCGCGACGTAGACGAGGTCGCGACCGGTGTTCGCCGCCTTGAACGCCGCGTTCGCATAGGCGTTGAGCTGGCTGCCCGGGGTCGCCTGAATCGAGTCACCGAGCGAGATGCCCAGGTTGCCGTTGAGCACGGTCACGCCCGTCGCGAGATTGACGAAGTACACGAACCCCGAGACGTCGCCGAGCAGCCCGAAACGGCCGGTGCGGCCCTCGAGGGGCACCGAGCTCAGGCGCCCGTTGATGGCGCCGGCGAAGGCGAGGGGGCGAAAGCGCTCGGCCCCGGTGAGGTCGACCGAAAAGAGCTTGCCGGCCGAGCCGGCCGCCATGACGCCCGCACCAGGGTCGGTGATGGGCTGCTGCCCGAGCGAGAGGCCGGTCGCGTAGCACCAGCGCGGGTTCGGGCTCGTCTGGTTCGTGGGCCGAATCGAGAGGCCGTTCGACGTCGGCACGAGCCCCTCGGAGTAGAGGTTCAGCGCGTGCTTGTTGAAGATTCGGTAGACGTAGCGCGTGCCGTTGACGACGGTGTTGTCGGTGAACGTCGTGGCGGTGCCGTTGTAGCGAACGACGCCGTTGCCGAGCGTCGTGCCGGCGGCGGGGCTGGTGCCGTTCGTGGGCGCGGTGTTGGGCACGGTGTTGGTCGAGCGCACGATGACGACGCCGATCGAGACGAGGGCCGGCGGTGTCCACTTCAGCGTCACGGCGTTGTTGCCGGTGGTGGCGGTGAAGTCAGACACCTCGGCGGCGAGGGTGAGCTTCAGCGCGATGGCGAGAAGAGTCATGGGGTGAGCTCGAACTCCATCTCGGTGCGAACGCCCTGGTCGAAGAGCGCGGCGCGCCAGGTGCCGGCGAGCTGGCGCTGCTCGACCTCGGTGCCAGCCACCTGCAGGTCGGTGACGCCCGGGGCCTCGACCTCGACGTGGCGGTAGACGGTGCCGGCCGGGCTGATCAGCTCGACGACGACGGGCGCCGACTCGGCCGAGCGCACGTGAAAGCGCACCACACGAACGCGCGACAGCGCGTGCTCGTTCGAGGGGAAGGTCTCACGGCTCATCACGGCGGGCGGGCGCACGATCGAGAGTCTCGTTTCACCCTCCGGCGCCCTCGCGCGGTCCCGCTCCACCCTGGCTCCCCGCTCACCCCGCGTGAGGCCTTCGCAGTCGTCGGTCACCCCGGGCGCTTCGGCCGCTGCGACGGAAGGCGCAACGACCACGGGCATTTCGAGCGGCCCCGCAGCGGCCTCGTCGAGCAGACCGCCGCAGGCGGCACCGAGCAGGACGATGGCGGCGACGAGGCTGCGCAGCATGGGCACCGTGTCGAGCAACAAGCGCGCCGCACCTCGGGCGGTCTTGCGTCACCCACGTCGGGTCTGTCTCGGTAGACTCGCTTCGGCGATGCGTCTCGAGTGCATTCTCGCGGTGGTGCTGCTCGCGCTCGCGTGCGACCCGAAGAAGCCGGGGCCGGTGACGTTCGCGCCGGTCGGCGAGCTGCCCGAGCGGGCCGAGCCGCCGGCGCTGCTCACGTCGTTCGACGGCGCGGTACCGGTGACCGACGGTGCGGGCTGGTACGACTTCCGCCGCGGCGAGCTGAAGGCGCTGCTGACGCACTACGTCTACGGTGCGATGCCGTCGCCCGTCGCCGTCGAGGTGGTGCCGCAGGCGAACGTGCCGCTGCTGCTGCCCGGCGTCGACTACCGGGAATACGCGGTGAACGTCGAGCAGAGCTGGCTCTACGTCGCGGTGTTCTCGCCGTCGGGGGTGACGCGGCCGCCGGTGCTGCTGGGGCTGAACAAGTGCGGCAACCACACGCTCGTCGCCGATGAGCGCGTGCGCGCGACGACCTCGCTCGTCATCTCGGCGTGTGACGGCTCGCGAGGCTCGCAGTCGGCGCTGTGGCCGGTGGCCGAGGTGGTGGCGGCGGGGTACGCGCTGGCGACGTTTCACGAGAGCGACGCGGCGCCCGACGACCCGGCGAGGTACCGCGACGGCCTCATTCGAAGCATGCAGGTCGAGGGGTCGCCGGCGGCGCGCTGGGGTGCGCTGTCGGCGTGGGCATACGGTCTGAGCCGGGCGGTCGACCTGCTGCAAGCGCTCGACATCGACACGCAGCGCATCACGTTGGTGGGGCACTCGCGGCGGGGCAAGGCGGCGTTGTGGGCGGCGGCGAACGACGAGCGGGTGGCCGCGGTGGTGGCGCACCAGTCGGGGCGAGGCGGAGCGCCGCTGACCCGCGACGGCTCGGGTGAGACGGTGGAGCTGATCAACAGCGCGTTCCCGCACTGGTTCGACGGCGTGTTCCCGACGTTCGCGGGCAACGAGCGGCGGCTGCCGGTCGATCAGCATGCGCTGCTTGCGCTGGTGGCTCCGAGGCGGGTGCTCTTGAGCGAAGGCGACGACGACGCGTGGGCCGACCCGCAGGGCTCGAAGAGGTCGCTCGAGCTGGCGAGGCCGGTGTGGCCGCTGCTGGGGGCCGAGCCGGAGTCGAAGACGCGGTGGCAGACGAGGCCGGGCGGGCACGAGATCAACCGCGAAGACTGGCAGCGGTTCATCGCGTGGGAGAAGGGCGAGTGAAGGCGCTGCTGTACGCGAGCGCGGCGCTGAACGTGTACGTGCTCGCGGCGATGTTGGTGTTCGCGCTCTACAGCTACCCGCAGTTCGAGCAGAGCGTGGCGACGTACGCGCAGTTCAACCGCACCATCGGGTTCGCGGTGGTGCCGTGGGAGTTTCTGGCGTTCATCGTGCCGCTCGCGCTTTACGCGACGAAGCCTCAGCCGCTGTCGGCGGTGCACGCGCTGACGGCGCTGGGCGTCATCTACTTCGTCATCACGTTCAGCTGGCACCTGCCGGCGCACCGGCCGCTCGCGGCGGGCGAAGCGGGCGACACGCAGGTGCTGATGGCGAGCCAGTGGGCGAGAACCGCAGTTCAAGTCGCGCGGGCGGCTCTGGCTGCAGGGCTCGCCGTCCATGCGTCAGGGTGAGGCGCAACAACCTTCGGCCTACTTGATGCGCCCGTACCCATTGATCACGCTCGAAAACGCCGGGTACACCTTGCGGCGAACGGCATCACCCGAGTTGCCCTCGATGGTCTGCACGTAGAGCTTGCCGTTCTTGCGGAACACCTTCTCGACGATGCCGACGTGGTCAGCCCAACCGCCGCTGCCGTCCCACCGGAAGGTGACGGCGTCGCCGGGGCGAGGGTTTCGCTTGCCCTTCCAGGTCCCCTGGTCTTGCAGAATGTTCGCGACGCCCTGAGCCGAAGCGGTGTTCAGCTTCAGGCCCGCCTTGTCGGCGAGGTAGCTCACGAAGTCGGCGCACCACGCTTCGGCGGGCCGGCCGAAGTGTGAAGAGAACGGGTTGCCGTTGTTGCCGCGCTCGTGAAAGCCGAGCCACTTGCGCGCGGTCGACAACATCTTCTGCACGGCGGCGCCGCCGAGCTTCTTGGTGAGCGCCTTGTCGATGGCCTTCGCGGTGCCCGAGCCGACCTGGCCGGTTTGCTTGATGCCGTGCTTCTTCTGAAACCTGCGCACGGCCGCGGCGGTGTTCTGGGTGAACAGGCCGTCGACGTCGCCGACCTTGTAGCCGAGCTGCTTCAGCTTCTTCTCGGTGCGCTTCACGGCGGCGTCGTTCTCGCCGAGCCTCTGCGCGGGGCTCACGTCGCTCGTCGCGGCGAACAGCTTGCCGCGCAGCTTCGACCACGTGCGCGCATCGACGCGGCCGGTCGGTTCGAGGCCCGCGTGCTTCTGAAACGCCTTCACCGCGGCCTCGGTGCGCGAGCCGAACCGGGCGTTGGGCTTGCCGAGCTCGTAGCCGGCGGCCTCGAGGTGCTTCTCGATGTTGAGCGCGGTGCGGCCCTCGGCGCCGACGCCGATGCCCGAGCCCTTTGCGGCGGTGCGCGCGGTGAGGTCATCGAGGCGCTGGTGGGCTTTGAGGCCCCCCTTCACGCGGCGCGAGTACGCGGCGTGGTCGTAGCCGGCCGAGGCCTTCTTCAGCTCCTTGAACATGCCTTGCGAGATGAACTTCTTGTCGTTCGGCAGCTGCGGGTCGGCGTCGCGGTAGCGCTCGACGGCCTTCGCGGTGGCGGCGTCGAAGATGCCGTCGACCTTGCCGGGGCGAAAGCCGAGCTTCTCGAGCATGCGCTCGGCGCGAAGAATGTCCGACCCGCTCTGGCCGACCTTCGCGTTCGTCTGAAAACCGTCTTTCACGAACAGGTTCGTCTTCTTGAGCGCGGCGAGCGTGCGCCCACCGACGATGCCCGAGCTCTCGAGCTGGTTCGCGCGCTGCAGGTTGGCGACGGCCGAAGCGGTGGCGGCGTCGAAGGTGTCGCCGACGGGGCCCTTGAAGAGGCCGGCGGCCTTGAGCTGGGTCTGCAATGCGGTGACGGCCTTGCCGGTGTCACCCAGGTTGAGGGCGTCGCCCGACTTGATGCGGCTGGTGATGGCGGCGAGCTCGGCCTTGGCCTTCTTGGCTTCTTTGGGGAGAACGCGGTGGGTGAGCACTTTCATGCTCGGGCGACACTGCGAGCGCTGATCCAACCGCGCGTCGCTTCAGGCGGTTGAAATCGCGACGGTCACATTGTGGGAGAAGGCGTCGCCTCGAGTGGACCCGACTACTTCAGGCTTCACATCACTGCGGCAGGTCGCAGCGGATCCACTCCAGAATCTTCTGCCGGTCTTCGGCCGGCATCTGCACGCCGCCGTCGTA
>JAEUJP010000131.1 GCA_016793725.1 Myxococcaceae bacterium | reverse complement strand
GTCGCCGACCTCAACATGCCGGTGCTCGACGGCTGGGGCATGCTGCGCCTGCTCAAGGCCGACGCGCGCATGCGCGAGACGCCCGTGCTGTTTCTCTCGGCGCACGACGACTATCGCGAGACCTTGAAGGCCGCCCGCTCGGGCGCACACGACTACCTCGCGAAGACCGGGCACGCCGAAGAGCTCGTCAACCACGTGCGCAAGCTCGCAGCGCCGCGCATCTCGGCGCACACGCTGCTGCGCCAGCGCGAGGCGATCGGCGATCTCGAGCTGTCGGTCGTCGGGCCCGTGTGGCTCTTGCGCGTGCTCGGCGAGCTCGAGGCCTCGTACACCGTGCACGCCCGCGACGAGTGGGGCCGCTACTCGCTCGCCGTGCAGCGCGGCAAGCTCGTGAAGGCGTCGGCGAGCTCGGGCCCGCGCTCGGCGAGCGGCACGCTGGCCCTGGTCTCGCTCGTCGTCTCGCGCGGCGCGCGCGCGGTGCTCGCGCCCATCGAAGGGCAAGAGCACGAGGGCCGCACGCTGCTCCTCGACGCCCTCACCGAGGCGCTCGCGCAGGTGACCAGGCTCGAGCGCAAGGTGATGGAAGAGAAGCTCGTGCAGGCGAAGTTCGCCGCGCCCGACCCCGAGCTCTACGATCTCTACCTGCGCGTGGCCTCGAGCCGCGACGTACGCCTCGCCCGCGCGCTGTGCGAAGAGAAGGTACCCCCGGTGAAGTTGGCGTCACACCTCGAGTTCCCCGAAGATGAGGTGCGCGCCTCGCTCATCGAGATGCTGCGCCGGGGGGTGATCACGCTGTCATGAACCAGGTCTCGTCGTGAACATGACCGGGCCGAAGATTCTCGCCCTCGACGAAGACCGCGCCTTTCAGGCGTCGGCTGCGCAGAGCTTCAACCAGTTCGGCCTGTTCTACCGGTTCCTCACCGACAAGAAGAAGATGGTCGGAGGCATCAAGCAGCTCAAGCCCGACCTGCTCGTCGTGCGCGGCGACGTCACCGCCGAGCTGCCCCAGTTCGTCTTCGAGACCCTCTCGGCCGACGTCTCGATCGCGGGCCTGCCGATCGTGCTGCTCTGCGACGACACCGCCGACGCCATCTTCACTGCCGGCCTGCGCAGCGGCGTCGTCGGCATGCTCAAGATGCCGTTCAAGGCCACGCAGCACATCGCCGAGCTCCGCACCCTGATGAACGAGATGCGCCTGCGCACCGGCGTCGTCGCCGGCCAGGGCGAGTCGACCGTGCTCGCGCGCCTCGTCGAGCACGTTCGCCGCACCCGCCGCTCGGGCGTCATCACGTTCGACGCGCGCACCCCGAACGAGGGCACCGCCACGTTCGCGCTCGGCAAGCTCGAGGTCGCCCGCTACAAGAACCTGGCCGGCGTCGAGGCGCTCGTGTCGATGGTCGCGCAGCCCGCGGCGCAGTGGCGCTTCTCAGAGGTGGGCGGCGCGCTCGGCGACGGCGCCGGTGTCGTCATCGAGGTCGGCGACAGCGGCGGCGAAGAAGAAGAGGTCGCGGTGGTGGCGGGCGTCGCGCTCGCCGACGACGAGCCGCTGGCGTTCGAGCAGGTGGTCGACAAGACCGAGCTGATCACGGCGGCGATGCCGCGGCCTTCGCCTCAGCGGGCGTCGCCGGTGAAGCTGCTGCTGGTCGACGACGACGAGTCTCTGTGCCGCATGTTCAACACGCTGTTCACGAAGCACGGGTTTCAGGTGACGACGGCGGCCGACGGGGTCGAGGGCTTCGAGACGGCGCTGCGCGGCGAGTTCGACACGATCATCGCCGACCTCAACATGCCGAGAATGGACGGCTGGGGCATGCTGCGCCTCTTGCGCGACGACTACCGCACGCGCGAGCTGCCGATCGCGTTTCTGTCGTGCCACGACGACTACCGCGAGCAGCTCCGCGCACAGAACGCCGGCGCGCAGGCCTACTTCCCCAAGGGCACCCGGCTCGACCCGCTGGTGTCTCAGGTGAAGAAGCTGCTCGAGCCGCGCGAGAACGCGCTGCACCAGATTCGCAGCGGCGAGCCGTTCACCGTGTCGGTGGCGACGGTCGGGCCCCAGTGGCTCTTGCGCGAGCTGAGCATCGCGAAGGCGACCGGCAAGCTCGACGCCAAAGACGGCTGGGCGACCTACGAGCTGTTCTTGAGCGACGGCGAAGTGCTGCACGCGAACGCGACGGCCGGCCGCTTCACCGCCGAGGCCGAGCGCGCGTTCAACGCGTTTCTCGCGTCGCGCGCCGCCGAGGCCACGTTCACGCCCGGCACCTTCCCCGCTCCGCAGTCGCTGTCGCTGCCGACCGAGGTGCTGATCGAGCAGGGCTGCGGCACGCTGAACGAAAACGAGCGCCGCATTCGTGAGGGCATGCTCGTCACCGCGAACCAGATGGAGGTCAACCCCGACCTCTACGCCGTCTACCGCCAGGTCGGCCCGAAGCAGTGGCTCGAGGTCGCGCGGCTGATCTGCGAAGAGCGCGTGCCTCCGCGCGAGGTGATCGCCACCCTCGACACCTCACCCCTCGAGGTCGAAGAGACGATGAAAGATCTCATTCGACGTGGGGTCGTCACGTTGCGCAAAGCGTGACCAGGGGAACCGTGACGCTACGGAAAACGTGACGTTGCGAAAGGCGTGAGGGCTCATCGCCCTCAGCGCCTCTCAGCTTTCGTCAGATCGCGCGACGCTGGGTCGCGTACGCCTCGATGCCCATCTGCGGCGCAAAGGCGTTCTGGTACAGCGGGCACTTCAGACACGTGAAGCTCTGCCAACCGCGACGGACAGCCTCGTCGAGGCAGTTGTCGTAGTGATGGCAGTTCAGATTGCGGTGCGTCTCGACTCCGGCGCGCTTCGGGCCGGCCTCAGGGTTGATGCTCTGCGGTAGCTCAGTCGGACACGGCTTGAGTTGCATGGTTGTTCGGCCTCCCAGACGTTCCAGTCTCAACAACGATCAGCGATCTCGGTTCTACGAGCACAGGTTCTACGAGCACAGGTTCTACGAACACAGTTCGGGGGATTCGAAGCCTCTTCAAGCCAATCGAAAGTCAGCTCCCCTCACCGCTTCAGCGCGGAAAGCTTTACGATGCTGGCTCGAGAAATGTCAAACCGACGGCCTGCGCTTCTGCTCGTTCTCGCGTGTTCTGCGGCAGCAAGGGCCCAATCACCTGCGCTGTTGGAGGCGGTACGCGTACATCGCGCCGGCGTCGTCGACACCGCCCGAGCCGAGCTTCAGGCCTGTTACGACGCGAAGTGCCCCGAAGCCGATCGGCTCTCGTTGTTGCTCGGCTTCTTGCTGCTATCAGAATCTGACGCGGCCGCCGCCGCGACCCAGCTCGCCGAGCGATCGCCACCCAAAGGGCTCGAGGCGTTTCACGGCTGGTACCTCGGCGAGGCGCTCTCGTGGTCGGGCGACCCCGCCGGCGCGCTGAAGGTGTTTTCGAAGGCGAAGAAGCCCGCTCCGCCGTGGCTCCAGCGGCGCATCGACGCGCGCATGGGTGAGCTGTGGCTCGGCTTGAACGACGCGAAGAAGGCGCAGCCGCTGCTCGAGGCCGCCACGACCGGCGACTTCGGCCCCGAGCTGCTCTACCAGCGAGGCGTCGCGAGGTGGCTGAACGGCGACTCCAAGCGCGGGCAGGCCGACCTGCGCGCCGTCGCCGTGCGGTACCCGAGCCACCCGTACGCCACGCGCGCCGAAGAGCTGCTCGGCCACCCTTCGTACACGTTCGATGAGCACCTCTCGCGCGCGGCGAGCCTCGGCGGTGCGCGCGCAGTCACCGAGCTCGAGGGCCTCACCGCGCCGCCGGGCCGCGAGGGCAAGCTCGAGCTCGCGCTGGCGGCGGCGTACTTCTCGGTCGCCGACGACGTGAAGGGCAACGCGCAGCTCGACTCGGCGGCGAAGCGCGGGCCAGGCGTGGCGTCGGAGGCGCTCATGGCGCGCTCGCGCCGCTTCATGAAGGTGCACGACAACGCGCAGGCGCGAAAGGTGATGCTCGAGATCGAGGCGAAGCACCACGAGCAGCCGGTCGCCGAAGACGCGGCCTACCTCGCGGCGTGGCTCGCGATGCAGGCCGGCGACTTCGAGGCCGCCGCGACCGAGTTCGGCACGTTCGACACCGCGCACGCAGACAGCAAGAAGCGCGACGAGGCGCGGTGGTTCAAGGCGTACTCCGAGTACCGCGCGGGCAGGTGTTCGCCCGACACGTTCAAGTCGCTGGTCGACGACTTCCCCAAGTCGTCGCTCGTGCCGCAGGCGCGGTACTGGCTCGCGCGCTGCCTGCAGAAGCAGCTTGGGAACGCGGCCGGCCCCGGTCGAACGGCGGCCCGCGGTGACGCGTCAGCGTCACAGCGGGCGGCAGACCCGGCCTCGCCCGGGCGCCGTTCGACCCAGGAAATCGCTCTGGTCTATCGATCGATCATCTCGGCCTACCCGCAGTCGTTCTACGCGCTGCTCGCGAGCGAGCGGCTGCGGGAGCTGGGCGAGACACCTCAGCCGCCGTTCACGGTCGAGCCGAAGACGCTCAGCGTGCCGCCGCCGAAAGAGCTCGAGCTCGCGATGCAGCTCTCGGCGGCGGGCCTGTTTCGCGACGCGGGCCTCGAGGTCGACCGGCTGCTCGGCACGGTGAAGTCGGCCGACCAGGCGCTGAAGCTCGGGCACGCGCTGCAGGGCATCGGCGAGTACGGGCCCGCGTATTCCGTGGCGCTGCGGTGGCTGTGGGGCCCCGCGTTCGGTCGACAAGACCCGGCGGCGCTGGCGTTGTTCTACCCGCGCGCGTTCGACGAGAGCGTCGAGAAATTTTCGGCCGAGGTGGGGCTCGACCCGTACCTCGCGTGGGCGATCATGCGGCAAGAGAGCGCGTTTCGACCCGAGGTGACGAGCAGCGCCGACGCGCGCGGGCTGATGCAGCTGATACCCCCGACGGCCGACAGCATCGCGAAGACGCGCAACATCACGGCGCCCCACCCGGCCGAGCTGTACGCGCCCGAGAAGAGCATCGCGCTGGGCACGTGGCTGTTGTCGGCGCTGCTCGAGCGGTTCGGGCACCCGTCGCTGTGCGCCGCGGCGTACAACGCCGGCGCGAAGCCGGTGGCCGAGTGGGCGAGCACGCGCAACGCGCTGCCGCTCGACGAGTTCGTCGAGGCGATACCGTGGAAAGAGACGCGCGGCTACGTGAAGAACGTGACCGCGAACTACTTCGTGTACCGCACGTTCTACGCGCGGTCGGGTGAGCCGTGGCGGCTGCCGCTCACCGTGCCGGCGCCGAAGGCGACCGGGGTGAACTTTTGACGGCGTGCTTCAGGGGCATAGCGTCGGGGGCATGAGACCCCTCGTCACCGCGCTGCTGCTGCTCGTCGCGACCGTGGCATCGGCCGAGAGCGAGACGCCGAACACGTTCGACATGTTGGGGTGGGACCCGGCGGCGAAGCTGCTCGTGCTGCGCGACTGCCAGACCGACAAGGGCCCGTGGGATCTGTGGACCATCGACTTCAAAGAGTCGTCTCGGCCCCACATCGGCATCAAGCCGCTCGACAAGAAGGGCGACGTGCCCTCGGGCCTGCAGGTCGTGAAGTCGGTACAGCTCGACGAGGTCGAGATGTCGGGGCAGATTCGCAAAGAGCACCTCGAGCGCGACGACAACAAGCTGGTGAAGCGCTACGACCTGCGCCTCGTGCTCGGGTGGAAGGGGGCTCGCACCGCTTCAGACTTCATCTCGTACCGCAGCCCCGAGATGCAGCTGATGGAGGTCTTTCAGGTGCCCGAAGGCCCCTGCGCCCTCGCCATCGTCAGCTGGAACGCCCACCACGCCGGCGTGCAGAAGCAGCGCGCGCTCGTGATGTGCCCCGACGATCGCGGCATCACCGGCCAGCCGACGCCGCCGCCCGCGAAGAAGAAGTGAGTCAACCGGCCGCGGTACGCGCTCAGCGCTTCGCGCGCTCGAGATCGGTGACGAGCCAGTTGAGGTACCAGGCGTAGCTCTTGCCCGGGAACCTCAGGCTCAGCTTCTCGACCCGCTCGGCCAGCTGCGCCTCGCCCTCGGGCCGCGCCAGCCGCACGAGCTTCAGGTACTTCTCGCGCAAGAACGCCGAGCGATCGGCGGGCCTGCTGAACAGCCCGTAGACGAACAGCAGCGCAAAGACGGCGGCGATGCCGATGACGAGGTAGAGCGGCGTCACGGCTTGCGCGCCTCGTCGAGCAGGCTCGAGACGATGGCCTTCACCTCGTCGCGGCGGGCGCCGGCCTCGAAGTCGTCGTCGTGGGTGGTGCCCTGCGGCACGGCAGGCGGCGGCGTGGGCTCACCCTGGCGCAGCGCCCGCCCGAGCAGAATCGGCAGCCGCCACGCTTCGGCGCCGTCGAGCGGAGGCAGCGGCACGAGGTTGACGGCGATGAGCCACAGGTTCGCCTCGATGAGCGTGCTGACGATGCGCAGCGCCGTGAAGCTGCTCGGGGCGCCGACGGCGCGCAGCCACGCTTCGGCGGCGGCGAGCACGAGCAGCTGGGCCCAGATGCCGCCCCACGCGATGGCGGCGCGGCCCTTCGGCGAGACGTCGCCCTGCCAGAAGACGT
>JAEUJP010000123.1 GCA_016793725.1 Myxococcaceae bacterium | reverse complement strand
TTCGCCGACCTCTGCTTCATCGACGTCGCCAATGGAGCGCACGCCGAGCGCGTCGCCGTCGTGGTCGCGAGCCCCGCGAAGAAGTCTCTCACCGAGGCGCTCAAGCGGGGCCCGCTGCCTCCGGTCGAGCTCAGCGAGCCGCTCTTGCTCACCGACGCGGCGCCGGCGGCGCTCGCGATGGCCCTGCCCGACGGGCCCGACCGGCGGCAGATCGTGGCCGAGTGCGATGCGCGCTCGCTGATGATGCTGCCGCTGGCGGTGGCGGGCCGGGCGCTCGGCCTGATGGGGCTGGTGATGGCCGAGTCGGGCCGGCGGTACACCGCGGCCGACCTCATCTTCGCCCGCGACCTCGCCGCCCGCGTGGCGATGACGCTCGAGAACAAACGGCTGCACCGCGAGGCGCAGGCCGCCGTGCGCGCCCGGCAAGACGTGCTGTCGACGGTGTCGCACGAGCTGAAGACGCCGCTGACCGGCGCGCTCTTGAACGCCGATGCGCTGATTCGCACGGCCCCTGAAGGCGAGCGACGCGCGGGCCGCTCGAAGATCGAGCACATTCGCCGGTCGCTGCAGCAGATGAACTACCTGGTCGACGACCTGCTCGACCTGGGCAGCATCGACGCCGGGCGGCTGGCCATCGCGAAGGCCGACTTCGGCGTCGCCGCGCTGATGACCGAAGCGACCGAGCTGCTCGCGCCGCAGGCCCAGCACAAGAACGTCGCGTTCGAGATCGACGCGCCCGACGACACGCTGTGGGTGCACTGCGATCGCCACCGACTCGTTCAGGTGCTCTCGAACGTGCTCTCGAACGCCGTCAAGTTCACCCCCGAGGGTAGGCACGTGAAGCTGCAGGCGGTGCGCGAGGGTGAGCAGGTGCGCGTCACCGTGGCCGACGAAGGCCCCGGCATGAGCGCCGCCATCATGCGGCACCTCTTCGAGCGGTTCTCGCAGGCGAAAGAGACGGCGCGGCAGGGCCGCGGCCTCGGGCTCTTCATCTCGAAGGGCATCATCGAGGCGCACGGCGGCGCCATCTGGGTCGAGAGCGACTCGAAGCGCGGCACGCGCGTGCACTTCACGCTGCCGGCGGTGCCGAAGCCGAAGCAGGCGGCGTTTCCCCCTCCGGTCGTGCTGGTGGTCGAAGACGATCAAGAGATGCGCGAGCTCACGTGTGAGCTGCTCGTCGACGTGCACTTCGGCGCAGCCTCGGTCAGCAACGGTCGCGAGGCGCTCGACTACCTTCACCTCGGCGGAGCACGACCGAGGGTCATCGTGGCCGACCTCGCGATGCCGGTGATGACCGGGCAGGAGCTCGTCGCGGCGCTCAAGGCCGAGCCGGCCCTGGCCGCGATACCGGTGGTGCTGGTCTCGAACTCGCCGGGCCTCGAGCAGGAGGCGAAGGCGCTCGGCGTCGCCGGGTCCCTGCCCAAGCCCTTCGACGAGCGCGAGTTCTTGAAGCTCGCCGCACGGCTCGGGGTGAAGCCCAGCTGAGACCCCGCCGGTCGACTCGAGCGCGTCGCCGCAGCGCTCGAATCAACCGACCCCGGGTCTTCAGATGCGGGGCAGGGCGCTCTTGCTGTCGCCGTCGAGCTCGGCGTCGCTGAAGCCGTAACCGCGCAGCTTTTCCCACAGGTTCTTGCGCGAGATGCCGAGCAGGCTGGCGGCCGCGCCGCGCTTGCCCTTCGTCTCTTGCACCGCGCGCTTGAGGTACGCGCGCTCGAAGGTCTTCATCACCTCGGGCAGCGTGCGCACCTTGCCGCCGGTCTCGGTGGCGGGCTCGGCCACGATCTCGACCGGCAGGTGCTCGACCTCGATCTGCTTGCCGCTCGCCAGCACCACCGCGTGCTCGATCGCGTGCTGCAGCTCGCGCACGTTGCCGGGGAAGGGGTAGTCAGACAGGCGCGCCAGCGCCGCACCCGAGATGGTCGGCACGCTGGTGCCCACCTGGAAGTGTTTCAAGAAGTGGTCGACGAGCAGCAGCAGGTCGCCTCCGCGGTCGCGCAGCGGCGGCACCGCGATCTCGACCGTGTTCAGCCGGTAGAAGAGGTCTTCGCGGAACTTCGCCTCGCTGATCATCTCTTTCAGGTTGCGGTGCGTGGCCGAGATGACGCGAACGTCGACCGAGATCGTCGTGTTCGTGCCGAGCGGCTCGAACGCGCGCTCCTGCAGCACGCGCAAGAGCTTGCTCTGCGAGCCCAGCTGCAGCTCGGGCACCTCGTCGAGAAACAGCGTGCCCTTGTCGGCGGCCTTGAAGCGGCCCTCACGCCGCGAGACCGCGCCGGTGAACGCGCCGCGCTCGTGCCCGAACAGCTCGGCGTCTATCAACGTCTCGGGGAAGGCGCCGCAGTTGACCGCGACGAACGGGTGCTTCGATCGGCGGCTGCGCTCGTGCAGCAGGCGCGCGACCATCTCTTTGCCGGTGCCGCTCTCGCCGGTGATGAGCACCGAGGCGTTCGTGTCGGCGAACTTCTCGATGCGCTCGAGCATGCGCATGAACGCCGGCGAGCGCCCGATCAGCTTCGACGTGCTCTCGGCCGGGTCGGGCTTGTGCGTCGCCAGCTGCCGGGTGAGCTCGACCTCTTTCGCGATGTTCTCGAGGCGGGTCAGCAGCGCCGAGATGTCGAACGGCTTGGTGAGGTAGTCGGCCGCACCTTCTTTCATCGCCGTGACGGCGTCGGGCACCGTCGCGTACGCGGTCATCAAGATGACCTGCGTGTTGGGCAGCTCGGCCCGCGCGCGGCGGAAGACGGCGAACCCGTCGAGCTTCTGCATGCGCACGTCGGTGATGATGACGTCGAACGACTGGTTCGCGAGCGCCGCGACCGCCGCCGCACCGTCGGTTGCCGTCGCGACTTCATAACCTTCGCCGCGGAGCACGCCTGCCAGGGGTTGAAGAATCGAGGGCTCGTCGTCGACTGCGAGAATCTTGAGCAAGGTGTTCCTTGAGGAAAGGTGGAGCCCGTTTTTGCGTTGGAACCGCCCTCATCACAACGTGATCGCCCTGCCGCTACCGAATGGTGACAAGTCAGCGGCACGTCGTCATC
>JAEUJP010000088.1 GCA_016793725.1 Myxococcaceae bacterium | reverse complement strand
TGCCCACCGTCCACACCGGGCGCTTCGTGAGCTCGAGGGCGCGAAGCCGGCGGCACGGGTTGTTCGGCCGAAAGCCGCCGAACAGCGAGGGCGTCGAGGCGGGCATCAGCAAGAGGTCGAAGGGTGAGCGCTCGAGCCGTTGGGCGAGCACCTCGTCGAGGTCGCCGGTCGCGACGACCCGGGTGCAGTCGGGGTAGCGCGAGGCCTCGGCGAAGAAGCTGGTGATGCGCTCGTCGGCGGCGGCGGGAAGCTCGTTCGGCTCGCGCACGTGCAGCAGGGTGAGCTTCAGCGGCAGGGCGTCGGCGAGCTGGGCGACGAACGGAATCGTGCGAAACGCGAGGTCCGAGTAGTCGACGAGGAACAGCACATCGAGGGGGCGGGCATAGTGCATGGGCGCTTTCGAAAGGGGCGGTCAGTAGACGAAGCCGTGAACGGGGCGGACTTCGTTGGGCAGGGCGGGGTCGCCGATGTTCTGGCGGAGGTTGATCTCGATGTTGTTGGTGAGCGCGGTGAGCGGCGTGTCGCTGACGGCGTTCGCGAACGGGCTCTCGAGGTCGCGGCCGATGGTCTCGAGCGCGACGAAGATGAAGCTGACGAGCGACGAGACGATCGGCGTGAGCATGCCGAGCGAGCCGACGAGGCCGATCGGCAGCATGACGCAGTACATGCCGACCAACACGCGGGGGAAGTACTCGTACTGGCGCGGCAGCGGCGTGTTCTTGATGCGCTCGCAGGCGCCCTGCAGGTTGCAGAGCTCACTGAGCGTGTTGTCCATCGAGGTGAAACGAATCGAGTCGATGCGCTTCGCGGCGAAGAGCTGGCGCAGGTGCTGGCCGATGGTGAGCAGAATGGCGATGGGCACGTTGCGCTGGCCGCGGAGCTTCGCGACGATCTGGGCGGGCAGCAGGGTCTTCAGCTCGGCGAACGGGTTCTGCTGTCGCAGGTGGCAGCGCAGCGCATGCACGTAGGCGATCTGCAGCTGAACGATCTCGGGGCCCGCGCGGTCGTCACCCTGCGGGTCGACGAGGGTGAGCGCCTGACGCGCCAGCGTGCGCGACTGGTTCACGAGACCGCCCCACAGCGAGCGCGCCTCCCACCAGCGGTCGTAGGCCGAGTTGTTGCGAAACCCGAGAAAGAGGCTGAGCGCCGCGCCCATCATGGCGAGCGGAATCGGCTGGCTCACCCAGGTGAAGTCGAGCGCCGAGTAGAGGCCCGCGACGACGGTGTCGAAGAGGAGCAGCTGCATCAGCCTCTTCGACAGCTGCGGCCAGGTGCGCCGCAGCGAGAGCTCGTCGCGTACGATCATGCCGGTTGAAGGTACGGAGCCGCCCCCAGCCGGACCATCGCTCGTTCGGCAGTCTGTCGGCCGCGCCCCACGTCGTACGGCTGACCAAAAGATGCGTGCGCCCACCGTTCGATAGGGCGAACATGAGTCATGGCTCCGAAGACGACGGCGCTGGAGGCACAGGGCGCCATGGCTCCGGCGATGCCTCGAGCTCGGGTCTTGGGGCTCGCGGTGACGCTGTTCGCCGCGGTCGTCGGCCTGGAGTGGATCTCACACCTCGACTACTCGTTGGGCGTGCTCTACGTCTTCCCGGTCGCCGTGGCGGCGCTGGTGTTGACGCGCGTCGAGGTGGTCATCGCTGCCATCGTGTCGGCTGCGGTGCGCAGCCAGTTCACGGCGGGGCTGTCGCCGGTCGAGTTTTCGCTGCGGTTCGTGATGGCGGTGCTGGCGTACTGCGGCATCGGGTTGCTCGTCGGCGAGATCAGCCGGCACCGGCGCGTGATGTCGGCGACGGTGAGGCGGCTCGAGCTCGAGCAGGCGATGCGGCAGCAGGCCGAAGAGCAGCTGCGCATGCTGGCCGACTCGAGCCCGGCGGCGATCATCATCTTGAACTCGCGCGCCGAGGTGGTGGTGGCGAACCGCGCCGCGCACGACATGTTGGGCTACGAAAATGCGGGCGAGCTGGTCGGCGTGAACATCACGCCGAGCGTGCCGATGTTCGCGCATGCGCTCGAGGTGACGGGCGCGCCTTCGATGCGCACCTCGGCGACGGGCTGGGCGACGCGCAAGGGGGGCGAGCGGTTCCCCGTGGCGACGTGGTTCTCGACGTACGGGGGGGAAGACGATCGGCGGCTCGCGGGCATCGTGGTCGACGCGTCTGACGAGGTGCGCGATCGCGAGCGTGAGAACTTTCGCCACGTGTATTCGAACAACCGGCTGTTCGCGAGCGCGGTGTCGCACGAGATTCGCAACCTGTGCTCGGCGATCAAGGTGGTCACGTCGAACCTGCAGCGGCACAGCTCGCCCGACGAGCCCGACCTGATGGCGCTGGGCAAGCTGGTCGAGAGCCTGGCGCGGCTCGCGTCGTTCGAGCTGACGAAGCGGCGCGGGGCGTCGGGGCCGCTGCAGCTCGGCGAGGTGTTGGGGCAGCTGCGGCTGGTCATCACACCCGACTGGGACGATCTCGACGGCGAGGTGACGTGGGACGTGCCCGAGGCGCTGCCGCTGGTGCACGCCGACGAGCACGCGCTGTTGCAGGTGTTCTTGAACCTCGCGCAGAACTCGGCTCGTGCGGTGCAAGAGGGCGGCGAGCGGCGGCTCTTGGTGAAGGCGCGCGCCGACGGTGGCGAGATGCGCGTGAGCTTCGAAGACCAGGGCCCGGGCCTGAAGAACCCCGAGACGCTGTTTCAGCCGTTTCGAGAGGGCAGCGCGGGCAGCGGGCTGGGCCTGTTCATCTCGCGCAACATCATTCGCAGCCTGGGTGGCGAGCTGCGGCACGTGGCGACAGAATCGGGCTGCCGCTTCGACGTCACGCTGCCCGCCGCAGGACCTTCAGCATGAACAACACGATTCGCGTCTTCATCGTCGATGATCACACGCTGTTTCGTGAGGGGCTGACGCGCCTGCTCGAGCGCGAGCCGCGGTTCAAGGTGGTGGGCAGCGTGGGCTCGAACGAAGAGGCGCTGGAGCAGCTCGCGAGGCTCGAGGTCGACGTGCTGATCGCCGACTACGATCTCGGCACGTCGACGGCGGTGCCGCTGTTCACCGAGCTGGCGAAACGGGGGAAGCGGCTCAAGAGCCTGCTGGTGACGGCCGGCGTGGCCGACCGCGACGCGCTCGAGCTGATTCGGCTGGGGGTGGCGGGCATCGTGCACAAGCAGCGCGCGCCCGAAGAGCTGCAGCGCAGCATTCTCGACGTCGCCGAGGGCAAGGTGGTGTTGGATCAGGACTATTTGAAGTCGCTCGTCGAGGCGGCGAGCGCGGCGCCCGAGGGGTTGAGGCTGACCGACCGCGAGCGCACCATCTTGAAGCTCCTGCTCGAGGGCAACTCGAACAAAGAGATCTCGGCGAAGCTGACGATGTCTGAGAGCGCGGTGAAGGCGGCGCTGCAGCAGCTGTTCGCGAAGACGGGGGTCAGGTCGCGCAGCCAGCTCGTGCGCATCGCGCTCGAGGAGCTGCGGCACGAGCTGTGATGTGCGTGCCCGCAGCGGCTTCGGGTCAGGCCAGGAACTGACCGAGGTCGTAGTTCGACGGCCGCTTCGCGAGATCTTCGGGCGAGACGCCGTGGCTGTTCTTCACGCTGCGGTCGGCGCCGGTGAGCAGCAGCGCCCAGATGGCGTTGCCGTCGGCCTGGCCGCGGTAGCTCGAGAGCGCCTTGAACAGAGGGGTCTCGGCGAGGTTGTCTTTCGCGTCGACCTCGGCGCCCTTGTCGAGCAGCGCCTGCACGATGTCGGGCAGCTGGGCCTGGGCGGCGAAGTGGAGGGCCGTCCACCCCTCGAGGTCGTGGCGCCTGGGGTCGGCGCCGTGTGACAGCAGCAGCGTGACGAGATCGAGGCGCTTCTCGAGCACGGCCTCCATCAGCAGCGTTCGACCCTGCGCATCGTGACGGTCGAGGTCGAGGCCCTTCTCGCCGAGCAGCTTCTCGATCGCATGCGGGTCGCCGGCCCAGAGCACGTGCAGCGGGTCTTCTCGAGCCTTCTTCTTCACGGGCGCCCCTTTTTTCAGGAAATGACCCCGGCACCGTACGCCTTCGCGCGGCAGAAAGCCCGCGGGGCGTCAGTTGCACCCGACGCGCGTGTCGTGAATCGCGAGGTCATCGACCCACGCCGTCAGCGCTCCGGTCGGGTTCACGTAGAAGATGGGCCCGAGGAAGAGCTGCGAGTAGTTCGAGTTGCGAATCTTGGCGCCGCCGTTTTCGTCGTTCGTCACCGCGATCGACGTGACCTCGGCGCCGTCGATGAAGAAGCGGTAGCTCGCCGCGGTGGTGTCGAGGCTCCACTCGGCGCAGTGCCACGCGCCGTCGTACGACCAGTTGTACGCCGAGCCGCCACAGCACGAGTCGTCGGGCAGGTTGTAGAGGTACTGAATCGTGCGCTGCGGCGACTCGACCGTGTCGACCACCCTCGACTCGGTCTGCCCCTGCAGCCCCACGAACGTCACGTGGTAGTACGCGCCGTTCGCGCCGATCGGCACCTGCGGGTTGTTCTGCACCTTGTAGAAGACGCGGCCCCAGTGCTTGTTCGCCGTCGCGCCGAGGCTGCCCAGCGCCTTCTGAATGCGCGTCTGACCCGGCAGCGCCGTCGTCGACCTGAACGACTTCGTGCCGCCGTGCGCCTGGTCGGTCGCCACGCCGAACTCGGTCGACGGGTGGTTGTTCCACCCCGTGCGCAGAGACCACCCCGTGGGGATCGCGCCTTCGTTCGTCGACTCGAAGTCTTCGCACAGCTTGTACGCGCAGCCGGCCGGCATGCCGCCGCCCGCGGTCGAGCCTCCGCCCGCCGTCGCGCTGCCGCCCGCCGTGCTGCCGCCTCCCGCCGCTGCGCCGCCGCCCGCCGTGCTGCCGCCGCCCGCCGTCGCAGAGCCTCCTGCGGTCGCTCCACCTCCCGCGGTCGCGCCGCCACCCGCCATGCCTTCGTCGGGCAGGCCGCCCACCTCACCGGCGCATGCGCAGAGCAGAACCACCGCGGCGAGCGAGAGCCTCATGCCTTGATCGCCGCGATCTCGCCGGCCTTCGCGTTGTCGCCGGTCGCGCCGAAGTGCGCCGTCGGTACGCCGGCGCCGTTCAGCATCGTCGCCCACAGCGCGTTGTGCGGCTGGTTCACGTTGCCGTTCGAGGCGTAGTCTTCCCACATCGCGTCGAACGCCGGCGCGCTGTTGTTGCCGCGCACGTTCACGAACTGCCCCTGCTTCAGGTAGCCGCCGAGCCCGCCGCCGATCACGAACGGCAGGTCTTGCCAGTTGTGGCTCTGACCGTCCGAGAGCTCGTTCGTCCACACCGCGGCCGTGTTCGAGAGCACCGTGCTGCCGTCGACGTCGGTGTACCCGGCGAGACGATCGAGCAGGTACGCGAACTGCTTCGCGTGCCACGTGTCGATCGAGAACAGCGAGCTGTTGGCGCGCGTGATGCCGTCGGCGCCGAGGTCGGCGTTGCCGGCGTCGCTCGACGAGCGGTGCGACAGCGCGTGGTGGCGGTACTCGCTGGTGATGCCGTCCCAGCTGTAGAGCGGGCCGCCCGAGCCCGAGCCCAAAAGCAGCGTGCCCGAGACCGTGTAGTTGCACGCGACCGCGAGGGCCATGATCTGCAGCTGCATCTGCGTCACCTGGCGGAAGTACGAGTCGCCCGTCACGGTCACGTTGTTGAGCGCCTGAATCGCGGAGGCGTCGGCCGTCGCGAGCGAGCACGCCTGCGCGGGCATGCCGCCGCCACCGCCCCCTCCACCGATGGGCGCCGTCATGCTCATCTCGAGCTCACGAATCGAGGTCAGGTGCAGGTCGAGCTTCTGGCGATCGTGCGTCGAGAGCTTCGCGGCCTTCAGCGTGTCGAAGTCGTCGCGCACGAGATCGATGACGCTCTTGCGGCGCTGCGCCACGTCGACCATCGCCTGCCCCGCGTCGGGCGTGCCGGTCATGCCCATCGACATGAAGCTGCGGTACGCGTACCACGGGTTGTTCTCGCCCTTCACCGGCCGCTCGGCCGCGGTGTACGAGATGTGGCCGAGCACGTTCGTGTGCTGCGTGCCGACGGCGAGCGTCAAGGCCGGCCGGCCCGCCGGGTTCTTCGCCGCCGCGAGCACCTGGTCGACCGACGGCCCGCCCGCGAAGTTGTTGCTGCCCGGCACGAGCGCGCGCGCCGTGAGCTTGTGACCCATGCCCTTCTGGTGGTCGCAGCCCGTGCCCGCCCACCCACGCGGCGCCATGTTGATGCCGCGCGCCACCAGCAGGTTCGGAATGTGAGCCGTCAGGGGCTCGAGCGCGGTGCCGGCGAGGTGCGCAGCCGTCAGCGCGCCCGTCGTCGACGTCTTGGGGAAGAACTTGTCCATTCGAACGCCGTTGCACTCGAAGAAGACGAGCAGGCGCTTCGCGGGCGTCATCGCCTGCGCGCGCGCCGCGCGAGGCGTGAGGCTCTCGAGAACGGGGAGCCACAGCGTCACTCCACCCAGGCCCTTCAAGAACGAGCGGCGGTTCATGGCGTCTCCTCAGCGCGGTGGGTGAAGGCTCTCGACGACACCAGGTCGACCAGCACGTCTTTGAGCGACAGCTCGCCCTTCGCCATGCCAGCGCTCAGCCGCTCGACCTGGCAGGCGTCTTGTGGGCCGTCGAGGCGGCCGCCGAGATAGTTGAGCCACATGACCGAAAAGCAGCGCCGCGCGGTCTCGTGGTCGGCGAGCTGGTCTTGCAGCTGCAGCGCGCCGTCGACCGGCGTGGGCGGGTTCGACTTCCACTTCGTCACGTTCACCATGCCCGCCGGAGTCGGCAGGCCGCCGCTCGCGTCGACCGGCACGCCGTTGTCGGTGTCGCGCCACCTGCCGATGCCGTCGTAGTGCTGAAACGAGAAGCCGACCGGGTTGAGCGAGCCGTGGCACACCATGCAGCCTTCGGCCTTCGTCTTGTCGGCGATGCGGTCACGTGTGGTCTTGAGCTGCGCCGAGACCGACGGCAGCGTGAAGTCGATGCCGCCGGGCGGCGAGAACTGCGCGCACATGAGGCGCCTCAGCACGTACGCGCCACGGTGAATCGGCGAGTCGCTGTCGGGGTACGCCTGCGTCGCGAGAAAGCTGGGCTGCGTGAGCAGACCCTTGCGGCGCGTACCGTCGAGCGTCACGCGCTGAAAGCCGGCGCCCTGCACGCCGGTCTGGCCGTACAGCGCGGCGATCGGCCCGTTCATGTACGTGAACTCGGCGGTGAAGAGATCTTTGAAGCCGTGCGCGCCGTCGAAGGTCAGCTCTTCGACGAAGCGCTCGGTCTCTTCGGTGAGGTCGGGGCCGATGTTCGCGTCGAAGCCCGGGTAGACGGCGGGCACCTTGAACAGGTCGTGGGTCTCGTGCAGCCCGAGCCACTGCTCGTAGAAGTCGCGCACGATGGGGCGCGCCTTCGCATCGCCGAGCATGCGGCGCGCCTCGGCGGCGACACCTTCTCGTGTGGCGAGGCGGCCCTCGGCTGCGGCCGCGAAGAGCAGGTCGTCGGGCGTCGAGCCCCACAGCGACAGCGCGAGGCGCTCGGCGACCTCGTCGTTGGTGAGCGCGATGGCGTGCGTGGCGTCGGCGAGGTCAGACAGCTCGGCGCGGTAGAGAAAGGCGGGCGACTGCAGCATCGCCTCGAGCGCCATGCGCACCGCCTTGGCGTACTGCGTGCCGGTGTCGTAGAGCGGGCCGGCGAGCGACCACGCGGTCTGCAGCTTCGTCGCCTGTGCCGCGGTGAGCGGCTTGCGGTAGAGCTTCTTGCCGGTGGTGACGACGAAGGTGTCGAAGCAGGCCTTCGTCTGGCCGCCGGCGCACGGGGCGACGGCCGCGAGCAGCTGCGCCGAGCTCGACACCTGCGCCGCGAGCTCTTCGGCAGACCGGTTCCAGTCGCCGACGAGGCGGGAGCTGGGGGCGAGGGCCGCCGCGTTGTTCGTGAAGCCGCCCGACGCCGCGTCTTGACCGAACTGGCCCGTCTGCGCGGTGACGCCCAGGGCGACGCGCACGAGGTTGCCGTACTGCACGTGGGTGAGTCGCGCGAGGCGCACCGTCGGAGCGATGAGGTTCGGGTCGGTGCACTGCGCCGTGATGCCGCCGCCCTGCGGCAGCTCGGGCACCGCGACCGGGTCTGACCCCGCCCCCGGCGTGATGACGGCCTCGCACCCGGCGAGGCACAAGATGGGAAGGGTCCAGCGAAGCGCCGGGTGTGGCATGCAGGCTTCCTCCAGGGCAGGTGATGCGAGGGGGCCCCATGAGCAAGCTCCACACCGGGCTCGCGACGTCTGCGTTTCCAGACGGTTACGGCAGTCGAGTGACCTTTCAGGTCAACGGGCGCCCCCCACAGTGACTGAGAAGGTCACTGGGGTTTGAGGCTCAGCTTCTTGATCAGCCGGTACAGGTAGGCGCGGTCGACGCCGGCCGCCTGCGCCGCGGCGTTCACGTTGCCCGAGTGGGCCTCGAGCAGGGCGCGCACATACTCGCGCTCGAACGCCTCGACGTGCCGGCGGCGCTCGACCTCGAGTGGCCGTCGCGCGTCGACCGACGACGGTGGTGCGGCGGGCGGAGCGGCCTCTTCGAGGGGCAGGCCCGCCGAGAACAAGAGGCAGCGCTCGAGGTGGTTGCGCAGCTCGCGCACGTTGCCGGGCCAGGTGGCCGCCCGCAGGGAAGAGAGGAAGGCGGGGGTGAGCAGCGCTTCGATCTGGGCCGGCTGCGCCGCGAGGCCCTGCAGCAGCTTGCGGGCGATGATGGGCAGATCTTCGGGGTGTGTGCGCAGCGGCGGCATCGTCACGCGCAGCACGGCGATGCGAAAGTACAGGTCGGCGCGAAAGCGGCCCTCGTTGATCTCTTTGCGCAGATCTCTGTTCGTGGCGGCGATGACGCGCACGTCGGTCGTGCGCGGGGCCTGCGCGCCGAGCGGCCGAAACTCGCGCGCCTCGAGCACCCGCAGGAGCTTCGGCTGCAGCTCGAGCGGCAGCTCACCGACCTCGTCGAGAAAGACGGTGCCCCCGTCGGCCTCTTCGAACGCCCCCGCTCGCGTTGCGTGTGCGCCCGTGAACGCGCCGCGCTCGTGGCCGAACAGCTCGCTCTCGAGCAGTGTGGCGGGCAGGGCGCTGCAGTCGATGACGACGAACGGCTTCGCCGCGCGGGCCGAGTGCGCGTGCAGCGCGGCCGCGGTCTCTTCTTTGCCGGTGCCGGTCTCGCCCTGAATCAGCACGGTGATGTCTGACGCCGCCGCGCGCTCGAGCTGGGCGAAGATCGAACGCATCGCCGCCGAGCTGCCGGCCAGGGCCCCGAACGTCTCGCGCTCGGACGTCGCGATGGTGTTCTCTCGGCCGATCAGCTGCACCTCGAGCGTCACCGAGCCGATGACGAGGCGGCTGCCCGGCCGAACCCACGCTTCGATGACGCTGACGCCGTCGAGCAGGGTGCCGTTGCTGCTGCCCAGGTCTTTCAGCAGCAGGCCGCGCGGCGTGAGCCTGAGCTCGCAGTGAAAGCGCGAGACCTGCGGGGCCTCGAGCACGAGATCGTTCGACGGGTGCGAGCCGATGGCGCAGGTCGCGCCGGTCGAGCGCCACGTCGAGGGGGCGCCGGCCTTCGGTTGGACTTTCAGCTCGAACGCCTGAACGGCGATCTGCGCGACGGTGGGAATGAGCTCGGTGCCTGCACCCGAAGTCGTGGCCATTTCTTCGGGCTAGAGTATGCGCGAATGATGTGGCTGGTCCTGCTTCTCTCGCTGGCGGCGCCTGTGGCGGACGACGTCAACCGCGCGAAGGTGCACTACCAGGCCGGCAAGACCCACTATGACCTCGGCAACTACTCCGAGGCGATTCGCGAGTTCGCCGCAGGTTATGCGCTGGCCCCGAAGCCCGAGTTCCTCATCAACCTCGGGCAGGCGTACCGGGCGTCGGGCGACCTGCGCACCGCGCTCGACATGTACCAGCGGTACCTCGAGAAGGCACCGGCGAACGCGCCGCAGCGCGCCCAGGTGCAGGGCCTCATGAACGACCTGCGCGCCGAGCTCGCCGACAGCGCGCCGCGAAAAGAGCCCGAGCCGGTCGCAGCGACCGAGCCGGCGCCCGCCGCCGCCGTGCCGACGCAGGCCGAGGCGGTGGCGGTCGAGTCGAAGCCGACGGGCACGAGCCCGTGGGTGATCGTCGGGGTCTCGGCCGCCGTGGTCGCGGTGGTGGCCGGCGTCGTGGCCGGCGTCGTCGTCGCCACACGCCGCACGCCGGGCTGCGCGGGGGCCGAGGGCCTGGGGTGCGCAGACCTGCGCTGAAGCGATGACGGCCGGCCCCACACGCTTCGGGCGGTACGTGCTCATCGAGCCGCTCGGCCGCGGAGGCATGGCCGAGGTGTGGCGCGCGCGCGTCGAGGGCGGCGCCGGCTTCGCGCGCGACGTCGTCATCAAGCGCATGCTCGCCGCGGGTGAGCACGCCGACGCCGACCTGGTGGCGATGTTCGCGCGCGAGGCGAAGGTGCTGTCGCTCTTGCGGCACGCGAACATCATTCAGGTGCTCGACTACGGCGACGTCGATGGCGAGCCGTTTCTCGCGATGGAGTACGTCGAGGGCCTCGACCTGTCGCGCCTGCTCGCGCGCGCGCGAAAGCGTGACGAGACGCTCGCTCCCGGCATCGCCGCGTACGTCGTTCGCGAGATGGCGCGGGCGCTGAAGCACGTTCACGAGGCGGTCGGCGAAGACGGCCAGCCGCTCGGCCTCGTGCACCGCGACGTGAGCCCCTCGAATGTGCTCGCGAGCCTCGACGGGTCGGTGAAGCTGCTCGACTTCGGCATCGCGAAGTCGCGCGCCGACCGGCTGCTCACGGGCATGGGTGCGTTTCGCGGCAAGCTCGGCTACTCGGCGCCCGAGGTGGTCGAGGGGCAGCCGCACGAGCCGCGGTCTGACCTGTTCGCGCTCGGCGTGGTGCTGCACGAGATGTTGACGGGGCGCAGGCTGTTCGACGCGCCGAGCGACGCCGAGACGTACGCGCTCGTGCGCGCGGCGTCGGTGGTGGCTCCATCAGAGGTGGTGCCCGGCGTGCCGCCGTCGCTCGATGCGGTGTGCCTCACGGCGCTGTCGCGGCTGCCGGGCGATCGGTACGAGTCGGCGCAGGCGTTCTTGTCGGCGATCGACCCCGTCGTGCACGAGCTGCAGACCGGGCCCGAGCAGCTCGCGGCGCTGGTGGCGTCGTACGTCGAGCCCGACGAGCGCGCGCGGCGGAACAGCAGCGGGTCGTTTCCCGCGGTGCCCATGTCGTCGGTGCCGCCGCGGCGGCTCGCGGTCGGGCTGATCGCCGGCGGGGTTGCGGTGGCTCTGCTCGCCGGCGTGGCGACGTTTTTCGTGCTCTCGCGCAGGCCCGAGCCTGTGCCGGTGGTGGTGGTGCCTCCTGTCGCAGTGCCCCCGCCCGTCGCCGTCGACGAGACGCCTGCTCCGGTTCGGGCGCACGTCGCCGACTCCGGTGGGCACGACGTCGAGACCTCTCAGGCAGGGCAGCCGCCACCCAAGCGCGCTGCTGCTTCGAAGAAGGCGCGCGGCGCCAAGGTCGACCTGAAGAAGGGCGGCACGGTCGACCCGTTTCGGTGAGGCCTCAGTAATACGTCATGCGCACGTCATCGATGCGCAGCTGAATCACCGCGCCGCCGTTGATGGGCGTCGACGTCTGCAACAACATCTTGTCGGTCGGCGTGAGCCCGGCGGGCAGGTCGTAGCTGA
>JAEUJP010000068.1 GCA_016793725.1 Myxococcaceae bacterium | reverse complement strand
GTCGCCGACGGCGCGGCGCACCTGTTCGGTCTGGGCAACGACGTGGGCGGGCTGCACCGCGAGCTGAGACCCGAGAGCCTGGCCGCGCTCGGGCTGTCACCCGCCGCGCTCGAGGTGCTCGCCGCCGACGTGGTGGGCGAGGTGCATGACCTCTTGGGGAACATGGCCGGGGCGGGTGAGGGGCCGCGGCTGGCGGCGGTGCCGGCCTGAGCAGCTCACGACAACGTCTCGACGAGCGCCCGCGTCACCGCGCGAACATTGCGCGAGACGCGCTGCTCGCGCCGGTACGTCATCGACAGCGTCAGCTTCGCGATCGCGGCCCTCTCGACGCGCACGAGGCCGGGCTCGAGGTCGGCGACGATGTCGGGCAGGGCCGCCATGCCGAGACCGGCGACCGTGGCGGCCACCTTGTCGGCGATCTCTCGCGCCCGCAGCACCACGTTGCCGCCACGCGCCTCGAGCCACTTCGCCGCGGGCGTCGCCGCCATCGCCGCCTCGAAGCCGATCAGATCGCTGCCGCGGTAGCCCTTCGCCGCATACAGGTAGAACGTCGTCTCTCGCAGTCTGCGCGACACCAGGTCGGGGTCGGTGAGCGTCGAGTAGCGCAGCGCGACGTCGGCCTCGCCGCGCCGCAGGTTCACCGGCGCCGAGCCGCTCAGCACGTTCAGCGTGAGGCCCGGCTCCGCCCGCCGCAGCTTCGCGATCACCGGCGCCAGCACCTTCGTGAACCCCGACGGCACCGCGATGCGCAGCTGGCTCTGGTCTGCCGCTGCCGCCCGAACGAGCGTCTCGACGCTGAGGCTCGTCGCTTCGACCAACGGCCTCAGCCGCTCGGCGAGCCCGGTCGCGCGAAGCCCGTCTGGGCCCCGCAGAAACAGCGGCGCCCCGAGCACGTCTTCGAGCGCCTGCAGCCTGCGCCCGATCGTCGTGTGCTTCACGCCCAGCCGCCGCGCTGCCGCCACCAGGCTCTTCGTCTCGAGCGCTGCCTGCAGGCAGCGGAGGTCGTCCCAGTTCATGTGATGTGCACCATTGCACAGCCCTGCACCCGTTTGGGGCAAGCGCATGTTCGGGCCGGGGCGTACAGAGGTCGAACCATGAACCTCATCGAACGCCTCGCCGACGCGTGGAGCCGGCACTGGCGCATTCTCGACGCGTCGAACACCGGGGAGCCCCGGTCATGAACCTCGTCGTCTTCGGCGCGAGCGGGGCCACCGGTCGCTGGCTCGTCGAGCTGGCGGTGCGGCAGGGCCACTCGGTCACGGCGTTCGTGCGGCGCGCCGACAGCATCGCGCGCACCGACGTTCGGGTCGTTCAGGGTGACGTGGGCGACCGCGCGGCGGTGAGCGAGGTGCTCGCCGGCTGCGACGCTGCGCTCTCGGCGCTCGGCACCTCGAGGCCGCTGCGTTCTGACCCGCGGGTGATTCAGGGCGTGCAGCACATCTGCGACGCGCTCGGGGTGCGCCGGTTCGTCTACCTGAGCGTGGGGCGCACCGTGATGCCGGTCACGTTCATCGTGCGGCGTGAGATCGCCGACCACCGGGCCAAAGAGGCGATCATCGAGCGCAGCCGCTGCGACGCCACCATCGTCAGGGCGCCGCTCTTGACGGCGAACAGCACGGCCGCAGGCTGGCCGCCGCGCATGGCCAGGCGTGACGTCGCGCAGCTGATGCTCGAGCAGCTGTCGGCGCCTTCGCGGCGCGTCGTGACCATCTTCGAACCAGAACGGAGCGCCGCATGAAGCGCATCGGCAAGGCCGTCGGGGCCGCCGTGCTCGTCGTGGTGATCGCGGCCGGCGCGTTCTTCGTTTGGGCGAACGTCGCGGCGAGCGGCAGGCGAGGAGTCATCTACGACGTGCACGCCGTCGAGCTGCCCGGTGAGAGGGGCCCCGAGGCGGTGGCGCGCGGTGAGCACCTTGCGACCTCGCGCTACGCGTGTGTCGAGTGCCACGGCCGCGATCTCGGTGGCGGCACGATGGTCGACGCGATGCCCGTTGGGCGATTTTTCGGGCCCAACCTCACGCGGGGAAAGGGTGGCGTGGTGGGGGGCTACACCTCGACCGACTGGGACCACATCGTGCGTCACGGCGTGAAGCGCGACGGCACGGGTGCGCTGATGCCATCGAAGGACTTCGTGCACATGTCCGACCGCGAGCTGGCCGATCTCGTCGCGTACGTCGAGTCGATGCCTCCGGTCGATCGCGAGATGCCCGCGCTGCAGCTCGGCCCCCTCGGCACGGTGCTGGTGGCGACGGGCGAGCTCGAGCTGGCGGCGGCAGAGATCGAAGACCACCACCGCGCGCACCCCGCCGAGCCACCGCCCACCGGCGAGACCGTCGAGTTCGGCAGGCACCTCACCGTGGTGTGTCGGGGCTGTCACGGCGCCGATTTGTCAGGGGGGCCGATCGCTGGCGGCGACCCGGCGTGGCCCCCGGCAGCGAACCTCACGCCGCACGCCGACGGGCTCAGGAGCTGGTCACGCGACGACTTCTTGAACGCGATGCTCCATGCGAGGTCGAAAGACGGGCGCGCGCTGAAGATGCCGATGAGCAATCTGACGCAGTACGCCGCGAAGGCGACGCCGACCGAGCTCAACGCCATGTGGGCGTTCTTGCAGTCGCTGTCGCCGAAGCCGACGGCGCGGCCGTGAGTCGACCCACGGCTCCCGCTCACCTTCGCGGTCGGCTCACGGACGAAACAGAGCCCGACCCCGCGGCCCCCCGCACCTTCGAGGCGCGGGCTTCGTCCCCCTGTCATGCGGCTGCTCCTCGCCACCGTCGTCTGCTGCCTCGCCGGGCTCGCGGCTTGTGATTGTGGCGTCGCCTCGAACGTCGAGCCCCAAGGAGCAGACGCGGCCTTCGTCGACGCTGGCGCGCCCGAAGACGGCGGGCGGGCTGAGCACGATGCGGGGCTCGATGGAGGCGACGTGCCCGATGGAGGCGACGCGCCCGATGGAGGCGACGTGCCCGATGGAGGCGACGTGCCCGATGGAGGCGACG
>JAEUJP010000055.1 GCA_016793725.1 Myxococcaceae bacterium | reverse complement strand
AACAAGATCGCCGCGGGCGAGGTGGTCGAGCGGCCCGCCTCGGTCGTGAAGGAGCTCTGCGAGAACTCACTCGATGCCGGAGCCACGACCGTGCGCGTTCGGCTCACCGCCGGCGGCCTGTCGTCGATTTCAGTACAAGACGACGGCATCGGCATGTCGCGCGAAGACGCCGCCGCCTCGCTCGGCCGCCACGCCACCAGCAAGCTCAGAGATCTCGACGGCCTCTTCGCCATCTCGACCATGGGCTTTCGCGGCGAGGCGCTGCCTGCCATCGCCTCGGTGTCGCGCTTTCGCATTCACACCTCTGAAAGAGGCGCGCCGTCGGGCACGGCGCTCGCGACCGACGGGGGCCACGAGCCCACGATCGACGACGCCGCGCCGCTGGGCGGCACCCGCATCGACGTCGAAGATCTGTTCTTCAACACCCCCGCGCGCCGCAAGTTCATGAAGCGCGAGCAGACCGAGCTCGTGCACTGCCAGGAGGCCGTCATTCGCCTCGCCCTGGCGAACCCCGAGGTCGGGTTCTTCGTCGAGCACGAGGGCAAGACGCTGCTCTCGGCGCCCGCGGCCCAAGACCCGAAAGAGCGCATCGCCGCCGCCCTCGGCACCGAGGTGCACCCCCACCTGCTCGCCGTCGACGAGCGCCGGCTCGGGCTGCACGTCTACGGCTACGTCGCGAGCCCCGAGTACACGCTGCCGAACGCGCGTGGCCTCTACACGCTCGTGAACCGCCGCTACATTCGCGATCGCGGCGTGAACTACGCCGTGCAGCGCGCGTTTCAAGACTCGCTGCCGGTCGGCCGCCAGCCGGTCGCGGTGCTGCACCTCGAGCTCGACCCGCGCGACGTCGACGTGAACGTGCACCCGCAGAAGCTCGAGGTGCGGTTCGCCGACCCGCGCTCGGTGCAAGACGCGCTGCTCGCCGCGATCTCGAGCGCGCTGAAGGCCGCGCCGTGGCGCAACCGCGAGAGCTCGGAGTCGCTGCCGCTGCAGGGGGCCTACTACGCCCAGGCCGTCGAGCGGTTCTTGAGCCGGGCGCAGGCGCCGCTCGCGTTTCTCGACCCCTCGGCGACCGAGCCCGGCTTCGGGCAGGCGCGGCCCGGCATCAACGAGGCGCCGCCGCCGCGCTACTTCTCGCAGGTGAAGCTGATCGGCGAGCTCGCGGGCCGGCTGTGGGTCTGCGAGGGCCTCGGCGGCACGTTGCTCGTCATCGACCCCCACGCGGTGCGCGAGCGGCTCGCGCTGCACCAGCTGCTGAACCCGAAGGGCAGGGCGCAGCCGACGCTGTTCAGCGCCACCGTCGAGCTGACGGCCGACGAGGTCGAGCGCGTCACGGCGCTGCAGCCCGAGCTCACCGCGCTGGGCGTCGAGGCCGAGGCGTTCGGCCCCACCACCATCGCGGTGAAGTCGCTGCCGGTGACGTGTGAAGACGTGGGCGCCCTGTTCGTCGATCTGCTCCGTGACTTCTCGGCGGCGAAACAGACGCTCGCGCACCACGCCGCGGTGGGCCAGCGGGGCGTGTCTCACGCCGAGGCGCACGCGCTGCTCGCCGCGCTCGACGACGTCGACTTCAGCGCCGAGTGCCTGCACGGCGACGTCGTCGTGCACGAGGTGCCGCTCTTCGAGCTGTCACCGGCAGGCGGCTGACCGCGAGTTGCAGTCGCTCGTGCAGCTGGCCTGCTCGGTCTGCGCGTTGGGCCGGCGGGGGTCTGGGCTGAGCACGGGCTGCGGGCAGGCGTTCAGGCACGCGTTGTACGCGTCGCGGCACCTGGCCGACATGGTCGCCTGGTTGAGCGGTGCGCAGGCGAGCGGCAACAGAACGACAAAGAGCCGAAGGGCGGCAATTGAAACGAGGCGACGCATCATGCAGCTCCCTGACGGAAAATTGACCGATCGATTGCCACTGCTACCGTCTGCAACACCCCTGTCGCGGAGGTCGTTGCACAGATGAACGGCGTCATCACGAGCAAAGACGTTCTCGCCAACTTCCGCATCATCTGGCGCGAGTTCGGCTTCAAGTGTCTGGTGCGCTGCCTGTGGTGCACGGTCGACCCACACAGGAACACCACCTTCCTCGAGGTCGCGTTTCGCAAATGAACACCACCGAGCTCACCACGGCCACCGTTGCGCAGGCGCAGATGATCCCGGGCGACTTCGCAGAGAAGGCGATGGCGTCGCTGATGCAGCTCCACTCGGAGCTGATGGACGAGAAGGAGCGGCGCGTCGACCTGTACCGCAAGCTCATGGAGCGCGAGCAGACCGTCGCCGAGCTGCGCATGTACATTCGGCTGCTCGAAGAGAAGGTGACACCGCAGCGGGCCGAGCCATTCGTGCCTCCTCCGGCGCCCACGCCGCAGCCGGCGGCCCGGGTGGTCGGCGTCGCGGTGCCCCCGGCTGCACAGCCGACGCCGCACGCGCGCGCGCCCGAGGTGGCGCCGCCGATGCCTCCGCGGGTCGGCGGTCGCAAGGTCGAAGGGTGGAAGACCTGGTGACCTCGGCGCTCGTCGCGTGTGTGATGCTGGCGGGTACGACGGTGTACGCCGCGAAGCCGTGGGATCACGGCGTTGCCGGGGTCGGCCGCATCAGCATCAGCGGCGGGTGGAAGTCGACGCCCAACGACTTCTTCTTCAAGCAGTCGGGTGAGCAGGGCTACGCGACGGTGTCGCGCGGCCTGGGCGGCGGGCAGGGCACGGCCTCGTTCGGCTTCGGCGCGATCTCGTGGCTCGAGGTGTCGATCGATCTCTTCATCGGCAACGACCGGTTCGAGATCGGCGGCTTTCAGCCCATCAACGTGTTGACCTACGGGGCGCTGATCGGCGTGCGGGCGACGAAGATGGATCTGTTCTTTCCCGGGTTCGCTCCGTACATCGGCGTCGGCATCGGCCCGACGCTCGGCTACGTCTTCACGGGTGTCGACGGCGAGACGTACGAGCGCCTCGTGACCGGCATCGCGGCGTCGGCGGGCCTGAGCTACCGGTTCAACGACTACTTCGGCATGTTGCTCGAGTACCGCTTTCTCTACGCGCGTGGCGTGTGGGTGACGAGCGGCGTGAACATCGGCGGGAGCTTCGTTTCACTCGGGGCGGTGATCTATTTCCCGAGAACGGTGCCGTCGACGTCGTCTGGCATGCTCGGGAGTCTGTAGCCCGTTATTCATGTTAGGTGGGGCAGAGCATGGCAACCGACACCGACAAGGGGCTCGACGACATTCGTCGTGAGGTCATCGAGTCACGCAACCTGGTCATCAAGACCGACAACCTGCTCAAAAATCTGCATGCGGAGCTGAAAGTCGTCGGTAAACGCCAGGAAGACTTCGCAAAACGCCAGTGGATCTCGTCGGCCGTCACGTACCTGGGCTTCTTGGCCCTGTGCATCGCGGCGGGCATCTTCATCTCGAACGCGCGGGTCGGGGCCGTCGCTGCCGATCGCGACAAGCTCGAGAAGCAGGTGGCCGAGCTCACCGCGAACGTCGACCGGCTGAAGCAAGAGGCCCAGGTCGCTGCCGCAGCCGAGCAGCGCGCCGCCGAGGTCTACAAACAGATGACGACGCTGACCGGTGACGAGCGCCTGAAGGCGATCGACGCGCTGGCGAAGCTCGACACGGCGAAGGTCTCGCCGTTCGCGCAGCGGGCACTGCAAGATCGGGCGGCGCTGCTCCGCAAAGAGATCGGCGGGGGCATGTTCGACCGCGGCATCAAGGCGTACCACCGCAACGAGTGGTCGAACGCGATCGACGAGCTGACGCGGTTTCTCGCGCTGCAGCCGTCGGAAGACGACGCGAACGAGGCGACCTACGCGCTCGGCTACGCGCTGTTTCAGCAGAAGAAGTACGACACGGCGCTGCCGCACCTGCAGCGATACGTCGCTGGCTCGAAGGGCCTCAAGAACCACGACTACGCGATGGTGATGCTCACGATCACGTACGACCAGGTGGGGCAGAAAGAGAAGTCGATCGAGACGGCGCGCGAGGGGCTGAACCAGCACCCGAACAGCGAGTTCGGCGGCCAGTTCCGCGGTCGGCTGAAGCGCGCCGAGAACGAGAAGGCGGCGGGCGCTCCGGCGGGGGCGGCTCCGGCGCCACCGGCTCCCGCGCCTGCAGCTCAGCCTGCCGCGGCGGCCCCCAATCCGCTGGCTCCGAAGACGAACCCCTGACACGCTGCCGCTTCGATGGCTGAACCGAAGCCCGAGCTGGCACCCGAGAAGCTCGTCGCGCGCTATCGCCCGTACCGGGTCGCGGTGTGGGCCGTCTACTTCGTGGTGCTGCTGTTCTTCGCGGGCAGCATCACGGTGAGCGTGATCAAGTCGGTGCTCGAGATGTCGCCCGATCACCGGCCGCCGGCGCCGTCGGCGCTCTCGGCTGACGAGTGCCTCACGCGGGCGCGCGCGCTGTGGGTCGAGCTCGACGAACACCGCAAGGCGATGAGCACACAGGCCGAGGTGCGAAGGGTCGACGCCGAATACTGGCCGCAGTTCAGGCTCGACTGGCTCGAGCGCCACCGCGCGGCCGAGGCCGACTGTGCGGTCGGGTCGGCGGGCCGCGAGAACCTCAAAGAGGCGTTCAAGCGGCTCGAGCAGGCGATGGACCTTTACACCACCCACGCCACGCAGTTCGCGGGCGAGGTCGGGCCGACACTCGACGAGCTCAAGCGCGTGCTCGACGCCGGGTGAGACGGGCTACCGCGTCGACGGCCCGCTGCTCGGCAGCGCGATCGAGTAGGTGCCGTTCTGGTCGCTGTACCCCTCGCCGATCAGCAGTGAAGACGCGACGCCTTCGACCGTGGTCACGCGGTAGAAGCGCACCAGCGCGTTCGCAGCGGGTGTGCCGGGCACGTTCATCGCCGAGCCATCGGAGTTCGGCCGAACCGTCACGACGCCGGTCACCGTGCGCCCGACCGAAAGACGATATTCGTCGTTGCGCGTGCCGGCGTCGGTCTGCACTTCGGCTTCGGTCTGCTCGACGCGAACGACGCGCGACTTGCGCGGCAGCTTGGGGTCGTAGGCGACGTAGTCGAAACGGTACCAGGCCGGGTCGAGCATCAGGGTGTAGAGCCCGCTCGGGCCGGTCACCGCCGTCGCGATCGACGTCGGCACCGGGCGCATGTCGAGCGGCGCCGTGGCCGTCGCCTCGACCCTCACGCCCACAGCCGCCGAGCCGTCGGGGTTCAGCACCGTGCCCGTGAACAGCACCCGGCTCGGGCACGTGAAGTCGCTGCGGGGCTCGTCTTTCGTCGCCGACAGCAGCGCCGGCTTGCCCTGGCCATCGAGGCCCGCCCGCACCTGCGTCTGCAGAATGCCCGCAGCGCTCTCGGGAGGGGGAATTGCGGTCAGCGTGTACGCGTGACCGGTCGCGCTCGGCAGCAGGTCGACCCCGAAGATGCCGTTCATGTCGGTGATGACGGTGCGCGAGCGAAACGACCCGCCCCCGTTGACCGCGCCCTCGAGCATCACCGTCGCGCCCTTCACGGGGGCGCCGGCGGCGCTGAGAATTCGCCCCGAGATCAGCGGCAGCGCGTCGCCGAAGTTGCCCAGCTCGAGCGGCGCCAGCGTCTCTTGCGTGCGCGGCACCGGTGAGATCACGAAGCTCTTCGTCGGTACCAGCGCCGTGTTGTCGCGCGGCGTCGCGATGAGCGTGAGCGACGGCAGCGCCGCGGCGTCGGGGTGAACGTAGAGCTCGAACGCACCGTTGCTCTGCACGATGGCAACCTGTGAGAGCGGCTGCCCGTTGGCCGACTCGAACGCCTGGAGCGCGAGCCCCGTCTGAAAGGTCGGCGACGGGGGTAGCGTCTTGTAGAGCGTACCCGTCAGCACCAGCGTCTGATCGAACGACTTGAACTCGAACGACTGGCCGAGCAGCGTGCCCGCTGCCGCGTTCTTGATCTGCCTGCGCTCGCTGGGAATCGCGGCGTCCGACGGGCGGGCGGTGACGGTGTACGTACCCGCGCCGATGAACATGTTGTACAGCGACTGGTCGGCGCGCGGCAGCACGAGCGAGTAGGTGCGGCTGATGCCGGGCAACAAGTCGCTCTTGCCGTGCGCGGTGAGAACGACGCCATCGGTATATGCGAGCACGCCCGCATTGCCCTCGGCGCTGCGC
>JAEUJP010000048.1 GCA_016793725.1 Myxococcaceae bacterium | reverse complement strand
CCGTGCGCCGGTCGTTGGGGCCCCACGCCTTCTCGCGCAGCTTCACCGCCTCTTCGAGCATCGCCTTCGCCTCGCTCGCCCGGCCTTTGTCGCCCATGCTGCTGCCGATGGTCAGCATCATCTCGGTCGCGTGCCGCACGTCGTCGATGCGCTGCGCCGCTCCCAGCGCCGCCGGGCCGTACTGCAGCACCTGGTCGTGGTGCCCGCGCGAGTACTCGGCGCCCAGCAGATCGCACCACGCGTGCGAACGCGCCCAGTCTTCGTGAGACACCTCGGCGAGCCGAATCGCGTCGCCCAGCACCACCGCCGCTTCGTCGTACTTGCTGATCAACGTCAGGTCGCCGCCCCAGTCGGCCTTCGCGCTCGCGATGAGCCCCAGGTCGCCGGTCGCCTCGGCCGCCGCTACCGCCGCCCGCGCCGTGCCCTCTGCCTCGTTGTACCGGCCCGCCGCTGCCTGAGCCCGCGCCTTCGCCAGCTCGAGCCGCACCGCGTCGGCCGCGGGCCCCGTCGCCGCCGCCGGAGCCGCCCTCTCGGCCCTGCACCGCTCGGCCACCGGCAGCCCCTCGGCCGCCGCCACCGCGCGCAGCACCATCGCCACGTCTGCCGCCGTCAGCTGCGTGATCAGCGCCTGCGCGTCGGTCGACACGCCCTTCAAGCAGGCCAGCAGCTCGTTCGCCCGCGGGCTGGTGCACGCCTCGCCGACCGCGCCCTCGAACGCCTTCGACCACCGCTCGATCGCCGCGTCGGTGCGCGCGAAGCTGTCGCCGGCGTACGACAGCTGAGTGCGCTCGAACGCCGCGCGGGTGCGCGCGCGCGCGTCTTCAGACCAGGGCGACTTCAGCTCGGCCGCAGCGGCCGCACAGCGCGCCGCCTCTGCGCGCTGCCCGCCGAACACGAACGCGACCGTGAGCAGCACGACGACCGCCGAGACCGCCGCGGCGATCAGCCGGCCCCGCGCGAGTCGAACCGCGCGCAGCGCGCGCAAGAGCTCCTCCATCGAGGCGTAGCGGGCGCCGGGCGTCTCTGACAGCGCGCGGGCGAGCACGCGCTTGAGGCCGTATGGCAGCCGCACCTGCCGCGTCGGAGGCGAACCCGGCAGCGCTCCGTACAGCGCCTCGTGCAGGCTCACCGCGAACGCGTACTGGTCAGACTGGTAGTCGGCCGGCACGCCGCGCCGTTGCTCGGGCGCGAAGTACGCCGGCGTGCCACGTATCAACCCCGCCAGCAGGTCGGCGTCTGAGGCGAAGCTCGCGATGCCGAAGTCCGAAACTCTCACGCGGCCGTCGTCGCCCACGAGAATGTTGCCGGGCTTCACGTCGCCGTGAACGATGCCGAGCGCGTGCGCCGCGGCGAGGCCCTTGCCCGCCTCGAGGTAGACGTCGACCACCTGCCGCCAGGTGTGTGGCGCCTGCGCGACCCACTGGCCGACGGTGCGGCCGACGACGAGCTCCATCGCGATGTAGAGCTGACCGTCGGCGTCGATGACGTCGTAGACCGGCACGACGTTCGGGTGCGCGGCCTGCGCCATCAGCCGCGCTTCGTTGAGCAGCTGCTGCGTGTCGCCGTGGCGATCGCCGACACACTTGAGCGCGAGCTGGCGATCGAGCCGAGCGTCGTACGCGACGTAGACGACACCCATGCCGCCGGCGCTCAAGGGGTGGCGAATTTCGAACGAGCCGACGCGGGTGCCGCGGGGCAGGGTGGCTCCGGCGACGCGGGGGGGCCTGCGCCCGGGGTTGGCGGCGGTCGGCTCTTGAGACGGGCGATTGGCGGCCGGCAGCGTGGCGCCTGACGCCGTCGTCCACGCGCTCTTCGCGATCAGCGACACGAGCTCGCGGCAGTTGGCGCAGCCGTCGATGTGGCCGTCGACCTTTGCGCGCTCGTCGGGCGTGAGCGCGTTCGACACGTAGCTCGCAGCCGTGTCGGGGTCGAGGCAGTCGGACGACGACATCGAAGGCGGCAGTCTATGCGCGACTTCGCGCCCGTGGGTTCCCCAGTCGCGTATGGGCGATGACGACGCCGGGCTCCTGGCGATCTGGCGCAACCAGCCGCTGGGCCGCGAGCTCGACCAGAGCGACGTGAACCGCCTGATTCGGTCTGACCTCGACGGTACGAGCGAGACCGACCTGGCCGGGGTGCTCGACTCGGGCCGCGTCTCGGGCTTTCCCCGCACGGCGCTCGAGATGTACGTGCGCCACCACGCGATCTACCGGGCGTCGCTCAACTATGGAGCATCACTGTGGAAATCGCCGGCGGCCTGGTACCTGCGCGAGGCGTCGGCGGTGACCGAGCTGCACGTGCTGCAGGCGTCGAGGCTCCTCGGGGAGCGCGGGGGCTGGGTCGACGCGCGCCTGAAGCCGTGAGCGCGACTTTTTCGGGGCCGCGGCCCTTCTGGGCATGCGCCTCCTTTCGACCCTCACGCTGCTCTGTTTCACCGTCGCCGCCTGCGCCCACAACCCGGCCCGGCCCATCACGCCGAACGACGAAGAGGTGCAGGTTCACGAAGAGGCCATGACGCCCGAGGTCGACTACGGCGACTCGACGCGCGGCTACGACGACGGCAAGGCGCCCAAGGTTCAGCCCGTCTTCTTCACGCGCGCGAACGCCGGCCTCGACGAGCAGGAGTTCTACCAGTCGATCAGCGACACCTCGTCGTACGACGCGGTGGTGTCGAGTCGCCGCACCGGGGCGTTCTTGCAGGGCACCGGCGTGGGCCTCGCGGTGCTCGGGTTCACGGCCGCGCTCGCCGGCGTCGCGTCGTACTTCTTGTCGAACACCGAGATGTTCCCGGGCCGGCCGGTTCCGCTCGGCGATGATCTGCGCATGCCGGTGTTCTACGGCGCGATCGGCAGCGCGATCGTCGGCGGCCTGGGCGTGGCACTCGCGATCGCGATGGGCCCGAAGGTGCGCGGCGACAGCCTCATCTTTCCCCTCACGCACGCGCGGCGCCAGCTCGAGGTGAGCCTGTACGGTGAGAACGGCGCGACGCCCGACGACATCAAGTCGCTCACGTTCGGAGCGGGCAACGAGAAGGACATGATCTGCGGCGGCGGCTCGCTGAACCTGGCGCCGGTGGTCGCGAAAGACGCGAAGGGCCGCGTGATGCGCGTGAGCGAGCGCGCCGACTGGTTCGAGTGGAAGACGGCGCCGCGCCCGGGTCTGGTGACGACGTCGCCCGACGCGCCGGTGCTGGCGTCGCCGGTGCAGGGCACGAACTTCGCCGACATCGACGCGCCGGTGACGTTTTCGCTCTCGATTCCCGGGACGTCGGTCGCGCACGCGATGACGTTCGAGCAGACGTTCGGCTGCCAGGGCTACATCTCGCGTGAGGGCGCGCCGGGCAGCTCGGGCGGCACGGGCGAGTCGGGCAAGTCGGGGCAGTCGGGCAACTCGTCGCACGGCACGGGCAGCGGCGGCATGGGCGGCGACGGGAAGGACGGGAAGGACGGGCGCGATGGGCCCGAGGTGGTGGCTGAGGTGGCGTGGGTGACGACGCCGAAGCGCGGGCGGCTGGCGCTGCTGGTGGTCGACGGTGAGGCGCGGCTGTTCGACCCGTCGGTGGCGAAGGCGACGGTCTCTGTGGCGGGCGGGAGCGGCGGCAGCGGCGGCACGGGGGGGCACGGCGGCAGCGGCGGCGGCGGGCAGATCGGCCGGTGCCAGTCGGGCGGCGACGGCGGTCAGGGCGGCAAGGGCGGGCGCGGCGGCGACGGTGGGCGTGGCGGGCGGCTGACGATTCGGGCGAGTGATCAGGCGCTGCTCGACGCGGTCACGGGCCTGGCTCCGGGTGGCGCGGCGGGCTCGGGCGGCAGCGGCGGCGGCGCGGGCAGCGGCGGCTCGGGCAGCACGTGCAAAGGCAAGGGCGCAGGGTGGGCGCCGAAGGGCGCGAGCGGCACGAGCGGCAACCGCGGCAACCCGGGCCAGAGCGGCCAAGACGGCACGGTGACCGAAGAGCTCGCTTCGGTGTCGTCGCTCGGCGGTGTGGCCGACGTGATCGCGCAGAACCCGTCGCTGACGCTCGAGGGCGGCGGCGCGCTGGCGGGGCCGGCGAAGGCGACGAAGAAGAACCGGCGGCGGTAGCGCGTGCTTCGGGGCGCGGGCGCGCAGACCTTCACCTCACGCAGCTGGCCACGGTGGTCGTCGGCGCTGCGGTCGTACCGGCGGGTCTGCCAGCGGCTGGTGCAGCTCGCCTCAACCCGGGCGGGGCGGCGCGGTCGAGGCGACCCGGCTCCTCACCTTCATCTTCGACTCGCGTCACCCGGCGCGGAGGCTCGCCTGGAGCTGCTGTGCGACTCGCCCCGCGTCTCGCGCGACATGGCCGAGAAAGCCGCTGCCCTTGGTGAA
>JAEUJP010000033.1 GCA_016793725.1 Myxococcaceae bacterium | reverse complement strand
CCAGGGCGCCACCGTCATCTACGTGCCCTGGGGCTCGCGCGACAACCCCCTGCTCACCGCCCTCGACGTTCACCTGTGGAAGGCCGAACGTTCTTTGGGCCTGCGCACCCTCGAGCCTTCGCAGCCCTCGCCCTACACCGTGGGCGTCGAGCGCGTCGAAGCGAAGGTGCACAGCTACCTCGACCTCCCCGCCGGCGCGATTCCGCTCCTCCAAGACTCGGTCTTGAAAGAGTACGTCGCCGGCGTCGTGCCCCACGGCCAGGGCCGCCTCATCATCATCGGCGCGCCCCACCTCGCCATGAACGAGGCCCTCGCCCTCGCCGACAACGCCCAGCTCTGGCGCTCGATGTTGCGCACCACCGCGAAGACCGGCCGCATCGGCTTCGACGAGTTTCACCACGGCTTCACCGGCGACCGCTCGATCGCCAGCTTCGCCGCCCGCTACGGCGTTCAGTTCGCCATCGCCCAGCTCATCTTGGGCGTCTGCTTGTGGGCCGGAGCCCTGCGCCGCTTCGGCCGCCCCAAGCCCCCGCCCGAAGACGTGCGCGTCGGCGGCACCGACGCCCTCTTCGCGACCAGCCGCCTCTACCGCGAGGGCCGCCACTTCGGTCACGCCGCCGTCGAGATCGTGAAGCAGCTCACTGCCGAGCTCGCCGCCCTCGCCGGCCTGCCCGCCCGCTCTGAAGCCCGCGACGTCGCCGACGCCCTGCGCGGCCGCGCCCGCCCCGAGCTCGCCGCCGCCCTCGCCGACGTTCACACCCGCGCCCAGACGGCCGCCAGCGACGCCGACGTGCTCGAGGTCGCACGGCGCGCCGCCGCCGCCCGAAAGCTCGCCGCCCACAAGCGCAAGCGCGCCGCAGCCCCGCCGTCTTGAACGTTTCACTTCCCCACGCCGCGACAGCGTCGCAAGCTCCCCATCGATGACGCCCAACCCGCCGATCGGTGCTCCGCCACCGCCGCCGTCGTCAGTTCCGCCTCCCACCGGCACCGCCGTGCGCATCGCCAATCAGGTGCGCGAAGCGTCTCTCGGCGAGGTGCGCAAGGCCGTCGTCGGCCAAGACGAGGCCCTCGAGCTCATGTTGTGCGGCCTCCTCGCCGGCGGTCACGTGCTCCTCGAAGGTGTGCCCGGCGTCGCCAAGACGCTCATGGCCCGCGCCCTCGCCCGCAGCGTCAGCGCCGAGTTCAAGCGCATTCAGTTCACGCCCGACCTGATGCCCGCCGACATCTTGGGCACCAGCATCTTCGACCTGAAGTCGCAGAGCTTCGTGCTCGTGAAGGGGCCCATCTTCACCGACCTGCTCCTCGCCGACGAGATCAACCGCGCCCCCGCCAAGACCCAGTCGGCCCTGCTCGAGGCCATGCAAGAACGCAGCGTCTCGCTCGAGGGCAAGCTCAGTGCGCTCTCACCGCTCTTCACCGTCATCGCCACCCAGAACCCCGTCGAGAGCGAAGGCACCTACCCGCTGCCCGAAGCCCAGCTCGATCGGTTTCTGTTCAAGATCGACGTCGGCTACCCCGCCGACGCCGAAGAAGACGCCATACTCGCCTCGGTGCACAGGGGCTTCGACGCCGGCGACCTCGCCCGCGCCGGCGTGAACCCCGCGACCTCCAAAGATCAGGTGCTGCAGGCCCGCGGCGCGCTGCACGAGGTGAACATCGAGCCGCCCGTGCTCGCGTACATTCGCAAGCTCGTCGGCGCCACGCGCAACTCGCCGCGCATTCGGCTGGGCGCCGGCCCCCGCGCGGGGGTGCACCTGTTGCTCGCCTCGAAGGCGCTCGCCGCCCTGCGCGGCCGCAGCTTCGTCACGCCCGATGACGTGCGCTACCTCGCCGGCCCCGTGCTCAAGCACCGCCTCTTGCTCTCGCCCGACGCCGAGCTCGACGGAGCGACCCCCGCCGACGTCTTGAAAGAGGTCGTCGCCGCGGTGGAAGTACCCCGGTGATTCCGTCGGGCAGGTTGTGGATCACGCTGTGCCTGCTCACCCTGCCGACCCTCGTCGCAGGCTTCGTGCCCGGCATTCGTGCCCTCGTCCTGCTCCTCGACTTCTCGCTGCTCGCGTTCGCCCTCGTCGACTTCGTCATCGCGCGCAGAGCCCGCATCAAGGTCTCACGGCACGTGCCCAACCGCCTCTCGGTCGGCGTCGCCAACAAGATCGAGCTCGACGTCATCAACACCAGCGGCCGCGCCTGGCACTTGCGCATCAAAGACGACGTGCCCGAAGAGTTCAGCGCCGACCCCGAAGAGCTCGCCCTGAAGGTCTCGGCCCAAAGCCGCGCCCGCCTCGCCTACAAGGTCGTGCCGGTGAAGCGCGGCAAGTTCGCGTTCGGCCCCGTGCACGTTCGTGTGCGCGGCCCCGCCGGGCTCATGTGGCACGAGCGCACCCTGCCCATCGGCGAGTCGGTCGCTGTCTTCCCCGACCTGCGCGGCGCCTCGCGCCTGCTGCTGTCTGACGCCGCGCTCGATCTCGTCAACCTGGGCTTGAGGCAGCTGCGCCGCGACGGCCGCGGCTCCGAGTTCGCCCGCCTGCGCGACTACGCCCAGGGCGACAGCGTGCGCGAGGTCGACTGGAAGGCGACCGCCCGCCGCACGAGGCCCGTCACCCGCGTCTTCGAGTCAGAGCGCAGCCAGACCCTGCTCATCGGCGTCGACGCCGGCCGCTCGATGGCCGCCCGCGTCGACGGCCTCACCAAGCTCGACCACGCCGTCAACGCCGCCTTGTTTCTCGCGTTCGTCGCGATCAAGAACGGCGACCGCGTCGGCCTCGTCGTCTTCGCCGACGGCGTGAAGTCGTACCTCGCTCCGAACAACGGCCGCACCCAGTACCGCAAGATCGTCGACGCGCTCTACTCGGCGAGGCCGCACCTCACCTACGTCGACTACCTCGCCCTGTTCAAAGAGCTGAACGTTCGGCTGCTCCGTCGCTCACTGCTCTGCGTGTTCACCGACTTCATCGACGAAGACCAGGCCTCGACCATGGTCGACCCCATGCGCCGCCTCGCCCGGCGCCACGTGCCGCTGTGTCTCTCGGTCAAAGACACCGCGCTCGCCTCGCTGCTCCGCACGCCGCCGCCCGAGGCCGAGACCGCCTACCAGCATTCGGTCGCCAGCGAGCTGTTGCTCGAGCGCGAAGCGATGAAGCGAAAGATTGGCCAAGGAGGCGTACAGATGATCGATGTGAACCCCGACGAGCTCTCGCTCGCTGCCGTGAACAAGTACCTCGAGATCAAAGCCCGAGGTGTGCTGTGAAGGCGCCGCTCACCGCCAGCATCGAATGGTGCACCGCGGCCACGGGCCACCCGAACTCACAGAGATCTTCCGTGAGGCCTTCGGGGTGTCACTCGCGGACATGAAGGGCGAAGCTCACATCGACACGAAGACCTGGGAGCCGCGCCCCACCTTCGACGCCTGGCTGCTCCCGCTCATGCAGGCGAAGCAGCCTCGCTAGTCGATGCTCGCCGTCGCGAGATTCAAACGCGCGCGGCGCCCGTCGTCTCGACGACCGGCTTCTCGTCGCGCTCGTCACGCCGCCGCAAGAACCCCGACAAGAGGTACACGTACACGCCCGTGCCCACCACCAGCGCGAACCCGATCTTGAACTCGATCGACAGCCGCGGCGGGTGAATCTGCGAGATCGTGCCCTCGATGCACCCCGCCAGCACGAACAGCGCGAGCGTGCCGAGCAAGAGCTTCACCGCCGTCACCGCCTCTCGCCGCACCGCCGACCGCCGCGACAGGCCCTTCGGCGCGATCATGCCCCGCGCGATGATGAACCCCGCCGCCCCCGCGATGCAGATGGCGGTCAGCTCGGGTATGCCGTGCGGCAGAATCCACGCCCAGAACCACCCCATCAGCCCCTTCGACGCGTACACCCACGCGAGCGACCCCAGCAGAATGCCCGTGATGAACAACATCAGCGCGCTGCCCACGCCCGCCGTGATGCCCAGCGCGAACGTGAAGAACGCCACCCCGATGTTGTGCGTGAACAAGAAGCTCGAGAACGCCGCCTGGTTCTGAATCGACGACTTCTCTTCTTTCGCCTCGGCCTCTGCCCGCTTCACCGGGTCGAGGTGCAGGTGCTGCTCGTCGACCAGGTACAGCGCCGCGTCGGGGTCGAACACCATGCCCACCCACCCGAACCCGTAGCCCGCGAACATCACCAGGAGCGACGCCACGAACGCCCGCCACTCGCGCCGCATCAGGTCGGGGAACCCGAGCGTCACGAACGCCGTCACGTCGCTCATGCGAAAGCGCTTGCCCGGGTACGTCAGCGCGTAGGCCCGCGCCACCAGGTCGTTGAGGTACCCGTTCACGTCGGCCGACCCCGCATGCGAGCGCACCCACAACAGGTCAGACGAGGCCGCCCGATACAGCCGCGACAGCGCCCGCGCCTCGTCGAGGTTCAGCTTCTTCAGCCCCGACGCCTCGGCCTTGTCGAGCAGCCGCTCCAGCGCCGCCCACCGCGGCCGTTTCGTCTCGACGAACTCGGCGATCTCCATCGAAGGCAACCGAGCGTAGACTACAAGCCGTGGCGGGTGAACGACTCCTCGATGGCCAGCACGCCGTGCTCACCCCCGAGTACGTCGAGTTCGACTTCGTGCTCGCCGGCCTCTCGAGCCGCATGCTCGCCTGGCTCATCGACACCGTCGTCATCATCGGCATCGTGCTCGTCGCGAGCATCGTGATCTCGATCGCCGGCGCCGCCCTGCCCGGCTTCGCCTCGGCGCTCATGATGATCGCGTACTTCCTCGTCGACTGGGGCTACTTCATCGTGCTCGAGGCCGTCTGGTCGGGTCAGACCCTCGGCAAAAAAGCCCTCGGCCTGCGCGTCATTCAAGAGAGCGGCGTGCGCATCGGCTTTCTGCAGGCCGTCTTGCGCAACCTGACCCGCCCCATCGACCGCCTGCCCGCGGTCATCCCCCAGGCTGCCTACCTCGTCGGGCCCTCGCTGTACCTCGTCGGTGGCTCCGTCGCGTTTCTCTCGAAGTCACACCAGCGCCTCGGCGACATGCTCGCGGGCACCGTCGTCGTGCGTGAGCGGCGCCTCAAGATCCCCGCCTCGCTGGCCCGCCCCGACGTCGAGCTCACGCTCCTCAAAGACCCCACCTTCCGCGCCCGCGTCGCCCGCCTCACCCCCGAAGAAGAGGCGCTCATCTTCGCCGCCGCCCTGCGCCGCGAAGAGCTCGGCATGGAGGCCCGCCTCACCCTCTTTCAGACCCTCGCCCAGCGCCTCCAAGACGACGCCGACTTCCACAAGCCCGCCCACCTCTCTGACGAGAAGCTCGTGCTCCTCATCGCCGCCGCCCTCGTCGCCCGCAACACCGAGCGCACCCAGGCCGCCAAGGGTCGTGGCAAGCAGAGCCGCTTCGCTCTTCAGAAGTAGAAGTGCAGGTTCGCGTACCCGCCGAACGTGGGCCTGAACACGTTGCGGTTGTTGATCGCGATGTGCGCCGTGAAGAAGCCCCGCGCCCCGATCGAGACGGTGTCGACGATGAAATAGTCGAGCCCGCCGAACGCCTGCGGCCCCCAGAACACCATCTGGTTCGCGCTCGTGTCGCCCTGCACCTGCCCGCGCAAGATCACGAGCACGTCGATCGCCAGGCCCGCGTACGGCCGCACCGACTCTTCGCTGAACAGGTATCGAAAATAGAGCTGCCCGCCCGTGCCGAACTCCTGCTTGTTCGACACCCGCGTCAGCAGCAGCACCGCGGGTATTCGAATGCCCACGTCGATGCTGTTCTCGATGTAGTAGTTGCCCTCGAGCTGCACCGCGAGGCCTGCCGTGATCTCTGCGTCGTTGAACGAGAAGCCCCCGAGCTCGAACCCCAGCCGCTTGTTCGCGAACTGCGCTTGCGCCTCGAAGCCACCGAACAGCGCCACGACGAGAACCAGTCCGAAGCGGGTCTTTCGCATGAAGATGCGCCATCGTACACTCCGCGAGCCCAAGATGAAGCGACACTTGACGCTGATTTTCGCAGTCGGAACGGCCGGCTACGTCGGAACCGGGTGTCTCCACACGCCGCCTCCCCACCCTCGTGCCATCGAGGCCGCCGACCTCTGCGCCGAATATTTGAACGCTGGCGATCTCACCACCGCCGAGGTTCAGTGCGACCTCGCCCTCCAGTTCGCCCCGCAGTTCGCAGACGCCTGGGTCAACAAGGGCCTCATCGCCATGCGCCGCGGCCAAGAAGACAACGCCAAAGACTTCTTCATCAAGGCGCTCCGCTACAACCAGGAGCACGCCGGCGCCTACAACGACCTCGGGTTCATCTATTACAAGAACCGCCAGTACGGAAAAGCCCACGACAACTTCCAGCGCGCCTTGAAGGTGAACCCCGACTTCAACGAGGCCCGCTACAACCTCGCCCTCACGTTCATGGGCCTCAATCAGAACGACAAGGCCAAAAAAGAGTTTCGCACCGTCATCGCGGTCAACCGCAACCTCGCCGACCCCTACGCCATGCTCGGCAAGATCGCCCACGACGAAGGCGCCCTCGAAGACGCCGAGCAGCAGCTGCGCTCCGCCGTCGAGCTCGCCCCCACCTTCGCCGACGCCTGGCTCGAGCTCGGCAACGTGCTCGCCGAAGCCGGCAAGGCCGGCGAAGCCAAAGACGCCTATGAGTCGTGCATCGAGGCCGACCCCAACAAGGCCGAGTGCCGTCGCAACATCTCGGTCGTGAACAAGAGCGCCAAGCTCCAAGAAGAGTCGCTCAAGAACATCAAAGAGATCAAAGAGGGCAAGCGCGACGCCCCCAACGAGTATGCGATGGCGCGCACCTACCGCGACAAGGGGCTCAAGAACGACGAGAAGCGGGCCTACTTTCGCTGCCTCAAGCTCGAGCCCAAGTTCGCTCCGTGTCACTACGGCCTGTTCGAGATCTTCAAAGACGACCGCGAAGACAAACAGGCCAAGACGGCCTGTCAGAATTTCCTCAAGTTCGCCGAAGGCACCGAGTACCCGAAGGAAGTCGAGACCTGCGAGCGGTACGTGAGCGCCAACACGTACTGAGCCCACGTTTCCGAGCGCCTCACGCCATGAGCGTCCGCCTCACGGTCAAACAGCGCAGCGCGGAAGGCGGCGCCGACAAGCCCTCCGTCGTGATGCTCGACGACGACATCATCACCCTGGGCCGCGACCAGGTCTGCCAGGTCGTGCTGGCCCAGCAGGCCGTCTCGCGAAGCCACGCCCGCATCAGCCGCGACGGCCAGCTCTACTTCGTCGAAGATCTCGGCTCTTCGTTCGGCACCCAGATCAACGGCCAGAAGCTCCCCAAGGGCGAGAAGCACCTGCTCCGCAACGGCGACGTCATCGCCATCGCCCAGTTCGACGTGACCTTCGATCGCATCGCCGGCGAGAAGGCCAGCGAAGCCGCCAACAACACCCAGTTCGTCGCCCGCAAGGTCGTCAAAGACGTGATGCGCGGCCTCATGGCCAACGGTGAGCAGCCCTACTTCCGCATCATGAACGGCCCTCGCGAAGGCGAGCGCATCGAGATCGCCGACGCCCAGGAGTACATCATCGGCCGCGACGAGAGCGCCGACATCATCTTCAAAGATGATCTCGTCTCGCGCCGCCACGTGAAGGTGCGCCGCGACTGGTCGGGCGTTCACGTCGAAGATCTCGGCAGCCGCAACGGCATCAAGATCAACAAGAAGCGCAGCTCCGGCAAGACCTTGCTCGATCGCGACGAGGTCGAGGTCGGCGGCGTGCGCCTGCTCTTTTTGGATCCCAACGAGGTGCGCGAGGCCCCCGTCGTCATCTCTGATGACCCCGAGGGCGAGATGACCTCGCGCGAAAAAGACGAAGAGGTCGCCGAGAACCAGCGCGCCAAGAAGAAGTCAGCGCGGGTCTCGCGCGTCGAAAAAAAAGAACCCGCCCCGCCCCCCGAAGAGGCCCCCGCCGAGCCCCCGCCCGAAGAGCCCCCGCCCGCCGAAGAGCCCCCTTCCGACGAGCCCAACACCTCTCAAGACCCACCGCCCGACGAAGAGCCCCCGCCCGAAGAGCCCCCCCCTGATGATGTTTCTCCCGACGACGCCCCGCCCGACGAAGGCGAGCCCGGCGCCGTCAGCGGCGAGCGTCGCGGCCTCGACCTCTCGAACAAGTCGACGATGGTCGGCATCGGCATCGGCGCCTTTGCGCTCCTCATCGGCATCGTCGTGCTGATTCTGCTCGTCGCCGGCGCGTGACTACCGCGTCGAGATGCGCGCCACCGGCTGAATGTTCAGCTCGGGCGACAGCTCTTGAAACGAGACCACCGAAAACGGCGGGTTGAACTCGTACTCGAGCAGCTTGCGCACGTAGCGGCGAATGTCCATCGCGGTCAGAATCACCGGGCGCTGGGCCGTCGGCGGCAGGTGGCCACACTCGTTCTTCACCGCCTGCACGATCTCTTGCGCGATGTCGGGCTCGAGCGCGAGGTGCGTGCCCGCCGACGTGCGCTTGATCGCTCCGCGCACCGCGTCTTCGATCTGCGGGTCGAGCAGGTACACGACCAGCGTGTTCGTGCCGCGCGCGTACTTGTGCGAGACGTAGCGCTTCAGCGACGACCTCACGTGCTCGGTCAACATCACCGAGTCGGCCTCGACCTGCCCCTGCTCGGCCACCGCCTGTAGAATGCCGCGCAGGTCGCGAATCGAGATCTCTTCTTCGACGAGTCGCCCCAAGATGTCGGTCAACTTCAACACGTTGACCACCTTGGGGATCACCTCTTTCACGATCGCCGGGAACGCCTTCTCGAGCTGATCGAGCATCGTCTGCACTTCCTGAACGCCGACGAACTCGCGCGCGTGCCGCCGCAGCACGGCCGCGAGGTGCAGAATGATGTAGCCCGGCACGTCCCACGTCGTCAGGCCGGCCGCCTCGAGCATCTCTTTCGAACCTTCAGGCACCCACGCCGCCGGCTGCCGGGTCGCCGGGTTGATCGCCTCGAAGCCCTGCACGTTCATCAGCCGCAGACGATCGACCGTGTCGTTCACCAGAATGTGGCCGAGCGTCGCCTGCCCCGTCACCACGGGCACCTCGTTGATCTGAATCTGGTACGCCCCCGGCGGCAGGCCCGGGTTGCCGCGCGCACGCACGCCGGGAAACCGCACCCCGAGCTCGACGAACAGGCCGTCGCGCATGAACGGGATCAGCTCGTACAGAAACCGCCCGTTGTCTTGCCGCGAGTCGACGTACGGCACCAGCGCGTCACTGACCTCGAGCACGATCGGCGTCACGACCGGTATGAAGAGCTCGCTGTCGGGGTTGATCGGCTCTTTGGGTGCCGGCTCGGCCGACTTCGGCTTCGCCGAGTCGCCCGACTCGCCGTTCTCGTTCACCTCGTCGCCGTTCTCGTCGATCTCGCCAGCCTCGAGCCGCTTCTGGCGGTTCAGCATCACGTAGGCGCCCGCGCCCGCGCCGATCGACAGAATGAAGAACGGCACCTTCGGCAGACCCGGCACCAGCGCCAGACCGAAGATCATGCCGGCCGCGATCGCGATCGCCTTCGGGTACGCCGTCAGCTGCCCGCCGATGTCTTTGCCGAGGTGCGCGCCTTCTTCTTCGCCGCCGACGCGCGTCACGATGATGCCCGCGGCCGTCGAGATGAGAATCGCGGGGATCATGCCGACCAGACCGTCGCCGATCGTCAGCAGCGAGTACTTCTTCGCCGCGTCACCCACCGCCATGCCCTTCTGCATCACGCCGATCGCCAGACCACCGACGATGTTCACCACCGTGATGATGATGCCGGCGATCGCGTCGCCCTTGACGAACTTCATCGCGCCGTCCATCGCGCCGAAGAGCTGGCTCTCGCGCTCGAGGTCGCGACGCTTGCGCTTGCCTTCCTCCATGTCGATCGAGCCTGCACGCAAGTCGGCGTCGATCGACATCTGCTTGCCCGGCATCGCGTCGAGGGTGAAGCGGGCCGCGACCTCTGAAACGCGCTCGGCGCCCTTCGCGATGACGATGAAGTTCACCACGACGAGAATGACGAAAATGATGCCGCCGACCACGAAGTTGCCGCGCGCCACGAACTGACCGAACGCGAGCACGACCTCGCCCGCGTCGCCGGTCGAGAGAATCAGACGTGTCGTCGAGACCGTCAGCGCCAGCCGGTACATCGTCGTGATCAGCAGCATCGTCGGGAACACCGACAGCTTCAGCGCGCTCGGCACGTAGAGCGTGATCAGCAGAATCACCACCGACAAGCTGATGTTGAACGTCAACAGCACGTCCAACAGGTGGGTCGGCAGCGGCACGATCATCATGCCGACGATCGCGATCACGACGACCGCGAGCAGAATGTCCGAATACTTGTTGAGGAAGCTGTTGCTGTTACCCGCCATCGCGAGCGTCAGCCTACCTCACCCGCGCTACTTCTTCTTCTTCGCCAGGTGCTTCGCCATCTTCATCAGCCGCTTCGCCCGCTCGACGAAGGGGTCCGTCGACGGCCCCAGGCCGATCGCACGCTGCAGATCTTCGACGGCGGCCTTCAGCTTGCCCCGGTTGAGCCGAATTTCACCCCGGTACACGACCGCCGCCAGGTCATCGGGGTCGAGCTTCAGCGCCGCCTGAAACAGCGCCAGCGCCCGATCTTGCGCGTTCAGCGCCAGGTAGACCGTGCCCAACATCGTGTGCACGAACGCGTCGCGCGTCTCGGCGTTCACCAGCTTCTCGAAGATCACCCGCGCCTCGTCGAGCTTGCCCAGCTCGAACAGCCGGTGGCCGAACGCCGCCAGATCGGCTGCCTCCTGCGGCGTGTGCCCCCGCTTCAGGTCGACGTGCGCCACGTGCGCCTCGGGCAGCGGCGACTCGCCCGTCTTCTTCTTCGCCTTCGCAGGCGCGCCCGGCGCTCGTTCACCCGCCTTGGGCTCGGGCGTCACGACCACCTGCGGGTCGGTGGCGTCTTCGTCGCGGCCCACCGCCTTCAGCTCGGTGATGCTGACCGTCGGCCGCCGCGGAGCCTGTTTCCCCTGCTTCGGGAAGTGAATCACCGTCACCGGCCGGGTTTTGCCCTGCTGTGGGCTGACCATCGTCGGCTACTTCTTCTTCTTCGACTTCGAGGGCTTCTTGTCGCTCTTCTCGGCCGGCGCGGCCTCGGCGTCTTTGCCGGTTCGGTTCGACTGCAGAACCTCCATCGCCGCCGCCCACAACACCCGCGCCCGGTGCACGACACCGTCGTTGCCCGTCGGGTCGAGTTCGACCGCCGCCTTGAAGTCTTTTGCCGCCTCTTCGACCATGCCCTTCTGGAGATAGACCTCGCCGCGGTTGACGTACGCCGCGATGTCTTTGCCGCTCAACGAGATCGAATAGGTGAACGAGCGCAGCGCTTCGTCGAGCTTCTCTTGGGCCAGGTACGCCGCGCCGAGCGCCGTCATGTAGTACGGCTCTTTCGGGTTCAGCACCGACAGCGCCCGAAACGCCTTCTCGGCCTCCGGGTATTTGCCCTGCTCGTAGAGCGTGAAGCCCCGCACCGCCGCGTCGAGCATCTTCGGCCCCGTGATCTTGTACAGCTCACTCAGCGTCAGCTTGCCGACCGTGAACGCCGCTTGCTCTGGCGTCTGCACCGCCGGCGCCTTGCCTGGCTCACCCTTCCCCGGCTCTTCGGGAGTCTTCGACATGGGCGCGCTGTGTAGCACAATCGGCATAGGGGCCGGCAGGAAGTCCTCCCGGTGCCCTGCCACACCCCCGGACAGTGCGGGCCCGCCATCTGGCGGTTCAGCGGGGGTGTTGTTCGTATGGCCCCGGGGTTCGACCCGTTCGATCGGGCAGTGCCCACGCCGGGCGCACAAAGCAAAACGGCAGAGGCCGCGAAGCCTCTGCCGTCGTGTGCTGAACAGCCAGCGAATGAAGAATTAGAAGCGGGCGAGCGCCTGCTGCGTCTCTTTCTTGCCGTCGACGAACGACTTCGCGAGCTGCATGAACGCCTGGTACGCCTGCATCGCGACCTGGAGCTTCAGCTGGAGCGAGGGGCTCGGGTTGTCACCGGCCGCCTCGAGCTGGGCGTAGAGCGAGTTCATCTTCGCGTGCGCCTTGTCAGCGCCCGCCGCCGCCAGGTTGACGCCGGGGTCGAAGGCGTTCGCGTTCGACATGCCCTGGCCGGGGAGCGCGGCGCTGTACGCGCCCGTGCCCGTGGCTTCCTGGAACGTCGACTTGACGGAGGAGTAGACCTTGCCGACGGGGCCCGTCTGGGTCTGGAGCGCAGTCTCGAGATTCTGGAGACGGCGGTTGATCATCTGGGCTGCAGGACCAAGAACGGCGTTGATGATGCTCATGGAGTGACCTCAGGTTTGAAAGGGTGAACCGCGAACAGCAGATGAAAAGTTATCGGCAGGTGACGGCCAGAGTTTCTCAGAAAGAGATACCGCCGCCAACCCCCCAAAACAACGCAGTGATTCCGCCCGGCTCGGCGCCGAAACGTAATGAGTCGTTACAGTTCTGGGGAATCGCTACTTGTCCCGGTCGTCGGGATCAGGCGGTGTGTAGGTCGGCGTGATCGGCGGCACGATCATGCCAGCCATGCCCATCGTTCGCCGCATCGACTGGCTCATCAGCGACTGGCTGAGCATGGCCTGGCTCAGCGCGTCGGAGCCACCGTCGGGGAGTGGCTCCGGCAGCTTTTCGCCCCGCTTCCACGCATCGAACACCGCGAGCAGCTCACCCTCGTTGGCGTTGAGCATCACCACGGGCACCGCGCCGTTCACGATGAAGCGCAGCCGCTCCATCTGCTGACGTACGACCGTCTCGGGGATGCCCTGATTCGCGTACCACTGCACGAGCCCGCTCGGGTCGACGTTCTTTGCGAACGGCTCGACCTGCGCCGGCTTGAACTGGGTCGGCCGACCGGCCCATTCGAGCGCCGCGTCGAGGGCACCGAGCTCGAGCTGCATCATCACGTGCTCTTGAACGTGCTTGTTGGTGAGATCTTTGGGCGACTTGCCGTAGACGATCTCGATCGCGTTCGCGACCAGGCGCGTCGCGTGGTGCTCGGCTTCTGCCGGCGAGAACTTCGCCGGGTCAGAGAACTTCGACTTGAGCAGCGCGACGGTCTTCGCCACCAGCACCTCGGCGCCCGGAGGCACCTGCCGCAGACCGATCGCCGCCACCGGCGTCTGCGCCTTCGGCTTCACCGCGCCGCCGAAGAGGTTGTCGTCTGAGGCCTGAGGCGGTGCCGTCTCGCTCGCCACCGGCGTGTCGGTGCCCGTCTGCGGCGGCTTCTTCTCGCCGAACTTGTCCGACCGCGCGGCCTGCGCCTTCACCGCGTCAGCTGCCTTCATGGCCGTCGCGCCCCAGCTCGGGGCCACCGCCGCGATGATGTTCGCCGCGATGGTCGCGAAGCCGACCCACCGCTCGCTCGACGTACCCGTCGCCGCCGTCTTGCCGTGCTTCGCCACCGAGTCGGCGAGGCCCACGACCGGCACCTTCTCGGCCAGCGACTCGACCACCTTCGCCATGCCGCCCGCCCCGTCGATCAGCCCCTTCACATCACCCGCATGCGCCGCCGTCGACGCCACCGCCGCTCCGAGCCCGCCCTTCGCGAACGCCGCCAGCACCGCCCCGATGTGCCCGCCCAGGCTGCCGCCCAGCTTGTCGCCGAGCGCCGACTGCAGCTCTCTGCCGATGCGGCTCTTCAGCTCGGGGCTCGCTGCCGTTTCGCGCAGCGCTTTGAGCCCGGCTTCTGCCGTCTTCGACTGCTTCAACGCCCCTTCGGCGCCGTCGAACAGCTTCTTCAGCTGCGGCTCGACCGCCTTGCGCGTCTTCGCGTCCGAGATGAGGTGACCCAGCACAGCGCCAATCGCGCTCTGCACCGTGCCACCCTTCGCGAGCGTGTCGAAGCCTCGCGCGAAGAGTGCATCGGTGGCCTCGGCACCGCCCGGTCTACCTGCTGCGTTCGCTCCGTGAACTTTGGTCGGCATCGCTCAACCCGAGATTGTAGGCTGAACGCGCACAAAGTTGCGCCAAGCCCTGCACTTCTCGGTACTTGAGAAACCGAGAGGGGCTACTTCTTGTTGCCCTTCTGCGCCGACTCCAACAACTTCAGGTACCCCGCCGCGTTGCTCGCGAAGCCCGGGTCGACCTTCGGGGTGGTGGTGACCGCCTTGAAATCTGCGATCGCCTCTTTGGTCTTCCCGAGGCCGAGGTGCGTCTGCGCTCGGTTGAACAGCGCCTCGAAGTTCGTCTTGTCGAGCTTCACGGCGATGTCGAGCACCTTGAGCGCGTCGTCGTACCGCTTCTCGGCCACATAGATCGCGCCGAGCGCGCTCGCGTGAAATGAGTTTTCGGGCTGGCACATGCGCAGGCCAATGAAGACGAGCTCGGCGTCTTGGTACCGGCCCGCCATGAAGAACGTGTGGCCCATGTTCATCGCGAAGGCCGTCGTGTCGGCGTCGAGCACGTCTTTGTTGCCGAGAATGTCGGGAAGGTTGACCTCGCCCTCGACGAGCTTCGCGAGCTCTTCGGGCGGGAAGCTGTCCTTCCAGTTCCTCCAGCTTTCGTCTTTCGGCACGTGTTCCTCCAGCCGCGCAATAAATCACCCGCCCGCGAGCGGGGCCAATCATTTGTTCACCGGCGGTTCAGCCCCGCGAGCATCGCTGAGACCTTCGCCTTCAGATCTGCGTTGTCGCGGCACAGCTGCTGCGCCCGCTTGAGATCATCGACGGCCTGCGCCCGCTGCCCCAGCGCGATCTTCACCTCGGCGCGGCCCACATACGCGAGCGCATCTTGCGGCGCGATCTTCAGCGCGACGTCGAACGCCGCCATCGCGCCCTGCGGGTTGCCCGCCGCGTGCTCGACCACGCCCAGCGCCTTCGCCACGTACGCATCGAGCGGGTTCACCGCGTACAAACCCTGAAACAGCTTCCGCGCTTCGTCGAGCTTGCCCTGGTAGAAAAAGTAGTAGGCCATGCGCGAGATCGAGAAGAGCTCTTCGTCGCTGTAGCGCCGCACGTCTTTCAGCGTCGCCTTGCCATCGGCCCACTTCTGCAGGTTCGCGATCTGCGCCGCGTCGCCTTGATCTGCCGCCACCGACCTAGAACCCTTCTTCTTTCTGCTCTTCCATGCGCCGGCGGTGAATCTCTTCGACCTCCTGGCTCACCTGGCCGACGAGCTCGAGCATCGCCGCTTCTCGCGACAAGAGCGCCTTCAGCCGCTCGATGCGATCGGGCGCCGCGCGCACCTGCGACAGGTTCCGCTCGAGCTTGCTGCGCGCGTCGGGGTCTTGCCGCTCGGCCACCGAGCCCAGGTTCTGACGGTCGAGGTAGCCGTCGATGTCGGCGTCGTGCCCTTCGGGGAAGACCGGCAGCGGCAGCCGCAGCTCTTCCGAGCTGTGCGCGGGCCCGATGAAGTCGAGCAGCGCCGCCGACGCCAACGCCGGGTTCTTCGGGTCGCCCTTCTTCTTCGCCTTCTTCGACTCGAGCTGCGTTCGGTCGATGAGCTTGTCGCGCACCGCCCGCGGGCCGCCCCACGGCCACATCGGCGCCTTGGGCGGCTGTTGATTGACCTTTGCCATCGCGGCTACTTCCCTTCTTGTTGCAGCGAGAACACGAAGTTCAAGATCTCGGCGACCGCGTCGTAGAGCTCTTCGGGTATCTCTTGCCCCACCTCGACGCGGTACAGCGCGTTCGCGAGGTTCACGTTCTTCATGATCGGCACCCCGGCCGCCTTCGCGATCTCGCGAATCTTGTCGGCCTTCAGGCGCATGCCCTTCGCGATGACCCGCGGCGCACCGTCGGCGTTGCGGTCGTACTGCAGCGCGATGGCCATCTCGGCGTCTTCACTCACAGCGGCCCCTACGCTACCACTTTCTGCTCCGGCGCTTTCAGCTGGTACACGAAGTTCAGCACCTCGGCGACCGCGTCGTAGAGCTCTTCGGGTATCTCCATGCCGACGTCGACGCGGTGCAGCGCGTGCGCGAGCGGCACGTTGCGCAAGATCGTGACGTCACTGTCTTTCGCGAGCCCCTTGATCGCCTCGGCCCGCTTGCCCATGCCCTTCGCGATCACCCGCGGCGCCCCGTCGGCGCCCCGGTCGTACTGCAGCGCCACCGCCATGTGATCGGGGTTCGTCACCACCACGTCGGCCTTCTTCACGGCCTCCATCTGCGCGCCCTCGAGAATCTCCATGTGGAGCTCTTTGCGCTTCGCCTTGTGGTGCGGGTCGCCTTCCGACTCCTTGTACTCTTTTTTGACGTCGTCTTTCGACATCATCAGGCCCTTCATGTAGCTGTGCCGCTGCCACCAGATGTCGAAGATGGCGAACATGATGAGCAGCATCGTCACGCGCACGCTGACCCGGTAGACGAGCTCGCCCATCACCAGCATCGTGAGCGCCGTGTCGCCGCGAATCGTGCCGACCACCATCGCCATCGCGTCACGCACGACGCCGAACACCACGTAGCCCGTCACCCCAATCTTGAACATCGACTTCAAGAACTCGACGATCTGCTTTTTCGAGATGAGGTTCTTCATGCCCTCGATGGGGTTCAGCTTCTCGAGCTTCGGCATCAGCGGGTCCAACGTGAAGAGCGAGCCGACCTGAAGAAACTCGACCAGCCCCGCCGCGATCGCCGCCCCACCCGCCACCGGCACGGTGAGCAGCAGCAGGTCGACGACTGCGATCAACATCGCCTCGTAGGTCGCGAGCTCGAGGTCTCGCGGGTGCGTGATCGCGTCGATGGTGAACATGAACAGCTCGGTCACCGTCGTCTCGACCTTGTGAAACGTGGCCTTCACGATGGCCATGCCGACACAGAATACGGCGACGCCCGTGAAGTCGCGGCTCTTCCACACCTGACCCTGCTTGCGCGAGTCATCGATCTTCTTCTGTGTGGGTTCTTCGGTTTTTTCGCCGCCTTCACTCATCTCGCTCACCCCATCAGCTGCAGGGCCCTGCGCATCCACTCGAACATCACGCCGTACTCGCGCGTCACGCGGGTCATGATGAGGTGCATCGACGTGAACACGATCAGCACGGTCACCGCGGGCTTGATCTGCATCGCGACGAAGAACACCTGAACCTGCGGCGCCACGCGGTTGATCATGCCGAGCGCAAGGTCGGTCAAAAACGTCGCGAGCAGCACGGGCGCCGCCAGCGCGAGCGAGATGCGCATCATGTCGGCGAACACCCGAATCACCACGTCGAAGAACGGCCAGAAGCCGTTGCTGAACCGGGGAAACGCCTCGAGCGGTATCGACCGGAAGCTCGACGCGAGCGCGTCGATCACGATGTGGTGGCCGTTCAGCGTCAAGAACAGCGTGATGAACAGCTGCAGCTTCAGCGACGCGTACAGCGAAACAGAGGTCTGAATCGACGGCACCATGATCTGGGCCTGGTTCGTGCCCGACATGTTGTCGACCAGCTGGCCCGCCACCTGCGCCGCGTCGAAGACGATGCTCACGATGAACGAGATCGTGAAGCCGATGAAGATCTCTTTCAGCAGAATGGCCATGAACGTCACGGGCCCCGTGGGTATCTGCCGCAGCGACGGCTCGATCACGGGGAAGCACACCATGCCGATGATCACCCCGAGCCCCAGCTTCACCTCGGTCGGCGTCGTGTCGCCGCCGACCATCGGCGTCAAGACGAACGTCGGCAGCAGACGGGCCAGGAGCAGCGCGAAGCCCATCATCACGATCGTGAAGTCGTACTTGAGGCCGAGCCCCTCTTTGACCTGCTGTATCGCGTCGGTCAGCTGCATTACTGGTGAATCAGGTACGGGAACCGATCGAACACGTGAAACGTGAAGCGGAGCAACTGCGTACCGATCCACGAGCCGGCCAGCGCCAGCACCCCGAACACGATGACCACCTTCGGAGCGAACGACAGCGTCTGCTCCTGAATCTGCGTCGTCGCCTGAAACACCGCGATCAAGAAGCCCACGACGAGGCTCATCAGCACCGCCGGCGCCGACGCGATCAGCACCAGGTAGAGCGCCTGCTGAACGATGAAGGTGAGTTGGTTCATGAGCGTCTTTCGTTCACAGGTACCCGATGACCAGGCCCTTCGAGATGAGATACCAGCCGTCGACCAGCACGAAGAGCAGCAGCTTGAACGGCATCGAGATGGTCGTCGGCGAGAGCATGTGCATGCCCAGCGCGAGCAAGATGTTCGCGACCACCATGTCGATCACGATGAATGGCACGAACAACAAGAAGCCGATCTGAAACGCCTCTTTCAGCTCCGACACCACGAACGCCGGCACCAGCACCAGAAAGTCGGTCGGCCCGATCTCTTTTTTGTCTTGCTCGTTCGTGCGCATCTTCACCGCGAGCGAATAGAAGAGCGTGCGGTCTTTGTTGCCGACCTTCTTCATCAAGAAGTCGCGCAGCGGCTCGCGCGCGAGCTTCGAGGCCGCCATCAGCTGGTCGACCGTCTTCGGCGACAGCAGGCCCTCGCTGCTCGCGGCGAACTTCTCGGGCTCGGCCTTGCGGTACATCTCGGTGCCGACCGGAGCCATGATGTAGACGGTGAGAATGATCGCGAGCCCCGTGATCACCTGGGTCGGCGGTATCTGCTGCGTGCCCATCGCGCTGCGCACGATCGAAAGCACGACCGAGATCTTCACGAAGCTCGTCACCATCAACAGCACGAAGGGCGCGAGGCCGAGCGCGCCGAGCGCGATCATCAACACCAGGGGCCGGCTCGAGATGTTGTCGGTGTTCAGGTCGACGGGCGGCTCATCACCGCCCCCCCCCTTCTTCGCCAGCGCCAGCGCCGGCGTCAGCGCCGCTGCTGCGGTGAACAGCCACAGTACGGCGCGCTGCCTGCCCGTCAGCCGGTTCACTTCGACGCCCCTTTTCGCGCGAGCAGCTTCTGCAACAACGGGCTCAACGTCAGCGGCGCCGGCTGCTCGGCGCGCAGCCTGTCGACCTCGGCGGTATCGAGCTTCGAGATGAGGCCGAGCGAGCCGTCAGCACCGCCGACCAGCAGGTATTCGCTCGCGGCCTTCACGACGAACAGCGTGTGGCGCTGATCGAGCGGCACCCGCTCGATCACGTTCACGACGTTGCCTCCGCTGCTCGGCCCCTTCAGGCCCAGCATGCGCCGCAGGCCCCAGTTGAGCGAGACCCACGCGAGCATCACCACGAGCCCCAGCACGACGAACGTGCGGAACAGCAGAAACCCCATCGACTCGTCGGCTTCTCTCATCACCTCTTCCGGCACGTCGGCGGGCGGTATCGCCGGCCCTGTCGTCGAAGAGACCGGCGTCGCCGGAGCCGGCGCTCTCAACGACGGCACCTGAGCCGGCACCATGACTTCTGGCGCGGCGGGCTCTGCGGCGAGTACGGCGAGGAGCAACAACGTCATTTTCGGCCTGCACGGTAGTCAATCCACCGCGAGGTAGCCAGAGACCGGCAGAAACCGTCGCGCCGCTCAGCCCGCGAGCGACACGACCCGCACGCCGAGGTTGCCGTCGACCTCGACGAGCTCGCCCCGCGCCACGATCTTGCCGTTCACCGACAGGTCAATCTGCTCACCCACCGTGCGGTTCAGGTCGATCACCTGCCCCACCTTGAGCGCCACCACCTCTTCAGCGCTGACCGGCACGCGCGCGAGCTCGACCGCGATCTGCAGCGGTATGTCGTTCAGCAGCTCGGCCCCGTCGGAGCCCTTGAGCGTGTCGTCCACCTTCAGATCCCTCACTTTCGGGTCGGTGCCGGGGTTCGTCGAATCGTCGCCGCCCTCGCCCAGTCGCTCTTCGTCGCCGCCGTCACCTTCCAGCTCTTCGAAACCCTCATCGGCTCCATCGCGCTCGCCCGTCACCAACGCCGTCAGCTTCGCCGCGAACCGATTGTTCTCTACCACCACTTCGGCGTCGAACCAGCTGTTGCCCGCGCCGATCTTCACCTTCGCCGTGCCGCCTTCACCCTTGTGCGGCTGCGCCGTGAGGTTGTCGACCAGCACCACGTCGCGCTCTCGAATCTGCGTCAGCTCGGCCGACGAGATCTGCACCGTGCCGATCTCGGCCCTCAGCCACACCTTCACCGCCCTGAGCCGCGACACGTGCGCCCCCGCGTCTGCGGCGCGTCGCGCCCTGCGAATCGCCGCATCAGCCGGAGGGTTCGCCAGGCTCAACACCGCCTGCGGCACGAAGACGCGCAGGTACCCCGTGTGCGTGCCGAACACCGCCTTCAGCTGCACCACCGCGAGGTGCTGCTCGTCACCGAGCAGCTGCACCGCATCGTCGAAGTTGCGGCACACGCCCTCGAGGCGCAGCTTCGGCAGCGACGGGTCGAGGCTCGGCGCCAGCGCCTTCAGCGTCTCGAGAACCACGTACGTCATCACCCCTTCTTCGATGTCGGTCAGAGGCCGCAGCGAGATCGCCTCACCGGCGCCGCCCAGCAACATGTCGATCGCGACGTGCGCGAGGCCCAGCTCGATCTCGAGAAACCCGCGCGTCTTGTTCGGCTGAGGCGCGAGCACCGCGAGAAAGGTCGGGTCGCCGACGTAGCGCCGCAGGTTTCGCGTCGGCACCACGTGCACGTAGTCGGCGGTGAGGTGCACCTCTTCTTCGAGCAGCTCGCGCAGCCGCTTCTGCACTGAATGGCTCACCTCGCCCGTCGCCGTGACGTTCGGCAACATCCACTCCAGGCGGCGCACCAGCTGGCCGTGCAGGCGCGAGACCTTCTCGAGCTGCGACCAGCGAAATGGCTTCCACGGGCGGCCGGTCGGCGCGGGCGGCGCCGCCGGCGGCGGTGAAGGCGCAGGCTCGGCGACCGGCTGAGGCTTGCGCACCAGGTTCTCGACCGGCACCCGCTCGACCGGCTTCACGCCGAACTGAGATTTTCGCTGCGGCGGTGGGCCCATCATCGTGCGCTCGCTCAACGGCGCGCCGCGCGGGTCCTTCGGGTTTGGAGGGCTCACCCTTTCGCCTCGACCTTGAAGTTCTCGAGCTGCAGGCCGCGGCTCGAGAGCGCGCCCTTCAGAGCCTCTTCCTGCTCTTGCAGCATCTTGAGCACGTCACGGTCGCTGCCCGAAAACACGGCGCTGATCTTCCCGTTCTTCGCCGACACCTTCACCTGCAGACCCGACAGCACGTTGCTGCGCAGGTCAATCTGGAACTCGGCGTTGCCGAGCGCGTTCGTGCCGACGCGCACCCGCTCGACGATCTTCTGCGCGATCTCGCTCGCGACCTTGCGCAGCCGGTCAGAGCCGCCCGCCGCGCTCTTCTGCGCCACCGGCACCGGCGCCATCAGCGCCGGGTTGAACCTGAACCCCGCCGGCACGTCGCTGCCCTTCTTGTCGCCGCCGCCCTGGTTCTGGCCGCCCTTGCCGCCCTGGTCAGCGTCGGTCTTGAGGTCGCCCTTCTCGCCGCTCGCGCCGGCGCCCTCGGCCGCCAGGTCGCCCGCCTTGTCAGACGCCTCGGCCCGCTCAGACTGCGTCTCGCGGCCCGCCTTCGCGTCGGCCGCCCGCCCGAGGCCCCGATCGGCCTGCGCCGCCCTGTCGGCCGAGCGCCCCGCCGTCGTGTTCGCGCTCGCCCGGTCGGAGCCCTGCTTCACGTCGGTCGATCGCTGCCCCTCGGCGCGCGCCCCCGTCGACAGCCGCTCGCCCATCGACTTCTCACCCTGCGACTTCGTGCCCAGCCGCGACTGAAACGCCTTCGACTCGCCCTCTTTCGTGTGCTGCTGGTGCTCGGTGTGGCTCGACTCGAGGTGGGCCGACTCGGCCTTCGCCTCGCTCTCGGCGTGCTGAATCAGGTGCGCGATCGCCGACCGCGTCGAGTTGTCTTTTTCAGCCTTCTGCGCCTGCTCTTTCTGCTGGCCGACGAGCTTCGCGAAGTTCGAGTCTTGAGCCGACTTGTCTTTGGCCTTCTTCTGCTCCTGCAGCTTCGCCTGAATCAAGCGCTGCGCGGCCCGGTCTGCCTCGCGGTCGTCTTCGATGCGGCTCATTCGTCACCTGCCTTCGCGGCCGCTCGCGTTCGCTGCAGGTGGAGCGTGTTGCCGATCTCCTCCTGGTTCAGCTCCTCGCGCGCCTGGCGCTCTTTGCGAATCTCTTTTTTCCAGTTGTCTTTGTGCTTCTCGATCGCCTTCTTCTCTTTGGCGGCGTCGGCCATCTCGGCGCGGCGCACCTCGACCAGCTGCTCGGCCTGGCGCACGGCCTCTTTCTGCCGCTCGATGTCGAGCGCGACCTGCTTCTCTTCGTCTTTCAGGCGATCTTCGAACCGGTTCATCTGCCCCATGCCCGAAGCCCCCACGCCCTTCTTCATCACCTCGGCGAGGAACTCCTGCACGCGCTGCTTGCGGTTCGCCTTGCGCTGCTCGAGGTCCTGCTCGAGCTTCGCCAGGGCGTCTTTCTCTTTCGCAACCGCCTTCATCGCCTCAGAGAAGGCCTGCTTGGCTTCTTCTTCGGCCCGCTCGCGCATCTCGAGCAGCGTCTGTAGGCGGTACTGCGGCACGCCACGACCTTAGCAAAACTCCAGAGAGTTACTGGGCGTCTTCGAAGATCGCGATCAGCGACGAGACGGTCTCGTCGTAGGTCACGTTCGAGTCCGTGGATTGCTTCAGGAAATCGATGATCGCGTCGTACTTGTCGATCGCGTAGTCGGTTCTCGGGTCGGTGCCGTACTGATACGCGCCGAGCAGAATCAGGTCGCGTTGCTTCTCGTACGTCGCCAGCGTCTCGCGCAGCTTGCCCGCAGCCTTCTTGTGCTCGGGCGTCGCGATCTGGCTCATCACGCGGCTCAGGCTGGCCAGCACGTCCATCGCGGGCCACTGGTTTCGCTCGCCGAGCGCGCGGTTCAAGATGAAGTGGCCGTCGAGAATACCGCGCACCTCGTCGGCGATCGGCTCTTCCATGTCGCCGCCAGCCACGAGGCACGTGTAGATGGCGGTGCACTTGCCCTTGTCGGAGTTGCCCGTGCGCTCGAGCATGCGCGGCAACATCGAGAACACGCTCGGCGGGTAGCCCTGGCGCGCCGGGGGCTCACCGACCGCGAGCCCGATCTCGCGTTGGGCGCGCGCGAGCCGCGTCACGGTGTCGAGCATGAACAGCACGTTGCCGCCCCGCTCGCGAAAGAACTCGGCGATCGCCGTCGCCACGAAGCCGGCGCGCAGACGCACGAGTGAAGGCTGGTCTGAGGTCGCGCAGACCACCACGCTGCGCTTCAGGCCCTCGTGCCCGAGCGCGTCTTCGACGAACTCGAGAACTTCGCGACCGCGCTCGCCGATCAGCGCGATGACCACCAGCTCGGCGGCGGTGTTTCGGGCGATCTGCCCCATCAAGGTCGATTTGCCGACGCCCGAGCCTGCGAACAGGCCGATGCGCTGCCCCTCGCCGACGGTGAGCAGGCCGTCGATGCAGCGCACCCCCAGCGGCAGTGGCCGCTCGATGCGCATGCGCGTGAACGGGTCGGGGCAGTCGCGGTCGACGCTCCAGTCGGCGAGGCCGTCTTCGGGCAGGGGCGTGCCGTCGATGGGCTCGCCGATGCCGTTCAGCACGCGGCCGAGCAGGCCGTCGCCACACTTGATGGTGAGCGGCCGGCCCGTCGGTATCACCTCGGAGTCGGGGCCGATGCCGCTGAGCTCGCCCAGCGGCATCAGCATGACCTCTTCGCCCTGAAAGCCCACGACCTCGGCCCGCACGCTGCGGGTGGGGCCAGACTTGATCCAGCACAGCTCGCCGACGCGCACGTTCGGCACGGCAGCCTTGATGACGAGGCCGGTCAGCTCGGTGACGCGCCCGCGCACCTGCACGGTCTGCGTCTCTTTGATGAGCTTGTAGTACTTCGACAGATCGATCTGCGGCAGCTCGCTCACTTCGGCCCCTCCTTCTTGGCCGTGTCGGGGAGCAGCACGTTGCGGAGCATCTCGTACTGCGTGCGAATCTGACCGTCGATCGTGCCGAACTCGGTCTGAATGATGCACCCGCCGGCCTCGATGTCGGCGTCGTCACGAATCGAGACCTCGACGGTGCGGCCGATGAGCTCCATCAGCTTGCTCTTCTGCCCCCGCAGCGTGGCGCCGTCTTTCGGGTTCACCCGAAGAATCATCGCCTTGGCGGCCCGCGCCGTCTCGATGGCGGTCGCGGCGATCTCGGCGACCACCATCGGGTCGCGCTCGAGATCGCGGCCGATGATCTTGGCCGAGATCTTGAGCGCCAGATCGATCACCTGGGGCTCCATGCCCTTCAGCATCTCGCCGGCCTGCATCTTCGCGCGCGCCAGCTCTTCGGTGAGCTGCGGCGCCACCTCGGCCTTCGCGTCTTCGACCGCCTTCTGGAAGATCTCGTCGCGCTTCGCCTCGGCTGCCGCCACGATCTCGGCTGCCTGGCGCTTCGCGTCTTCGATGATCTTGTTGCCCGTCTGCTTGGCCTCGAAGTCTTCGCCACTGACGACGCCGCGCCGCGGCGGTGGCACCACCGCTGCCGGAGGCGGCTCGGGCTCGCGCTTCTGCACCGACTGCACCGACGCGATGTTGACGCTCGACGCCGCCCCGCCGCGGAGCACCTTTGCGCCGATGATTCTGGGCCGGTCTTGCTCGTTCTCTTCCGACATCTCGGCTTCAGTGTAGCGCGACTACTCGTCCGATCCACGCTTCGAGCCCTTCACCACGGGCGACCGGTAGAACCCGCTCCCCCGCTGCGCCCCCTGGGGCTTCTCTTTTCGCCGGGGTATCGGCACCAGCGCCGGTGACGTCACCGCCTTGCGGCTCACCCCCGGCGCCACCCGCACCTCACTCTCGACGCGCTCCATCGGCTTGCCGTCACGCAGCACCTTCGACTGCGGCGGCCGGTTGCCCGCTGCCTTCGGGTCGGTCACCGACCGCACCCGAGGGTCGACCGCCCTCACCCCGCTGGGGTCGTGCGCCTTCGACAGCCGCGAGCTCGCCGCACCGGCCATTCGTGCGTTGCGCTCGGCCATGAAGTCGCGCCGCGGCCGCGAGCCCGTCTTGCGCATGCCGCTCCCTCGCGGCGCCCCCTTCTGGGCCTGCGGCACCGGCCCCCCCCCGCGGTCGAGCCCGCGCTGCACCGACGTGCCCCCGAGCGGCAGCAGCACCGACTTGCGCTGAGGCACCGGCGCCAGCACCTGGCCCGGGTTCGAGATCGCCTTGGCCACAGCTGGCGCGGGCGGCGGCGCGTTCGGTGGGGGCGGCAACCGCACCGGCCGGTCGAGCACGCCCCGCTGCGCAAGGCGCTCCATCTGCTCGACGATGTCGCCGCGCCCGCCGTCGCCGCGAATCGGCCGGTGGCGCTCTTCTTTCACCCACTTCGAGAGCAGCTTGCCGAGCTCACCCGTGTGCCGGTCGATCAGCTTCACCGCGAAGTCTTGCCCCTGCGCGAGGCACGCGCGCGCGAGGCGCTGTGCCCCGGCGCTGCGCATGCCGGCCGACGGGTTCTCGACCGCCCCGTACATCTCGAGCACCGTACGCGAATCACCCTCGGTGAGCTTGCGCGTCTTGCCCGCTTCACTCGCGCGCTGGGCGAGCGATTTTTGATCGGGCGGCAGCGCGTTGAAGACCTTCGCCTGCTCCTCGTCGTTCAGGCCCGCGAACGCCGTCGCGAGCGCGCGCGCCCCCATGCGGTCGCAGATGGTGAGCAGATCTCGCTGCTGCAGCGTCAAGAGATCGCTGAACTTGAAGACGCCGACCTTGGGGCTCGCCTCTTTGAGCGCGTCTTCGAGCTTCCACCGCACGATTGAGAGAATGTCTTGCCGCACCTCGCGCTTGAGCTTCACCGGCGCGCGCTGCGGCATCTCTTTGCGCACGGCGACCGCGAGCGTCACGGGCAGCGCCTTCAAGATGACCTCGACGAGGGCCGACCGTTCGTTCTCGAGCACCTTCGCAAGGCGCGGGGGCTCACCCGACCCGAGCTGGCGGCGGCGCGCGGTGATGAGGCGCTTGATCTCTTGCACCAGCAACGGGATGCGCTGCTCCCGCGGAATCTCGAGCAGGCCCCGCGCCCGGTGCTTCAGAATTTCGCTCTCTTCGTCGGGCAGGTGATCGAACGCCTCGACCGACTCGTTGCCGCCGAACGTGACGGCGGTGAGCAGCAGCATGGTCTGCCGCTTCGTCAGCGACGCAAAAAATTGCTCGACCAAGACGGGAGCCGCCTCACCCT
>JAEUJP010000028.1 GCA_016793725.1 Myxococcaceae bacterium | reverse complement strand
CGATGAGAAGACCGTAGACGTGCTTGCCCGTCGCGGTGAACGCCGACGACACCGGGTCGGTGGCCATGAACACCAGGCCGAACGCCCAGCCGCCCAGCACCGCGTGCCAGTAAAACGGCAGCGCGAGCATCGGGTTCGTGTCGCTCGCCACTGCGTTGAGCCCGTAGGCGGTCGCCGCCGTGCCGAGCACCACCCCGAGCATCGTCTGCCAGGCCGCGACGCGGGTGAAGAGCAGCAGCACCGCGCCCAGCGCGGCGGCCGCGACCGACGTCTCACCCATCGACCCGGGAATGCGGCCCCAGAAGGCGTCCCACCAGGTGAGCCCCGGCAGGTGGCCCGAGCCCTCTGCGAGAGAGGCCAGCCAGGTGGCGCCCGAGCGACCGTCGGGGGCGATCGCCGCCACCCAGACGTCGCCCGACAGCTGCGCGGGGTAGGCGAAGAAGACGAAGGCGCGGGCGACGAGCGCGGGGTTCAAGAAGTTCATGCCCGTGCCGCCGAAGATCTCTTTGCCGATGACCACACCGAACGTAGTGCCGAGCGCGACCTGCCAGAGCGGCACGGTGGCCGGCAGCGTGAGCGGTATGAGAATGCCCGTGACCAGGAAGCCCTCGTTGATCTCGTGTCTGCGCACGGTGGCGAAGAGCACCTCCCAAAGACCACCGACCCCATAGGTGACGAGCGTGACGGGCAGGAACCACAGCGCGCCGTGCACCACGCACCCCAGCACCGAGGCGCTCGACACCGGCAGACCCAGCGCGAGGTAGGCGCGGCTCTGCCAGGCTTCGAGCAGCCGCCCCCCCTGCTCGACCGCCAGGTGCGCCTGGTAGCCGGTGTTGTACAGCGCCATCGCGATGCACGGCACCAGCGCGATGACGACGATCATCATCATGCGCTTCTGGTCGAGCGCGTCGCGCACGTGTGGGCCGCGCTCGGTGGTGGTCGAGGGGGTGTAGATGAACGTGTCGAGCGCCTCGTAGAGCGGGTACAGGCGCTCGAGGGGGCCACCCTTCTTGAACTTCGGCTCGAGCCTGTCGAGAAACCGCCGCAGCACGTTCACCGTCACCCTTCCGCCTGCAGCGTGTCGAGCACCCGCCTGAGCGCGGCGCCGTAGTCGCCCTTGCCGGGGCAGACGAACGAGCAGAGCGCGAGGTCTTCTTCGTCGAGCTCGAGTGCGCCGAGCTGCTCGGCCCACTCGACGTCGCCGACCTGGAGCGCGCGCAGCAGGTGTGTGGTCATCAGGTCCATCGGCATCACGCGCTCGTACATGCCGATGGGCACCATCGCGCGGCGGCCGCCGTGCAGGTTGGTGTCGAGCCCGAAGCGCCGCTTCGGCAGCACCGCCGAGAGGAAGGCGGGGAGCACCGAAAACGCACGGGCACCCGGCGCGAGCCAGCCGAGCAGCTCGCGGCGCCTGCCCTCGGCCAGCACCGAGAGCTGCTGGTGAAACCGGCCGAGGAAGCCGTGAGGCCCTGAGTCGCAGCGGTCGCCGTGGAGCGCCGAGCCGCTGACGACGCGGGCCTCGCCGGGGTGGAGCTCACCTTCGACGAGCGGTGCGACCTCGGCGTGCAGCCGCGTGCGCACCAGCCGCGGCCGCTTCACCAGGGGCCCGGCGAGCGAGATGACGTGCTCGACGTCGAGCGCCCCGCTCGAGAAAAGCCGGCCGATGCGCACCGCGTCTTGGGCGCCGAGGTGCCACACCTCGTGGCCTCGGGTGACGGGGCGCAGCGTATGAATGTGAAAGCCCGCGGTGCCGGCCGGGTGCGGGCCACCGAACTCGGCGACGCGCGCGCCGCTGCCGCCTGCAGACAGCGTCGCCCCCTGCGCGCGGCAGAGCCAGACCGGGCCGTCGGTGAGCCGGGTGAGCACGTGCAGGCCGAGCTCGAGGTCGGCCTCGCGGCCCGCGAGCGCCACGTCGAGCCGCGGCGCGTGGGGCTGGGTGTCGAGAGCGGTGACGAAGACGGCGAGCGGCTTCGAGGCGGGCCCGGGCACCTGGCTGAACGGGCGCGTGCGAAGGCACGGCCACAGCCCGGCCTCGAGCAACAGCGCGCGGGCGGCATCTCCAGAGTCCTTCGCGCGCGGCGAGAAGGCCGCGAAGGTGACCGGCTCGGCGGCTGCGGGGTCGAGCCTCACCACCACCGACAAGACGTGCCGCTTCTCGCCGCGGTGAACGGCCTCGACCACCCCACCGCCCGGAGCGACCCAGCGAACCTCGGGCCAGCGCCGATCGGTGAACAGCGGCTCGCCCAGCCGCACCGCGGCGCCCTCTTCGACCGAGAGGCGCGGCTTGAGCCCGACGTGGTCTCGGGTGAGAACGCCGACGCGCGCGACCGCCGGTGAGGGCTCGATGCGCTGCTCGGGCTCACCGCTCAAGGGGAGCTCGAGGCCGCGCCTGACGATGGTGACCGAGTGACTCAACGCGCTCGTCACTAACCCGGCGCCCGCGTCAGGCGTCAAGCCCTTTGCGCCGGGGCGACCCGCGCAAATTGCAACGCCGTCAGCCGGCGCGCCGCAAGCGGTGCGCCCGCCCTCCTCACGGCGAAGTTCCTGCGCCCGTGCGGCGAGTGTCGCATCCGACTTGCACGGGCGCGCGCCGTTCAGGCCCGCGCGGCACAGCCGTTGCTACGTAGGCGCTCGGTGCCCAGGTCGCCGCCGGCGACGACCGCGAGCGGGTCGCGTTGATGACGGGCAACTCCCCACAGTGAACGGTACCTTCCACGCGCCATGTCTACCCTGCCCCTCTCCTCCTGGCATGCCCAGCCCATCGAAGGCGTCACCACCACGCTCTCGACGGAGGTCGACGGCGGCCTGAGCCAACCCGAAGCCGAGGCGCGCCTCGCGCGCCACGGCGCGAACAGCCTGACGTGGAAGCGCGGGCCCTCCGCGCTGCGCAAGCTGCTCGGCCAGTTCCTGCAGCCGCTGGTCGTCGTGCTCATCGGTGCGGGCGCGCTCTCGATCGTGCTGGGCGACTACGTCGACGCCGCCGTCATCTTCGGCGTCGTGGTGCTCAACGGCGTCATCGGCTTCGTCCAGGAGCACCGCGCCGAGCAGGCGATCGCCGCGCTGGGCAAGACCATCGTCACCGAGGCCACCGTGCTGCGCGACCGGCGCCTGCGGCGGGTGCCCAGCGAGCAGCTCGTGCCCGGCGACGTCGTCTCACTGCAGTCGGGCGACACCGTACCCGCCGACCTGCGCCTGTTCGCCGTGAAAGACCTGCGCATCGAGGAGGCCGCGCTCACCGGCGAGTCGGTGCCGTCGGGGAAAGCGGTGGGCGAGCTGAACGAAAAGACGCCGCTCGGCGACCGCACGAACCTCGCCTTCGCCGGCACGGCCGTGACGTACGGCCAGGGCCGCGGCGTGGTCGTCGCGACCGGTAACGCGACCGAGGCCGGCCGCATCGCGCAGCTCATGCAGCACACCGATGCGCTCGAGACGCCGCTGACCCGGCGCATCGCGCAGCTCTCGAAGCTGCTGGTGTGGATCATCCTCGGCGTCGCCGCGGCCCTCTTCGGCATCGAGGCGCTGCGCGGCCGCGACCTCGCCGACACGTTCAACGGCGCCGTCGCGCTCGCCGTCGGCGCCATTCCCGAGGGGCTGCCCGCCGCCGTCACCATTCTGCTCGCGGTCGGCGTCTCGGCGATGGCGAAGCGGCGCGCGGTGATTCGCCGCCTGCCCGCCGTCGAGACCCTGGGGAGCACCACCGTCATCTGCTCCGACAAGACCGGCACCCTCACCGAGAACCAGATGACCGTGACCACGTTCGTGTGCCCCGGCCGGGTGCTGCGGGTCACCGGCACGGGCTTCGACCCGGCGGGCCACTTCGAGGACGACGGCGGGCCGGTGCAGCCCAGAGACTTCGAGCCGCTGCTCGAGTGCCTGCGCGCTGGCGCGCTCTGCAACGACACCCGCCTCACCGGGCAAGCCGGCGCGCTGCAGGTCGAGGGCGACCCGACGGAAGCAGCGCTGATCATCGCGGGTCGCAAAGCCGGGCTCGACGAGGCGGCACTGGCTGAATGGCCCCGCCGCGACGTGGTGCCGTTCGAGTCGCAGCACATGTACATGGCCACGCTGCACGACGGGCCGAGCGGCCGCGTCGTCTATGTGAAGGGGTCGAGCGACGTGTTGCTCTCGCGCTGCACGCATCAGCTCTCGGCAGCGGGCCGCGAGCCGTTCGACGCCGCGGTGGCGGCGAAGGTCGACGCGCTGGCCGGCCGGGGCCTGCGCGTGCTCGTCCTCGCCAGGCGGGAGCTCGCCTCCGACGCGCTCGGCCACGCGGACATCGCGGGGCTCACCTTCCTCGGGCTCGCCGGCATGATCGACCCTCCACGGCCAGAGGCGCGGCGCGCGGTCGCCGTCTGCAAGGAGGCCGGCATTCAGGTGAAGATGATCACCGGCGACCACCGCGTCACGGCCGCCGCGATCGCCGAGGAGCTCGGCCTCGAAGGCGCGCGCGACGCCTCGGGCAGGCTGCGCACGGTCACCGGCGCCGAGCTCAACGACATGCCCGAGACCGCGCTCGCCGGCGTCGCCGAGAGCGTCGCCGTGTTCGCCCGCGTCGCGCCGGAGCAGAAGCTCAAGCTCGTGCGCGCGCTCCAGGGGAGGGGACACGTGGTTGCGATGACCGGCGACGGTGTCAACGACGCGCCGGCCCTCAAGCAGGCCGACATCGGCATCGCGATGGGCAGGGGCGGCACCGATGTGGCGCGCTCCGCCGCCGCGATGATCCTCACCGACGACAACTTCGCGACCATCGAGGCCGCCGTCGAAGAGGGCCGCGGTGTCTACGACAACCTGATGAAGTTCATCGCGTGGACGCTGCCCACCAACGGCGCGGAAGCGGCCGTGCTGCTGGCGGCGCTGTTGCTCGGCACCGAGCTCCCGGTCCTGCCCGTACAGCTGTTGTGGATCAACATGGTCACCGCCGTGCTGCTGGGCGTCGCCCTCGTGTTCGAGCCGAAAGAGCCTGGGCTCATGCAGCGGCCGCCGCGCAGGCGCGAGACCCCGATTCTCGACGCGACGATCGGCCTGCGCACGCTGCTCGTCTCGCTGCTGATCGGCGGGCTCGCGTTCAGCACGTTCGAGTGGGCGCAGGCCAAGGGGCTGAGCACCGCGCAGTGCCGCACGCTCGCGGTCAACGCCATCGTGGTGGCCGAGGTCGGCTACCTCTTCGCCTGCCGCAGCCTGGTGCTACCGATGTGGCGCATCGGGCTCATGACGAATCGGTGGGTCTGGCTTGGAGCCGGGGCGATGCTGCTCACGCAGGTCGCGTTCACCTACCTGCCGGTGATGAACCGCGCCCTGCACACCGAGGCCCTCCCACCCCAGTGGTGGCTCCTCTTGACGGGCGTCGGTGCGGTGGTGTTCGCCGCCGCCGAGCTGAAGAAGGTGCTCTGGAGGCCCTCACGATGAGCGACGCGGCCAGCCTGAAGACCGTGCTCGTGGCGCTCGACCTGACGGCTGCGAGTGATCGGCTGGTCGGGCGGGTGGCTGAGCTCCCGCTCGCCGCACGCGCCACCGTGGTGCTGCTGCACGTGGTGCCGGGCGGGCTCTCGGCGCGCGACCGCACGCTCGCCAAGGCCGACGCGCGCGCACGCCTGCAGGCCGAGGTGCGGGCGCTGGCGGGCCGGCTGCCGCCTGGCACGCGCATCACACGCCGCGTCGCGGTGGGCTCGCCGGCGGCGAAGATCTGCGAGGCCGCCGCGAGCGCTGGCGCTCAGCTCGTGGTGACCGGCCGCGGAAGCGAGACGGTGAGCGACGTATTCCTGGGCTCGACCGCGGAGCGCGTCACGCGCCAGAGCGCCCTGCCGGTGCTGGTGGTGCGGCTTCGGCCACGCGGCCCCTACTCGCGTCCGGCGCTCGCGCTCGAGCTCGACGACGCAGCCCGCGGCGCCACCGCGGCGCTGCTCGACGTGCTCGCTCCTCCGCGGGGAGCCGTGCTCGTCGTTCACGCGTGTGACGTACCCTACGTGGGCCGGGTCTACCCCCGGCTCGAGAGCGGCCAGGCGATCGCCTACGTCGAGCGAGAGCAGCGCCGTGCGGGCAGCCGCCTCGCGAAGCTACTGGGCGCGGTCATGGCGAGCCGCAGCGTGCCGCCCGCCGAGACGCCGGCGTGGCGGCCGGTGCTCGCCGACGGCCCAGCGAGAACCGCCATTCTCGAGACGGCCCGGCGCGAGCGGGTCGACCTGCTGGTCTTGGGCACGCGAGGTTCGTCGCTCCTCGGCCGCGCACTGCTCGGCACGGTCGCCGGCGACGTGCTGCGCGCGGCGACCTGCGACGTGCTCGTCGTCCCGCCCAGGCGAACCCGCTGACGCCCGCCTTTTCCGCGGTCGTCACCCTGTGGCGCGCACAAGCACGGCGACCTGACGCTCCGAAGAATCGCGAACATCATCCGTTCGACCTCTCGCACCACTCAAGTCGTGGCTCGCCTCGGCGGCGACGAGTTTGCGCTGCTCTTGCCCGAGACCGACCTCGAAGCCGCGCGCTTCGATGAGCCCCCAGACAATGTCGATGCGATCGTCACAGAGGCCGTCCAGCTCATGTACCGGCGCCGCCGGGGGGAACGCAGAGCCTGCCGCGCGAGGTGAGGCGGTACCGCTCGCCGACGCGCTCGATCAGCTGCACAGCAAGGGAGGACGCGATCAGGACGCGCGCCGTGCGTGGCGAGACGCCGCACCGCTCGGCGATGGCCTCGGCGTGCAGAGAAGCCTCCGGCGTCTCGGCGAGCACGCGAAGGACTCCGTGGTCCCGCGCCCAGCTGGCGACCTTGAAGAACGAGAGCGCCCACCACTCGTCGGTGCGGTTGTTCATGCAGTCGTTGTCAGGCCCGACGGGCCCATCGTCCATGCCGAAGACAGCTGGCCGACGTTTCGGTTCTCCGAAAACGAGACGTGGTCGCGGCGTGTGGGGTGAGAGCTCCGGGACGCTGTGGCACGTGGTCTGCACCCTTCTCGACGCGATGAGAGGGCTCGCCGGCGTCATCACGGCATTCGTCTTACCTGCGCTGCTCGCGTCGCGTGATGGCGACCCGCGCGGGGGCTGGTCGCTCCTGCGCACCGAACGCGATGGCATCACCGTCGAGAGCCGCGCGGCGGCCGGCACCGCAATGCCGGAGCTGCGTGTGACGACGAAGGCGAAGCACCCTCCGCTGGAGCTGCTCGAGTCGGCGTGGGCGCTTCGCGGCGACGGCATGCAGACGAGGTACCTCGTCGAACGAACCGTGCTCTCGTCAGAAGCGAGCGAGCGTGTGCTGCTGCTGCGGTATGCCCCGCCGGCGATCTCGGAGCGCGCCGTTGCGCTGCGAGAGTTGCGGTGGCGCGACCCGAAGACCGGTGCAGCATCCATGACGTTCAACCAGCTTCACGCGCACCCAAGCGCCCGCGCGGCCGGCACGCCCTTCGCCCACCTACGGGGCCACTGGAGCTTCGAGCCCAACACCGAGGGCACCCAAGTCGTGTACACGGTGCTGATCGATGTGGGTGGCGTGCCCGCGGTGCTGGCGCGCAGCGCACAAGAACGTGCGGCCGTCGACACGGTGCGAGAGGTGGTCGCTCGAGCGCACCGACCTTGAACCGCACGGCCGTGCGCTGGCGCGTCTAGAGATCGAGATCTCGTGCGCGCGGCCAGAATTCGAGAGCTCCTTCGAGCCGTACCCCTTCGCGTTCGCGGTTCGCGACGCAGAGGGGTGAACCGCAAGGCCAGCGTCCATACCGTCGCTGACGCAAACTCTGCAGCTGAAGTGCCCTCAGCCCGGCATCGTCACCAGCAGCGAGGTGCTGCTGCCGTGGCTCGAGCACCGCTCGCAGGCAGCCGATGAGCTCGCCGACTCACCCTGACTCACGCGCGAAGACTCTGCGCGGTCGCCCAATAGCTGCGCCGGAGGGCGCCGTGGCTCGGCCCTTGCTGAATGCGAACGCCCATGGATGCCACGCGAGAACTGCCATTGTCTTCGAGGTCGGTCGCACGACCGTCGCGACCACGTGCCGGCGCGATGCGCTGGTCGTGGAAGCTGGGCGAGGTGGCAGGCATCGGCATCTTCGTGCACGCGACGTTTCTGCTGGTCCTGGTCTGGGTGGCGCTGAGCCACCTCGCCCGGGGCCACGGGGTCTCCGAGGCCGCAGGCGGCATGCTGCTCATCCTCGCCGTCTTCGGCACGGTGATACTGCACGAGCTGGGTCACGCACTGACCGCCAGACGGTTCGGCGTACGAACGCGCGACATCACGCTCCTCCCCATCGGCGGCGTCGCCCGCCTCGAGCGCATGCCTGACAAGCCCGCCCAGGAGCTGCTGGTGGCGCTGGCGGGGCCCGCGGTCAACGTCTGCATCGCGCTCCTGCTCTTCGGCGTCATCACCCTGCTGCGGGCCCCCATCGGCTTCGAGGGCCTTCACGTGGTCGGCGGCCCCTTCCTCACCAAGCTGATGTGGATCAACGTGTTCATGGCGGGCTTCAACCTGCTGCCGGCATTTCCGATGGATGGCGGTCGCGTACTGCGCGCCGCCCTGGCCATGCGCCTCACGCCGGAGCGCGCGACCGAGCTCGCGGCGCGGCTCGGGCAGGCCATGGCGC
>JAEUJP010000859.1 GCA_016793725.1 Myxococcaceae bacterium | reverse complement strand
GTCTGCCGCTGGCCGACGCGGCCGCCATCAACAAGGCCATCTGGGCCGCCGACGTCGGTGCGATCGCGAGCCTGCGGTGGGTGTTGCCGATGGCCGAGCTGATCGAGCGGCTCGTGCTGCTGCCGGGCCCCCGCGCGGCCGTCACTTCGCGGCGCGGTACGCCTTCAGCCACCCGCCGCTGACGACGAAGCGGGGAAAGTTGAAGAAGTTCTCGACGAAGATGCGCGTGACGGCGTCGAGCGGCCCGTTGAACGGTATCGAAGCGTTCTTTTCCTGCGCGTGGCCGACCGCCTGCGCCATGAACGCGATCAACATGCCGCCGATGCTCGACGACAAGAAGAACCACTGCAGGTTGATGGTCGCGACCACCGCGTTCAGCGTCGACAAGACGAACATCGGCACGGCGAAGATGTGAATCAGCAGGTTCAGGCGGCTGCCGTGAAACTGCGAGTACCCCTCCCACTGCCACTGCACGAGATCTCGACGCATGCGCTGCCCTCCATAACAGCGCAGTGCGCAGGGTGCTGCTCAAGCCTCGATGTGTGCGCCCCTGTCGCGACGGGGCCGTGCCCTCGGGCATGACGGTTGAAGAACGGGCGCCCACATGCTGCCCACCCTGCTCGCCCTCGCGCTCAGCCAGGCGCCCGACCCTGAACCTCCTGCCGGCCCGGTCACCTCGGCGCCCGTCATCACGATCGAGACGGCCGACGAGGTGCAGCACCTGCGGTACGACCAGGAGGTCTACTGCGCCCAGCTGCCACCCACCGCCGCGGTGCCGTCTGGCCGGTACCGCGTGCAGTGCGACGACGCCGCGCACGTCTGCCTCGTCGCCCCGAACAAGGTGCTGCGCGACGGCGTCGAGACCGAAGAAGAGCTGCAGCGCCTCACGTACTGCGGCGCGCTGCCCGAAGGCCGCCTCGAAGCGCTCGCCGCCACCCACCGCTTCGTCGAGGCTGTCGCCGAGGCCCCCGACGGGTGGTACCGCGACGACGCGGGCCGCATCGTTCAGGTGAACTTCGACCTGCACCGCCGCGTGTACTTCGGCGGAGCCTGGGCTCCGCTCTTTCGCCCCGGCGGCGCGAGCGACCTCTCACGGGCGAGCGGCCTGCTCGGTCGCGGCCGCGCCGACTTCGGCATCGAGCTCGAGCTCGCCGAGGCCGACGTGCGCGCGGTGTACCGCCTTCACATTCTCGAGGGCTCGGCGTGGCTCGGCGGCGACGAGCTGCGCCTCATGGCGACCGCCATTCGCTTCGACTGGAGCGCCTCGCGCCTCTCGCCCCCGCTGTGGGTCACGACGTTCATCGGCAAGCCGCGCCGCTTCGATCTCGACCTCAACCTGCACGGCTGGTTCGAGACGCTGCGACTCGAGCTCATCTCGGACAAGGGCTTTCTCACGCTCGCCTCTGCGAACGCCTCGCTCGACCTGTGGCACTCGAAAGACCTGCAGTCGTACCTGCGCGTGCGCGTCGGCCCCGCCGCCGAGCTCGACGTCCAGACGAAGAGCGTCGCTCTCAGGCCCGAGGGCGCCGTCGAGGGCGACTTCACGCTCGACGCCGACGGCTTTCACCACCTCACCGGCGCCGTCAGCTTCGAGAAGCTGTTCTTCGAGCAGCCGATCGACGGGCGCCGGGGCAACCCGCAGCGCTTTCGCGCGCGCCTCGGCTACGAGCTGATTCTGCTCGCCATCAACGACTACCCGCTCACGCTCGTCGTCGACGCCCGCGCGCTGTGGCGCGACGATCTGCCGAACGTTCGGCCCCAGTGGGACTTCGGGCTCGACGCGGGTCTGCGCTTCAGCTTCTGGGCTCCGCAGCGCCGCACCGCCGTGCCGGTCTTGCGCCGGGGCCGGGGCTGAACCGTTGCTGTTCGCCGTCATCGCCGCCCTGCTCGCGCAAGAGCCGCCGCCCTTCGAGACCACGTTCGACCCCGGCCGCGGCCTCGAGCTGCGCGCCGGCGGCTCGGCGCTCGGGCTCGCCCCAGGCGCCGACTTCGGGCTCTCGCTTCGCCTGCGCGGCGACCGCGACAGCCGCAGCAAGGCCGGCACCTCGTGGCTGCACGCACACCGCCTCGTGATGGCCGACGCGCGCGCCGGGCCGGGTCAGCGGCAGCTCTCGCTCGCGGCCTACGAGGGCATCGCTCGGCGGCACGTCGACGACGGCTCTCTGCTCTTGCCGACGAGCCCGCCGCTGCGGCTGCCCTTCCCGTTGGACCTCGGGCTCTACGCGCGCATCGCGCGCTACGAGCGGCGCGTCGAAGACGGCCTCGGCTGGTCACTCGAGACCGCGCGCGTCGCGATGTTGTTCGACCCGCTGCGCTCGGGCTCGGGCCGCTTTCACCTGGGCTTCGGGCCCTCGCTCGCGCACGTGCTGCGCCACGACGGCGCGGTGCTGCACAACGAGCTCACGCCGCTCACCGCGCTGCAGCTGTTCGTGAGCCTCGAGAGCGACGACGGGCTGTGGGTGTTTCGGTCTGCGGGGCAGGCCGGCTTCACGTTCGACCCCGCGGCGCTGCAGACCGGGGGCACGTTTCGCGCGCGGGGCGAGGTCACGCTCGAGCGCGTGCTGCTCGCCGTGAACGACCACCCGGTCTCGCTGCAGCTGCGCGCCTCGGGCGCGTTTCGCGATGCGGGCGCGCTCTCGGCCAACGAGTGGAGCGCAGGCGGCGCCCTCAAGGTGCAGCTCTTCGCTCACCGCTGATGTGGTACGCGAGCGCTCGCGATGTCGCAGCACTTCATCGACGCCGGGTGGGAGAAGCTCGAAGGCGCCTTCCCCCGCGCGCTCGCAGACCAGGCCCGCGCGATGTTGTGGAAGGGCACCGGCTGCGACCCCGACGACCCGTCGACGTGGTCGAAGCCCGTCGTGCGCCTCGGCAACTTCGAAAAAGAGCCCTTTCTCTCGGCCGCCAGCACGCCCGCGCTGCGCGCCGCGTTCGACCGGCTCGTCGGCGCAGGCCGCTGGCGGCCGTGCCAGAGCGTCGGCACCTTCCCCATTCGGTTTCCGTCGGCGGCCGACCCCGGCGACGCCGGCTGGCACGTCGACATGAGCTTCGGCGGCGACCCCGCCGACTTTCTCTCGTGGCGCGTGAACGTGAGCTCGAAGGGCCGCGCGCTCTTGATGTTGTTCCTCTTCTCGGACGTCGGGCCCGACGACGCGCCCACGCGCATTCGCAGCGGCTCACACGTCGACGTCGCCCGCGCGCTCGCTGCCCATGGCGCCGAGGGCCTGTCGCTGCGCGAGCTGGTCGATGGGCCGATCGCCGCGACCGCCGGTCACGACGTCGCGCTCGCGACC
>JAEUJP010000451.1 GCA_016793725.1 Myxococcaceae bacterium | reverse complement strand
CCGCCTCGCCGGCCAGGGTGCCGCCCGGCAGCACCGTAGAGGGAAAGTCGATGCGCAGCCGCCGGTCGAGGTTGAACTCGGCGATGACCCGATCATCGGGCAGCGGGCCCGGCCCGTCGCCTTCGAAGAACATGTTCGTCGACTGGCAGTTGCCCTTCAGCATCACGAAGATCGCGCTGGGCCGCGCGGGGTACCCCACGGGCGGGGTCGCCGGCGCGAACGTCGGCCCGTTCATCTGAACGTACACCGGGCAGCGCATCGACACCGACCGCAGCCGCGCGTTCGCATACAGCCGCGCCGTCGAGTCGGCTCCTCCGTTCACCAGCCCGACCCGAATCAGGCCGGCGATGGCGCCGCCCGTGAGCGCCGCGAGCGTGCCGAGAATGGCGACCACGATCATCAGCTCGACGAGCGTAAAGCCCCGACGCCGCATCAGCGAATTCTCCGGAAGGAGCGAATGTCGCCGCCCTTCTTCGGGGGCTCGAAGCCGAGGGTGGTGAGGCCGCCCTGGCTGCCGTTGACGGCGATGTTGCCCTTGTAGGCGACGAGGTCGCTGGGAATGCCGAAGTTGTCGAGCTTCAGCACCCCGGTCTTCGTGCCTGCGCCCGGCTGGTTGTTCGGCGTGATGAGCGTGGGCACGAGCTGGCCGCCGCGCGGGTCGAACGAGTACAGCACCGTGTCACCCGCCAGGGCGCACGCGCTGCTGGAGCTGGGGGGAATGTAGGTCGCGACGACGAGGGCGCCCTGAACGAGCACGGGCTCCGACACGACCTGCTCATTGGCGTGGGGGAAGCGCACCACCCAGAGCGGCACGCCGTCGTGCTGGGCCCCGCCGCCGCCCTGCTCGTTCTTGTCGTGCAGCGCGTAGAAGAAGTTCGTGCCCCACGCCGGCACGTTGGGCGATTCGACGTCGCCGGTGCCCACGTAGTAGTCGCCGAGGTTGCCGGAGCCGTCGACGATCGTGCCCACCTTCGGGCGGTTGAACACCGGCGGCGGCGTGATGGTCAGCGGCAGGGTGTTGTCGACGGCGACCGGGCAGATGGCCGGCGTCGCGCACGCGGCCGTCGTCTGCTGCACGACGTAGGTGGGCACGGTGGCGCCCGGGTTCACGTCCCACCCGGGGGTGCGCACGATGGTCAAGATCGGCGTCGGGTTGCCCACCGTGTTGATGGCGTCGTCGGGGTCGGTCGGGTCGAAGAAGCGAGACGGAGCCCAGTAGTTGCGGTTGTCTTGCTGAACCGCCGACGTGTTGGCGAAGCGCATGCCGTAGAGCAGGCCCGTCTTGCCGCCGATGACCACCGTGTCGAGGAAGGGGTTCGCCGGGCGGCGGAACATCGCCGGGCGGCCAGGCAGCTCGTTGCCGGGGCCGCCGACGGTGTTGTAGCGCTCGATGAGGTTGCCCGTGAGCGCGTCGACCACGAACATCGAGTCGCCCGCCAGGCCGCAGGTCGGGCACTGCATGCCGCCGCCGAACACCGCCACGAACTTGTCTTCACCGTTGTAGCGGGCGCGCGCGATGACCGGCACGCTCCAGCTGGTGCCCAGGTCGGGGTGCGAGAAGTTCCACATGAAGCGGGGCGTACCGTCGTCGCGCAGCTTCAGCGCGAACACCTCGCGGCCACCGCCCCGCATCGTGCCGAGCCCGATGGTGAACCAGTCGTCGGCGTCGCAGGTCGACGAGTCGTTGCTGTTCGCGGTCGGCCACGAGCCCGAGACCTGGCCGCACACGTCGGTGATCGCCATCGTGTTGTCGACGCTCTTCTGGTTCGCCATCATCGACTTGTGCAGCTCGGGCAACAGCCCGCTCGGCACCCAGCCCCACCGCTCGTGACCGTTCGGGCAGTTCAGGTCGCTCTCGTCGGTGGCGCACACCGGGTTCAAGGTCGTGTCGGCCCGATCTTCGACGGCGTGCATGATGCCTTCGCTGCCGCCGAACAGAACGCGCACCGGGCGGCAGTCGACGCCCGGCGTGAGGCTGCCCGTGCAGGCCTGGGTGCGCGCCTGCCACAGCTGGTATTCGGCGCGCTGCGTCGAGGTCGTGCCACCCCAGTCGGAGGCGAAGCCCGAGCGGCCGACGACGACCGCCGACGAGTGCTCGACCGCGCCCGCGCGCGACTGGCGCTCGGGAACCGGGTTCATGACGCTGATGTACGGCTGAAAGGTGCCGCCCGGCACGCCGGGGTTGCGCACGAAGTTGATGATCTTGGGCCCGTTCACGAAGTGCGGAGCTCCTGCCAGGCCCGCGCTCACGCCGCTCTCGAGCGCGTTTTCGACCAGCGTCTGGCCGACCGCGAAGTTGCGCTCGACGCCCGCCACGTCGGTTCTCAGCACGCGGGTGTTGTCGGGAACCTGGTTCAGCTTGTCGGAGTACTCCCACTTCTGCGCGAGCAGGCCGGTCGTCTGGTCGATCGCATAGGCGCGCAGGTAGCCCTTCCACTCGGGTGACGCGTTCGCGCCCAGGCCACGCTGGAAGTTGCCCGCGTAGATGCGGGTGCCGTCGGTCGACAGCGAAGGCTTCGAGCGCGAGAAGGTGCCCGCCGTCGCCTGCGTGAGCACGAGCGTCAGGGCCGTCTTCAGCGAGGCCTGGTCGGCGGCCATGTAGGCCGAGCCCGTGCCGCCGGCCGACGCCATCGCGTCGAGCGACGCCGAGGCGGTGCCCGAGACCAGGTTGCCGAAGCCGATGACGTAGGTGCGAATGCCGGTGGTGTTGCCGCCGAAGCCCGCAGGCACGTGGCTCCGCATGCCGGCGACCGTCGAGACGAGGTCGGGGTCGGTGAAGTTCGCCGGCGTGTTCTCGAGGCCGTCGGTCGCGAGAATGACGTAGTAGTCGCGGCACTCGCGGTCGGGGTCGGCGTCGCGCATCGCGGTCAGGTAGTCTGACGCGTTCTGCAGCGAGCCCTTGAGCGGCGTGAAGTCGCGAATGTCGGGCACGTTGCGGAAGTAGTCAGACACCATGCACATGCCCTTCTTGCCGGGCCAGTCGAGGGTGACGGGGTCGACCGTGCTCGAGTTCGGCTGCTCGCACAGGCCGAGCGCCCCCTGCAGCGCCGCGACGCCGCCCGTCGGGTCGGTGTCGACCGGAATCGGCACGAAGTTACCGGCGGGCGTCGTGGGCACACCGGAGGGGAACGAGGCGCCGTTGCCGCCGACGCCGCTCCAGCCGCTCTCTTTGGTGGCCTGGTTGTTCCACGTGCGGCCCGTGTAGCCCGACAGCAGCGGGCCGACCGTCGCGTTGGTCGGCGCCGCGCCGTTGGCGACGCCCGTCTGGTACCAGTCAGAGAACAGCCTGTACGCGACCCCTGCGGGCGCGCCGTCTTGCTGGCAGGTCACCGCCGCCGCGAGCGGGTTGCCCGCGCTGCCGAGACTCCCCGACATCGAGCCCTGGTTGCTGCCGCCGCCCGTGAACCGTGAGGCCGCGAGGGTGATGCTCGGCGCTTCGGTCGCCACGTGCCACGCGTTGGCGGCCGGGCCGAAGTCAGGCGCTACACACATCGTGCTGTCGCGGCTGATCGCGAGCGAGTAGCGCCCCGAGCCCGCCCCAGAGTTGACGGGCCGGCCCCACCGCAGCCGGCATTCGTGAAAGTTGTTGCCATCGCAGTTGTCGATCACCGGCGGGCACGAGCCCGGCGCCCCGGTCGCGAAGCCCGAGGCGTCGTTGTACGCGGTGCCACACAGCTGGTGGTCGTTCACCGTCTCGACGTGTTCGCCCGCTGGAATCCACCATGCGCTCGTGTTGCCGGCCGACGTCGTGCGCCGGCTGAGCAGCTCGCCACCCTTCGTCGTGTACTGGTACGTGTACGAGTACGAGTCGCCCGTGTAGACGGTGCGCATGCGGTAGTACTCGCACCAGCGGTTGCTCACGACCGTGTAGTTGTGCCGCGCCGTCGGCGCCGAGTAGCGGCACTGAATCTGCGGCGGGCTCTGCGTGCGCACCTGCCACCGCTGCTGCTCGTACTGGCAGACCGTCATGTTCTGATTCACCGGGTACACCCGCCGCTGAATCTGAATGTTGCAGTTCACCGACGGCGTGCTCCAGCTGAACGTCTGGCGAATGTACATGCACCGCCTCTCTTGAACCTCGCCGTTCGGCGGGCCGTAGTTCTGCAGCCCCATGCCGCGCACCGTGCAGGGCGTGTTGCCCGCGCCGCACAGCGCGGTGCTGCTGGTCTCGAACTGGCCCATCTGGCAGGCCGCGGGCGGCGCGCTGAACGCGCAGGTCGCCCCGCCCGTCGTGCCCGCGCACGAGCCCACGCTGCTCAGGTCGGTCGTGGTGGTCGGCGCGCCCGAGTAGCCGGCGGGGGGCGTGGTGCGGTTTCGCGTCGTGCTCGAGGTCTGGCCCGGCCCGGGGCTCGCCACCGGGTTGTTGGTGATGGTGCAGTTCTGCCCGCTGGGGCACTCGTTGCCCGGGCCCGCCGGGCCCGCGAGGTTCGTGCCGTTCGCCGGGCAGCTGCTGCCGGGCGGCAGGTTGATGGTGAACGAGAGGTTGGTGGTCGTCGGCGCCCCGTAGTTGTTCGACACCCCATCGAGCCCCGTACACGCCGCCGGAGCGGTGCTCGTGAAGCGGGTCGCGGGAGCGCAGCCGTTCGGCATCGTCGTCGTCGACGGGCTCGCCGCGACCATGCTGCACTGCGCCCGGCCCGCGCCGCACCCCGTCGGGGCATAGCCGGCGACCCAGTTGTTCGCTCCGCCCGTCGCAGGGTTCGAAGACAGCAGGAGCGGCGAGGTGCAGGCGCCGACCTTGCGGTAGAAGTTGCCGCCGTTGGTGACGTTCGCGATCTGCTGCATCTGCTCGGGCGCGACCGCAGCGGGCACGTTGTAGTTGATGTTCGTCCACGGAGTGAACGTCGGCGCGACCGGCATCGTCGCCGTCAACGTCACACGGCACTGGTTGTTGGCATTGCAGGTCGGGTTCGCCCAGCCCGGAGTGATGTTGGTACCAGCGCCCGTGCCCGCACTCGCCGTGACCATCGCGGTGGTGATGCCGAACGTGCCCCAGGTGTAGGCGCCCGTGCTGTAGGTGACCGCGTTGCCGATCGGGTCACCGAGGCACGTCGTGCCGTTCTGCGTCACCCAGTTGCCCGTCACCGTGCCGCCGTAGTTCGAGCTCTGGCTGACCAGGTTCGCAGGGGCCGTCGCCGGCACGAACGCCGACGCCATCAGGCTGTACTGGTGCTGGTTGGCGTTGCTCTGCCCGTAGGTGCTGCTCGCCGAGTACATCATGCAGTTCGAGTTGGCGTTGCACTCGTTCGCGTTGGCGAAGCCCTCCCACTGGTTGACGCCCGTGCCGATGCTGGGCGGCGCGTTCAGGGTCTGCGTCGGGCCCGTCATCGGCACCATGCCCGAGAGCGGCACCGCCGCGCTGCACGAGGTGCCCGTCGGGCCGATGTACTGAACCGTGTAGGCGCTGCCGACCGACGGCACGGCGGTCTGGTTCTGCACGGTCGAGGCGGCCTTCGTGGTGTACGTGATGCCCGCGCTGCAGCCGGTCGCACCACCCGAGCCCGAGGGGGCGCCGCTCGCCCACGAGAACGGCACGGCGCGGCTCGGGTAGTCGAAGCCGGCGCAGTTGTTCGTCGCCGTGGTGTTCGCCGCAATTTTGGTGAGCACGTAGCGGTTCGCGCCGTTCGCCGGGTCAGCGCACCGGCCGTTTTTGGCGCCCGTACCCGAAGAGCCGCTGGGGAAGACCGGGGTCGCCGTGGTCGAGGGCACCGTCGCGAGGCTGCCCGTGTAGTCGGTGGTGCTGACGAACGTGGTGTCGGGGCCCGAGTAGCCGGGCTTGTACATCTTGTCGTAGTAGCAGCGCGTGTACTGGGTGTTCGGCGAGTCGTACTTGACGAGGAACTGGTAGTACGACGCGAGGCCGATGCGGGCCTCATCGGCGAAGTCGGGCAGGGTGTCGTAGACGACGTTCTTCGCGATGCAGAACTTGCTGGTGCAGGGCAAGCCCGGGTTGAGCGGGTCGAAGTCGCCGCCCGGCTGGTTCATCTCGATGGCGACGTTGAAGCCCGGGTCGTCGGGCGCCACCTTCATCGAGGTCGAGGTGTCGAAGATGATTTGAATGCGCGGCCGCGGCGGGTCTTGCGCGAGCGCCGCACCTGGCATGACCGCCGACACCAACACGAGCATCGCTGCCACTTGCACCGCGACGTAGGTCTTCGAAGCCGTTTGTGCGTTCATGTGTTCCCCGCGTAGAAAAGCGCAGACGGCCCTCGTGCAACTCCCGTGCGGCCCCGCCCTTCGATTGAACCCCAGCGTTCTCAGGCACCTGACCGGGCGCGTCGCCGGGAAACCTCGAGGTTGCAAAGGTTTCTGCAAGCGACCGGGAAAAACATGCGATGTAGCCGCGCCTTCACGGGCCCGTGACGAGCACCGAGTCGCTCGGGTCGATGAACGTGAACAGCCGGGGTGGGTAGACGTCGAGCTGCGACGGGCCTCCGTCGGGCTCGGCGTAGTACACGCTCGCCGGGCCCACGCCGAGCGGCCGCACCAGCGTGACGTGCGTCGACCCCACCCGCCCGATCGACCACAGCGTGCGGTCGTCGCGCAGCTTGCCCTCACACGGCGAGCCCATCATCAGCCCCATCGGGAGCGCCGCAAACGAGCCCAGGTTCGCGGCCGCGCCGGTGGCGCCGATCGACCACAGCTCGCACGGCGCGGCGTCGGTCATCGGCTGGCCGAGCGTGAGCAAGAAGCCCGTCGGCGTCGCGCGCACCTGCCGCCCGTAGAGGTTGTTGAAGTACGTCGAGAGCGACCGCCCCATGAGCCCCGTGACCGGAAAGCTGAGGCCCGTGGCGTCGCGCACCACCGCGGTGGTGCCCTCGCGACCGAGCGCGAGCCCGTTCGGCCCCAGCGCCAGCAGCTCGAGGCCCGCGTACGCGGTGAGCTGTGTCGAGCCCTCGTAGTAGTCGGTCGGCCCGCACGCGTACACGACGCCGCCCGTATCGGGTCGAACCCAGAAGCGGGTCGTCGGCATACACGCCGGCGTCGGCACGACGATGTCGTTCGCCGCCGGAGGTGGCAGCACCGAGATGACCGCTCCGCCGTCTTGGCCCTGAAGAACTTCGTCGGCCGCGACCTCGAGCAGCACCGCCGACGCCGAGTCTTCGAGGTACAGCAGCGTGCCGCCGGGGCGAATCACGGCGCTCGTGCGGTCGGCGTCGGCCGGCAGGAGCAAGATGCGGTCGCTCGTGGCCGTGCCCCCCGCGTCGGGCGCCATGTCTGACAGCGTGTAGAGCGCCCGCCCTTCGATGAGCGTGCCGATGAGGTACACCTGCCCCGCGTCGAGCACCAGCGGGGTGCCCGAGTCACGCGCCCCGGCGTCGTAGCCGCCGCCGTCGAACGTGCCCCCGCCGCCGTCGGGCTGCCCGCCGTCGGCCCCACCTGCGTCGGGCTCGCCGCCGTCGGCTTCACCGGCGTCAGGGTCGCTCCCCGCCGAGCCACCGCCCGCGCCGGCGGTGCCTCCCGCGCTGCCTCCTCCCGTGCCGCCGGCCTGGCCGGCGTCGAGCCCGCCGACCTGCACCCTCGTGCGGGCCGTCGCGCCGCTCCACGCGGCGTCGATGGTGACGCGGCCCATGCAGCCCGCCTGGGTGCGGCTGTCGCACGAGAACGTCGCGGTGCCCTTGCCGGCCGTGTCGAGCGCGACCGAGGTCGAGCTCAACGTGCCGACCGCGGCGGTGAGGGTGACCGAGCCCGTGCCGGTCGTGCCGTCGGCGTTGAGGGCCGTGAGGGTGAGCACGGTCGACCCTCCGAGGTCGTCGATGCTCGAAGGTCGGGCCGCGATGGCGAGTGAGGGGCTCGTCGGCTCGGGCGAAGGGCAGGCGCCGAGCACACACACGGCGAGCGTGAGGAGTCGGCGGTGGCTCATGCGGGCCGATTGTTCCGCCCGACCGGGCGACACCGCAAGATAACTACTCGCGCACCGCGAGCTCGACCGTGAGCCCGTCGTACGCCACCTCGGTGGGCCCCGAGAACTCGGCGCGGGCCTGCGCGAGCAGCGGCGCGGTGTCGACGTCGTGCCGCGACGAGAGGTGGGTGAGCACGAGGCGGCGCGACTTCGAGTCGCGGGCGACGCGGCCGGCCTCGCGGGCCGTCGAGTGGCGGGTCTCGAGCGCACGTTCTTGCTCGTCGTCGCTGAAGGTGGCCTCGTGCACGAGCAGATCGGCTCCGGCCGACGCGGCGACGAGCGCGGGGCAGGGGCGCGTGTCGCCCGAGATGACGACCTTGCGGCCCGCCCGTGCGCCGCCCATGACGTCGTCGGGCCTCACCTCGCGGCCGTCGTCGAGCTTCAAGGTCTCGCCGCGCTGCAGCCGGCCGAACATCGGGCCCGGCGGCACGCCGAGCGCGCGCGCCTTCTCGGGGTCGAACCGGCCGGGGCGCGTCTTCTCTTCGACCACGTAGCCGAGCGCGTTGACGCGGTGGTCGACGCGCACGGGCTTCACCACGTACGAGCCGCGGTCGAGGGTCTCGCCGCCCTTCAGCTCGACCAGCTCGATGGGAAACGCGAGGCGCTCGACCCCCAGGTGAATCGCCTGGTCGAGCAGCTTCGCGGCGGGCGGGGGGCCGTGCAGCACGAGCTTCTGCTCGCGGCCGCCCATGCCGAGCGTTCGCAAGAAGCCGATGATGCCGAGGTAGTGGTCGGCGTGAAAGTGGGTGAAGAAGACGGCGTCGACGGCGAAGCCGGTGCCGAAGCGAATCATCTGGCGCTGGCTGCCCTCGCCGCAGTCGAAGAGCAGCAGGTCGGTGTCGGCCTTGAAGGCCAGACCCGAGACGTTGCGGTGCAGTGTGGGCGCAGCCGCAGACGTGCCGAGAAAGGTGAGGCGAATGATCGACATGCCGGAGGACGACATGAATTCTGATGTCCTCCGGCGTGCCGATTCCTGACCGGTTGTTCCGAGCGCGGCCTACGCCGCGGTCTTGGCCGCAGTGCCCTCGAGCGGCTTCGCGTCGCCCTGGCCCTCGCCCTTCAGGCCACCCTCGATGCGCATGCCGTAGAACGACTGGTACGCGAAGTACATCGAGACGACGAAGAACAGCGACGCGAGGCCCATGGTGAGCGGCGTCGCCTTGAACCAGTTGTTCTCACGTGCACCGAGCGCGACGGCGAGCTCGACCGCCAGCAGGCCGAACAGCGTGGTGAACTTGATGACGGGGTTCAGCGCGACCGACGAGGTGTCTTTGAAGGGGTCGCCGACGGTGTCGCCGACGACGGAGGCCGCGTGCAGCTCGGTGCCCTTCGCCTTCAGCTCGGTCTCGACCAGCTTCTTCGCGTTGTCCCACGCGCCGCCGGCGTTCGCCATGAAGACGGCCTGGAAGAGGCCGAACAGCGCGATCGAGATGAGGTAGCCGATGAAGAACGACGGCTCGACGAACGCGAAGCTCAGGGTGCCGAAGAAGATCGCGAAGAAGATGTTTCGCATGCCCTTCTGCGCGTAGATGGTGCAGATCTCGACGACCTTCTTCGAGTCGGTGACGCTCGCCTTCTCGACGCCTTCGAGCTTGATGTTCTTCTTGATGAACTCGACCGCGCGGTAGGCGCCCGTCGAGACCGCCTGCATCGAGGCGCCGGTGAACCAGTAGATCATCGCGCCGCCCATGATCATGCCGAGCAAGAAGGGGGCGTTGACGAGCGAGAGGTTCACGAGGCCCGTCTTGAGGCCGTCGGTGAGCGAGAACAGAATCGAGAAGATCATGGTCGTCGCGCCGACGACGGCGGTGCCGATGAGCACGGGCTTCGCGGTCGCCTTGAACGTGTTGCCGGCGCCGTCATTCTCTTCGAGAAACATCTTCGCCTTGTCGAAGTTCGGGTCGAAGCCGAAGTCTTTCTTGATCTCTTCTTTGATGTTCGGAATCGACTCGATGAGCGAGAGCTCGTAGACCGACTGCGCGTTGTCGGTGACCGGGCCGTACGAGTCGACCGCGATGGTGACCGGGCCCATGCCGAGGAACCCGAACGCCACGAGGCCGAACGCGAAGACCGGCGCGGGGTCGAAGCCGCCCGCCGTGACGCCGAACAGCACCCGGCCGAGCTCGCCGTTGCCGCTGATCGCCACGAAGTACGAGGCGCCCATCAGGCCGGTGATGACGATGCCCATCCAGTACGCAGAGAAGTTGCCGGCCACCAGACCCGAGATGATGTTGAGCGACGGGCCACCTTCTTTCGACGCCGTCACGACCTCGCGCACGTGGCGCGACTCGGTCGAGGTGAAGACCTTGATCAGCTCGGGGATGATCGCGCCCGCCGCCGTGCCGCAGGTGATGATGGCCGACAGCTTCCACCACATCGCCTCGTTGCCAGCGACGGTGGGGATGAGCAGGTAGCTCATCACGAACGTCACCGCGATCGAGACCGCCGACGTCAGGAACACGAGCACGGTCAGCGGGTGCTCGAAGTTCATCTTGTCGGCGTTGCCGTACTTGCCCTTCTGAATGACGTTGTTGATGGCGTACGAGAGGAAGCTGGTCACCACCATCGCGACGCGCATCGCGAAGATCCACACGAGCAGCATCACCTGCACCTGCTGCGAGGGGGCCGCGAGCAGAATGAAGGTGATCAGCGCGACGCCGGTCACGCCGTAGGTCTCGAAGCCGTCGGCCGACGGGCCGACCGAGTCGCCGGCGTTGTCGCCCGTGCAGTCGGCGATCACGCCGGGGTTGCGCGCGTCGTCTTCTTTGATCTTGAAGACGATCTTCATCAGGTCGGAGCCGATGTCGGCGATCTTGGTGAAGATGCCGCCCGCGATGCGGAGCGCCGAGGCGCCGAGCGACTCGCCGATCGCGAAGCCGATGAAGCAGGGGCCCGCGAGGTAGCGCGGCACGAACACGAGAATCGCGAGCATCAGAATCAGCTCGACCGAGATGAGCATCATGCCGATCGACATGCCGGCCTTGAGCGGAATGTCGTAGGTCGGAAACGGCTTGCCGCGGAGCGAGCCGAAGGCGGCGCGGCTGTTCGCGAACGTGTTCACCCGAATGCCGAACCAGGCGACGCCGTAGCTGCCGGCGATGCCGATGAGGCTGAAGAGCACGATGATGGCGACACGAATGCCGGTCGGCACCTGGGCGGCTTCGCCTTCAGCGTGAGCGAACAGGCCGAAGTACGCGATGATCACCGCGCCGATGAAGACCTCGAGGAAGAGAATGAACTTCCCCTGGGTGGTGAGGTAGGTCTTGCACGTCTCGTAGATGAGCTCCGAGATGTCGCGCATCGACTTGTGCACGGGCATGTTCTTCAGGCTGTTGAACTGCACGAAGCTGAAGAGCAGGCCGATGGCCGAGACCACGATGCCGATGATCAGCAGCGTGCGGCCGTCGACGGCGCCGCCGATGAACTTCTGCGAAGCGAGATCGGGGAGCACCAGGTTCGCTTCGTTCGCGAACGCCATCGCCGGAGCGAGCAGTGCGAAGAGCGACGTTAGGCGTGAGATCTTCATGACTTTTTTCGTGTCCTTGATGGGGGAACTTTTCGGGCGCGCGCATACCACGGGTTTGGTAGAAGCCAAAGGCCCATGGCCGATGAAACGGCGCAGATCGTCGACGAAATTGCTGACCGCGTTCGCAGGCGCCTCGACGCCCTGCGTGCGGGCACCGAACAGCCCTGCACCGCCTCACCCCAGTCAGGCTCCCCCAGTGGAGCCGAATGCTCCGACTCGTGTTTCACCTGCCCAAACGTGAACAGCTGCGCGACGGTGAGCGCCGTGAAGTCGGGCGCCGCCCGCATCGCGCCCGACCGGGTTCGAACCAGCGCCGACATCGCCCCGTACATCGATCACACGCTGCTCAAGGCCGACGCGACGCGCGAAGAGGTCGTGAAGCTGTGCGAAGAGGCGAAGAAGTACGGGTTCGCGACGGTGTGCGTGAACAGCTCGAACGTGGGCACGGCGGCGCGGGTGCTGTCGGGCTCGAAGGTGGTGCCGATCGCGGTCGTCGGCTTCCCCCTCGGGGCGGCGCTGCCGTCGGCGAAGGCGTTCGAAACGCGCGAGGCGATTCGCTGTGGCGCAAAAGAGATCGACACGGTGATCAACATCGGCGCGCTGAAGGCGCGCGACTACGCGCTCGTGATCAAAGACATCGCGATGGTGGTCGAGGCGGCCAGGCCGGTGCCGGTGAAGGTGATTCTCGAGACGAGCCAGCTGTCGATGGAAGACAAGATCATCGGCTGCGTGCTCTCGAAGGCGGCGGGCGCGGCGTTCGTCAAGACGTCGACGGGCTTCGCAGGCGGCGGTGCGACCGCAGAAGACGTGGCCCTGATGCGGCGCATCGTCGGTGATGACGTGGGCGTGAAGGCGAGCGGCGGGGTGCGGTCGACCGAAGACGCGATGAAGATGATCGCGGCGGGCGCGAACCGCATCGGTGCATCGGCGAGCGTCGCGATCGTCATGGGCCAGAAGTCTGACTCGAAGTACTGAGCCGCGCCCGATGAGGCGCGCACGGCGCCGTGCTCCCACCTGGGTCGTGCACCCTGTGCCAGCCACGGCGTCTTGAGGCTTGAACGTAGTGTGGTGGGCCGTACTAGAACTGCCGACCCCATGAACGCCGCGCAGCGTAAAGCGATCGGCAAGCAGCTCGCCGACCTCGAGAAGTCACTCGAGGGCAAGATGGCGCTGAAGCTCGAGCCGAACGCAGACGAAGACGAACGGGCCGATGAAGACGAACAGCCCCTCAACGAGATGAACCAGGCGATCGCCAGCAGCAGAAACCGCAGCGATGCGGTGCTGCTCAAGAAGGTGCGGGCCGCGCTGCAGCGGCTGAAAGACGACCCCGACGACTTCGGGAACTGCACCGACTGCGGCGATGAGATCGTCGCGGGTCGCATGAAGGCGATGCCGTGGGCAGACCTCTGCGTCGACTGTCAGAGCAAAAAAGACAAGCGGGCCGCGGCCACGCCGACGCGTCGCAACCTGACCGACTTTTCCGAAGGCGAAGAGTAAGCACCGGAGGCAGACATGGGTTTCGGCGACATGTTCAAGAAGAAGTTGGGCGAAGCCGCAGCGCTCGCCGAGAAGACGTTCGAGAAGGCGAAGCCGGCCGAGGCGCCTGCGCCCGAGGCAGAAGAAGCAGAGGCCCCCGAAGAAGAAGAAGAGGCGGTCGAGGCCGCGGCCGACGACGAGGTCGACGGGGCTGACGACTCCAGCGACGACGACGTTTCCAGCGGCGATGATGATTCCAGCGGCGACGATGACGACGGCGGCGACGATGACGACGGCGCGCGGCCCGGCGAGTCAGAGCGCGACCGGCGCATTCGTGAGGC
>JAEUJP010000829.1 GCA_016793725.1 Myxococcaceae bacterium | reverse complement strand
TTCCGGCTCACCCGGCCCGGGCTCGGCCGGCGTCAGCGGCTCGGCCTTCTTCGGCGCGTCTTTCACCGCCACCGGAGCCGCCGCCGCACCGTCGACCTTCGGCTGACCTTCGGTGCCGATCTGCGCCACCACCGCGTCGCGATCGCCGAGCGCCTCGGCCCACCACTCGACGCGCCCGCCGTCGACGCTCACCGACGCCGTCTTGCCCGACATGTCGCCCGTCATCTCGAGCCACACGCCGCCGTCGGCGCGCACGTGAAAGTTCACCTTCTTGACCATCTTCAGCGGGTCGGTCGTCACCTCGACCGCGAGCTGCCCGACGCGCCCGCTGCCGATCGCCGCCGGCAGCGCCTTCACCTCGAGCCGCCCCATCTCGCTCGCCCGGCCGCGCGCCTCGTAGAACGGCGTCATCACGCGCGGCGGGTAGTCGCCCAAAAGCTTCCGCTCGGGCTCGAGCACCAACATCGACTGAAACGCCTTGCTCGCCTTGGCCGCGTCGTTGAGCGTCGCGAACACGATGCCTTGAAGCTCGTAGATGCGAACCATCGTGTCGCGATCGTTGCCGGTGCGCTTCACGGCAACTTCGAGCGCAGTTCGCGCTTCGGCGTATTGGAGGTCGGCTACCAGCTTTGTCGCTTTTTCCAGATCCGGATTCGCGGACAGCGCGACCGTCAGGAGGAAATGTGCGCAAACCATGAAACAAGAGCGTAGCGCGGCAGGCGAATCGTTGACAGGCATCGTTGAGTGACGAGATCGTAGGGGCTCAGTGCCCACGCCGACGGAATCTGGCCCGGAATTTCCGATCGACGACGTCTCGCCCGAGAACCAGATTCCCTGGAGCTCCGGAGATGCCGTCGGGCGCTACACCCTGCTCGCCAAGATCGCGACCGGCGGCATGGCCGAGATCTGGCTCGCGAAGCAGGCGGGCCCGCGCGGGTTCGAGAAGGTCGTCGTCATCAAGCGCATCGTCGACAGCCTCTCGGCCGACCCCGAGTTCGTCGAGATGTTCCTCGACGAGGCGCGCATCGCGGCGCAGCTGAACCACCCGAACATCGTTCAGATCTACGACCTCGGCGAGCACGCCGGCGCCTACTACATCGCGATGGAGTACCTGCCCGGCGAAAACCTCTCGGCCATCGCCCGCGGCGCCATGAAGGCGGGCATGGCGTTGCCGATTCCCTTCGCGGTGCGCATCATCGCCGCCGCCGCAGAGGGGCTCGGCCACGCACACAGCCGTCACGGCGTGAAGGGCGAGCACCTGAACGTCGTGCACCGCGACGTGAGCCCGCAGAACATCATCATCACGTACGACGGCCTCGTGAAGCTCGTCGACTTCGGCATCGCGAAGGCCGCGAACCGTGGGTCGCAGACGCTGGGCGGGCAGATCAAGGGCAAGGTCGCGTACATGGCGCCCGAGCAGGCGACCGGGCAGACCATCGACCGGCGCGCCGATCTCTTTTCGCTCGCGATCGTGCTGTACGAGCTGGTGACGAAGACGCGGCTGTTTCATCGGGAAGATCAGTTTCAGGCGCTGAGCGCGGTGACGAGCGCCGAGCCGGTGCAGCCGGCGCACGTGCGCAACCCCGAGGTGCCGCCCGAGCTGTCGCTGATCCTCTCGACCGCGCTGCAGAAGAACCCCGACGACCGCTACCAAGATGCGTCGGCGTTCCAGAACGCGCTCGACGGGTGGCTGAAGGCGCAGCCGAACAGCCCGACGGCGAACGACGTCGGCGCGTTCATGCACAAGCTCTTCGCGCAGCGCATCAACGCGCGGGCGAAGCTGATCGAGACGGCGAGCATGGGCGAGCTGACGCCCTCGGCGGCGCGCGACGCGGTTCGCAACGACACCGACCACTCGATGCCGGGCCGCACGGGCAACCGCACGGCGATGCGGTCGCAGCCGCCCCAGGCGCGGGCGGCGCTGGTGCTGATTCCGTCGGCGCTCGCGCTGGTGCTCGCCGGCATTCTGCTCGCGCGCATGATGTTCAAGCGCGACGAGGTGCCGCGCGCCGACGAGACGGCGCAGCAACAGCAGGTGCAGCCGAAGCCGCTGGCCGACGTGCCGCAGCTGGGCACGCTGGTGGTCGAGACCGACCCGCCGGGCGCCGACGTCACGGTCGATGGCTCGGGGGTCGGCAAGTCGCCGGTGACGCTGGCGGAGCAGCGGCTCGGCAAGCACGAGATCTCGGCGTCGCTCGCCGGCCGCAAGACGATGGCGACGACGCTGTCGCTGCAAGAGGCGGGCGGCAAGGCGAAGGTGCTCTTGCCGCTGCCGCTCGAGGTGGCCGAGGTGAAGCCGGCTCCGGTGGGCAGCCCGCCGCCGAAGAAGGCGCAGCCGGCGGTGGCGATGGGCAAGCTGTCGCTCTCGACCCAGCCGTGGACGCACGTGTCACTGAACGGCAAGGCGCTCGGCGACACACCGCTGATCGATCAGGCGCTCCCGGCGGGCAGACACCTGCTCAAGCTGGTGAACGACGAGAAGGGCATCAGCACGTCGGTCGAGGTCGAGGTGAAGGCCGGCCAGACGACGAAAAAGATGTTGAAGCTCTAACGGCGGCGCTTCGCCTCTTCGATCTTCTCGACGTACGCATCGATGCGCGGGTCGGAGCCCAGGAAGGTGAGGCCGAGCTCGTCGTGGGCGCTCCAGGCGATCTGCGCACGCACCGGCACCACGAGGGGCTCGCGCCGGCCGGACAGCACGAAGAGAAACGTGTGGCGGCTGCCGGCGGGCAGGCTGCTCGAGGTGACGACGCAGGCGCCGCCGCGCGAGAGGTTCGCGACGCGCTCGCGCTCTGGAGCAGCGCCGGTGCGAATGACCTCGAGGGCGACCGAAAACCGGCGGTGCTGGCGAACGGGCGAGTGGTCGAGGGCGCTGAGGCTCATGTTCGTCATGTTCATAAAGAGCGTGTTCTGTAACGGCGGCCCCGCGCAACGTCGGTTACCAGCCCGAAACGCGCACACCAGGAGCCGTAGGCACACCGCCGTGTCGCCTGAACGTCCCGGTTCCCGGTCCCGGCCCGGTCCCCGGCCCCGTCCCCGTCCCCGTTTTTCACGGCTTTCGCGTCCACGCGAAAAGGGTATCTCGCGGTGTCCGCTCTGGTAGAGGCATCGGCATGGCCAACAACCCGACGCGCTTCGTGTGGTGCGACCTCGAGATGACGGGCTTGGACCCCGAGCAGAACGTCATCATCGAGATGGGCATCATCATCACCGGCCCCGACCTCAAGCCGATCGCCGAGCTCGAGCGCGCCATCTGGCAGAGCGAAGACAAGCTCAAGAACATGGAGCCGTTCGTTCAGCAGATGCACACGAAGAACGGTCTGCTCGAGCGCGTGAAGAAGAGCGACATCTCGCTGCGCACCGCCGAAAAAGACGCGACGGCGCTGGTGAGCGAGCACGTGGCGTTCGGCGAGGGCATTCTGGCCGGCAACTCCATCTATATGGATCGGCTGTTTCTCGCGAAGTACATGCCCGGCTTCGAGAAGTACCTGCACTACCGCATGCTCGATGTCTCGAGCCTGAAGGTGCTCACGCGCGCGTGGTACCCGAACGCGCCGGGCCGTACGAAAGACGACGCGCAGCACACGGTGCTGTCTGACCTGCGCGCGTCGATCGCCGAGCTGGCGCACTACCAGCACGTGTTCTTCAAGGCTCCGCGCGACATCTGACGACGAAGCCGCCGAGTCACGTTCGACCGGCAGCGGCCGAGCGCGCCTTCAACCAGTCGCGCACCGCGAGCCCCGTGCCCATGTCCCACGGGCGCAGCTTCTCGTGCGCGATGTACTTGAAGGCCTCGAGCTCGTCAGACAGCTTCACCTCTTGCTCGTCGCGCGCGCGCACGTGCCAGCAGATGATCAGCTCGTTCTTCAGCTCGAACGGGTAGACGCCGACCAGCGAGACGATCTCGACGTCGAGCGACAGCTCTTCTTTCACCTCGCGCAGCACGCCCGCCTCGGGCGTCTCACCCGCCTCGAGAAACCCCGTCACCAGGGCGAAGAACTTCTCGGGCCAGCCGCGCCCGCGCGCGAGCAGCACCGCGCCCTTGTGCTCGATGATCGCCGCCACCACCGGCGTCGGGTTGCCCCAGTGCACGAAGCCGTCGCCGGGGCAGGTGGGGCGCGGCCTGCCGGCGTGCTCCTGCACGACGAGCTCCTTGCCGCAGCGGGGGCAGAACTTGAACGAGCCCACGTCACACCCTCACGAAGAACGGCGGCGGCAGCTCGAGCACGCGCACGAAGGGGCTGTCCATCGCGAGCGCTTCTTTTGCCTTGCGCATGGCGTCGTCGAGGTCAGACGCGCCCATGAAGCCGAGCCGCGCGCACGCCCGCGGGTCGCCGCCCGCCACGATGATGCGGCTCGTGCGCCGCCTCGCCGGCGCACACTGGTACCAGGCCACCAGCGGGTGCGCTCCGTGAAACGCGTAGCGCCGCTGATAGTCGGCCACCAGCTCGGGCCGCGACGCGAGGTACGGCTCGTACCGCTCGTGAATCGCCTGCGCCTCGCGCTCGACCCGCAGCACCTTCTCGTAGAAGTCGAGGTGTGGCCGGTGCGCCCGCGCGTCGAACGCCGGGGAAAGCGGGTTCAAGAAGACGATGACGCCGCCCTCACGAATCAGCGGCGCGCGCGTGAAGAGGTTCGACACGTAGCCGAGCGCCAGGTTCGCCACGAGCACCGGGTTCTGCGCCGTGCCCACCGAATACGGGCCCAGGTCTGGCAGCCCGAACAGCAGCACGTCGGCCTCGCCGCCCTTCGCCTGCACCTCGTGCTGGCGCAAGAACAGCTCGAGCGCGCGCGGCGCCACGGCGTGCGTAGGCCCCGCGAGCGCTGCGATCGGCCCGTAGCTCGCGCGCATCACGCGCGCCGCGCGGTGGCGAACGGCGCCGGGCAGCGCGTTCCACATCTGCAGCGGGCGCGAGAGCCCGGCGTCAGACTGCAGCAGTGAGGCGATCGAGCTCGTCCACAGCTCGTTGTTCAGCACCGCCGCGACCTGCAGCACCTGCACCTTCTTCGTCAGCAGTGCCCCGATGCGCGTGTGTGCGGCGTGCCACTTCGAGCCCGTCGTCAGCGGCTTGTCGTCGTCGAACAGCTTCGGCGAGTTCAGCACGCGCGCGGTGCGGTAGCCCGCAGTGCCCTGCACCAGCGAAAACGTGCCGGCCGCGAGCGGCATGCTCACGACCGAGAGGTGAATGACGAGGTCGGTCTCGACGACGTGCTTCGACAGCTCGACCGGGCCTTCGGGCTCGTCGGCGATGCGCGACAGCTCGGTGGTGCTCTCGGCGTCGTGCGAGCGCACGTTGATCATCGACGTCGAGCGCGGCCCGAGAAACTCGGTCAGCTCGGCAGGCCGCCACTGGCGCGCGAGGCCCGTCGCCACCAGCGCGGTCACGTTCGCGGCCTTCACCTGAAAGTGTGTCAGCGACTCGAGCACGGCCTCGAGCATCGCGCGGCGCGCGTCGTTCAGCGCGAGCGGCACCGGCAGCACGAAGTCGTCGAGAACGATGGTGACCTTCGAGGTCGACTTCACCCGCTTGCCGAGCGGCAGGCCTTCGAGCGGCTCGTCGAGCGCCCGCTGAATCTGTTCTTTGAAGTCGTCGTGCGCCGGCAGCGGCAGCGGAGGCAGCAGCACCTCTGCGTCGTCGGGCAGCGGCACGTCGCGAATGTCGAAGCCAGAGACCAGCAGCGCGCGAGCCATCGTCGGCGCTCAACATAACGGCGACGGGTGCAGGTGAGTAAAAACTTGTTCAGCGCCGGTCGAACAGCTCGAGGGCTGCGGCCGTCAACGTGCGCACCCCGGTGCGCAGCGTGCGCTCGCGGTCGGGCGCGAAGAGCGCCGAGTGCGTAGACGGCAGCGGCGGCCCACCGGCGCGTGCGGCCTGCGCCTTCGCGGGGTCGACGGCGCCGAGCCACAGCATGACGGTGGGCATGCCGCCGGTGCGGTACTCGCTGAAGTCTTCGGCGCCCATGATCTTGTCGAGCTCGACGACGCTCTGCTCGCCGAGCTCTTTCGCCACCGCCTGCGCCAGCCGGCCGGTCAGCGCGGGGTCGTTGTAGACGGCCGACGGCCCCTCTTCGACGGTGACCAGCGGCTCTCTCGTCGCGCGCGCCGCGGCGGCCTCGGCCCTCGCGAGCCGCTTCACGCCGTCGATGAGCGCCTGCCGCACCTCGGGCTTGTAGCTGCGCAGGGTCAGCTGAAGCTTCACCTCGTCAGAGATGATGTTGTGCCGCGTGCCGCCGTGAATCGAGCCGACGGTCACGACGGCCGGCTCGACGGGGTTCACCTCGCGCGACACCAGCGTCTGCAGCGACAGCACGAGCTTCGCGGCCATCACCACCGGGTCGATGGTGGTGTGCGGCGCCGCGCCGTGGCCACCGCGCCCGTAGAGCGTCACGTCGACCGAGTCGACGTTCGCGAACGCGTAGCCCTTCACCCAGCCGACGACGCCGGCCGCGAGGTCGCCCTTCACGTGCAGCGCGACGGCGTAGTCGGGGCGGGGGAAGCGCTCGAACAGCTTGTCACGCAGCATCGCGCGCGCGCCTTCACCCTGCTCTTCGGCGGGCTGGCCGACCATCACCAGCGTGCCCGACCAGGCGTCTCGGCTCTGCGCGAGCAGCGTGGCCGCCCCGACCCACACGGTCATGTGCACGTCGTGGCCGCAGGCGTGCATGACCGACACCTTCTGCCCGCCCTCCATCACGGTCACCTTGCTCGCGTACGGCAGGCCGGTCTTCTCTTCGACGGGCAGGGCGTCGAGATCGGTGCGCAGCATGAGGGTGGGGCCTTTGCCATTTTCGAGCACCCCGACTACGCCCGTACCGCCGACCTTCTGCGTCACCTTGAAGCCGAGGGCCTTGAGCTTCGCGGCGAGCTTGTCGGCGGTCTTCACCTCTTGCTTCGAGAGCTCGGGGTTCGTGTGCAGGTCGCGATACAGCGCGTCGAGCCCGTCGTAGGCGGCGTCGAGCCTCGTGAGCGGGGCGGCGGCGAGCAGCAGCGCGAGGAGCATGCGCCGGTGCTACCACACGAGCAGAGCGCCGGTGGTCAGAGCCGCCCGGGGCTCGTCGTCGAAGGCCGGCCATGACCCTCGAGCGGCTGTACCGCGACGTCTACGAGAGCCCCGGTGATGACCGCCGGCGGCTCGTGCTGGCCGACGCGCTGCTCGAGCGCGCCGACCCGCGCGGCGAGCTGATCATGCTGCAGTTCCAGACGCACGCGCTGGCGCGAAAGCGGGCGAAGAAGCTCATCGACCGGCACCGCGCGCAGTTTCTGGGGCCGCTGTGCAACGTCGTGAAGCACGGCTCCGACGAGTGGCGAAAGGGCTTTCTGGTCGGGTGTGTCGCGCACGCGAGCGGCGCGACCGCCGACTGCCCGGCCTGGGCGACGGTCAAGCGCATCGACGTGCTCGCCGACCGCACCGCCGAGGTCGACCTGCTCGCGTCGAAGTGGCTGCGCTCGCTCGAAGAGGTGCGGGTGCTGTCGGACGACGAGACCTTCTGGCGGGGCGTGCACGTGGCCCAGACGCGCGTGAAGGTGCTGCGCGTGCTCGAGCGCACGAACCGCGTGCGGCTCTTGAAGGCGTGAGCACATCGTGTGAAAGCACCGCCCGTGCAGCTGAGGCGGGCGGTGCTCTTCGATCTCGACGGCGTGCTCGTGAAGAGCCACGAGGCCTGGTTTCGCGCGGTCGAAGAGTCGGGCCGCCGCTTTCGTGGCCGCGCCATCACGCGCGAAGAGTTCGACCCCACGTTCGGTCAGGGCACCGCCGCCGACGTGCAGGTGTTCGGGCTCTCGTGCACACCGGCCCAGCTCGACGCGTTCTACGTCGAAGAGTTCGTGAAGCACCTCGCCACGGTCTGGGTGAACCCCGACGCCGCCGACGTCATGGCGCGCCTCGAAGCGCGCGGCATCGCGCGGGCGCTCGTCACGAACTCGGTCGGCCCCATCGCGAGGGCGCTGCTCGCGCACGGCGGCCTGGAGCTGCCCGTGCTCGCCACCGCCGACCGCGTGCCGTACGCGAAGCCCGCGCCCGACCTCGTGCTGCTGGCGTGCCGCGAGCTCGGCGTCGA
>JAEUJP010000730.1 GCA_016793725.1 Myxococcaceae bacterium | reverse complement strand
TCCGGCCGGCACGCCGACGATCCCGAGGTGGCCGTGCTCGTCGCTGCCCCGAAGACGCGCTTCATGGGCAAGCCCTTCGACGTCAAGGCGCTCGCGCAGGAGCTCCGCGAGCTCTCGGGTTGAGTGAAGCGACTCCAAGGTTGACCTGCATCAAGGCTGGCCGGCGGAGCACGTGCGGTTCTTGAGGTTCCGTGCGTGGCCGCTCTCCGACCCCGGCCGTGGCACTGCTGCTCGCCAGCTCTGCGCTCGGCCAGGTCAGCGGCACCGTCGTCGACGCCCGCACCCTCGCGCCGCTGCCGTTCGCGCGCGTCTCGCGGCAGGCGAGCGAGGACGAGGTGCGGGCCGACGACGCCGGTCGCTTCACCCTTCGGGCCGCCGATGACGCGGGGCTCACCGTGGTTGGCGCCGTACCAGGCTACTTCTACGGGTCGGCCGCCGTGGTCGCGCCTGCCGCGGGAGTCGTGCTCTCGCTCGAGCCCGTCGACGCCTTCGACGGCGGGTATGCGCCCGAGTCCTGGACCCGATGCAGCTACTGCCACCCCGCCCAGATGCAGGAGTGGCAGTCCTCCCCGATGGGCCGCGCCGGGCTCAACACCTGGGTCTACGACGTCTACGACGGCACGGGCTCTCCGGGCGGGATGGGCGGCTTCGTCTACACGCGCGACAGCGTGCTCGCGCCGCGCAACCGGGCGAGTGAGTGCGGGGCCTGCCACCAGCCGGTGAAGTGGTTCACTGAGCCGTTCAGCGCGATGGACGCGCTCGACGCCGGCACCCAGGCAGTCGAGGACGGAGTCTCGTGCGACGTCTGCCACAAGGCTGCAGGCATCGACGAGACGAAGCCGAACTTCCCGGGGCTGTGGCCCTCGGCCGTTCGCCTGGCCCGCCCTGCACCCGGCGAGCAGGTGCAGCTCGGGGTGCTGGGCGACGTCACGTTCGCCGAGACGGGCCGCATGCGGGCGGCGTACCAGCCGCAGCTCCGCGCGCAGCTGTGCATGCTGTGCCACCAGGACAAGAACGACCCCGACGAGGACGGCGACTTCGAGGAGCCGAACGGCGTGATCTCGGAGCCCACGTACCTCGAGTGGCTCGACTCTGCGTACGCGCAGCCCGACTCGGGCCGGTACCTCGACTGCGTCGACTGCCACATGCCACCCACCGGGGCCCCGCAGGCCTGCCGCTTCCCGCTGCCGGCGGACCGGCCGCCGGCCGACGTCCGCTCCCACGCGTTCCCCGGGACCACCGCGGAGTTCCTCGAAGACGCTGTGTCGCTCACCCTCACTCTCTCGGCCGACGCCGGCGCCGTCGAGGCGATCGTCCGCGTGACCAACGATCGCACCGGCCATCACGTGCCCACCGGCGTCACCATCCGCAACGTCGTGCTGCTCGTCGAGGCAACCCTGCCGGACAGCGGCGAGCTCCCGCTCGAGCAGGGCGGCCGGGTTCACCCGCTCGGCGGCTTCGGCGACGGCGGCTGGCGCGCCGGCTACTACGGGGGCCGCCCGGGCAAGCTCTTCGCGAAGGTGAACCACGACGTCCAGGGGCGGGGCCCGGCGTTCTTCACCGAGGCCGCGGGCATCACCTGGGACAACCGCCTGCCTCCGCTCGCGACCGACGAGACCCGCTACGTGTTCGCGGCGCCCGCCGGCGGGGCCGTGCACGTGCACGCCCGCCTCATCTACCGCCGCTCGTGGCGCGCGCTCGTCGACGCCAAGCAGTGGACGACCGACGGCCACGGGCTGCCCCTCGAGGACCTCGAGCCGCCCCACTTCGGCCACCTCATGGAGGAGGCCAGCGCCGCAGCGATCGTATCCGCGCTCCCCATCGCGCTCGAACCCCCACCGCCGATGCCCGCGGCGCGGCTCGGGTGCGCTTGCGGTGCCGCCGTCGGTGCGCTCCCGCTCGCCGTGGCCCTCGCGCTCGCCTGGGTTCGCTTGACCCGCGTCAAGGCCAGCCGCCCGCGCGCCACCCGAAAGTGAGCGCCTGGCATTCGAGCAGGAAAGGGAGACGAAGAAATGGGGCTTGGTGCGCCGCAGCTCGACGAGCTGCGCTCGGAGATCGACGCGCTCAACGACCGGCTGCTGCGGCTGCTGAACGAGCGCGCGGTGGTGGCGGGCAAGATCCGCGACCAGAAGCGTGCGCGGGGGCTCCCGGTCTACGACCCCGAGCGAGAGCTGAAGATGATCGCTGGCCTGGTGCAGAAGAGCGCGGGCCCGTTCCCTCCCTCCACGATCGCGCACCTCTTCAACGAGATCGTGCGCGCCACGGTGGGCTTCATGGAGGGCCACGGCGGGGGGCGGCTCCAGGTCGCGCGCGAGGCCGGCGCAGCGGACCGCTCGCTCCGCGTGGGGCCACACGTGCTCGGCCTCGAGCCCGCACTCATCGCAGGGCCGTGCTCGGTCGAGAGCGAGGCGATGATCTTCCGCACTGCGCGCCACCTCGCGTCGCGCGGCGTCCGCTTCCTGCGCGGCGGCGCGTGGAAGCCCCGCACCTCGCCCTACGACTTTCAGGGCCTCGGTCACGAAGGCCTCGATCTGCTCTGCGCGGCCGCCCGGGAGCACGGTCTCGCCTCGATCACCGAGGTCGTCGACCCACGCCACGTCGCAGAGGTCGCGGCGAAGGCCGACATGCTCCAGGTCGGCGCGCGCAACATGCAGAACTTCGAGCTGCTGAAAGAGGTCGGCCGCTCGAGCAAGCCGGTGCTGCTCAAGCGCGGGCTCGCGTCGACGCTCGACGAGCTCCTCGGCGCCGCCGAGTACGTCTTGAGCCACGGCAACCCGAACGTCGCGCTGTGCGAGCGCGGCGTGCGCACCTTCGAGCGGCTCACCCGCAACACGTTCGACGCCTCGGCCGTGGCGCTCTTGCGCCGCATGACGGCTCTGCCGGTGCTCGCCGACGTCAGCCACGCCGCCGGTCGGCGCGACATCCTCCCGCAGCTCGCGCGCGCCGCCCTCGCCGCCGGCGCCCAGGGGGTGATGCTCGAGGTCCACCCGTGCCCCGCCGTGGCGCG
>JAEUJP010000686.1 GCA_016793725.1 Myxococcaceae bacterium | reverse complement strand
GGTGCAGCTCGACGAGGGGGGTGACGAAGGCGGGGGCGACGACGACACGGGCGGCGGGCCTCCAGAAGGGTCGATGAGGGCGGCGCCGGCGGGTGAGAAGGCGGGGCCGGGCACGCAGCACACGGTCGAGCGCGGCGACACGCTGTGGGATCTGTCGCAGAAGTACCTGGGCAGCCCGTGGTACTGGCCGAAGGTCTGGTCGTACAACCCCGAGATCGCGAACCCGCACTGGATCTACCCGGGCAACGTGGTGCGCTTCGTGGGTTCGGGTGAAGAGACGCCGACGCAGGTCGAGATGGGGAGCGCCCCCGACGTGAGCCCGACCGATCTGATCGAAGAAGACGCGGTGCAGCTGGGCGGCAAGATCGGCTACGTGCCGCAGAGCTCGTTGATGTACCGGGCGCAGGGCTTCGTGACGAAAAAAGAGATCGAAGAGGCGGGCACGATCGCGGGCTCGTTTTCGCAGTCGGCGTGGCTCTCGTCGAACCAGGGCTGTTACCTGAAGTTCAAGAACTCGGGCACGGTGAAGATCGGCGACCGGGTCGTGATCTTCCGGCCGGCCGAAGAGATCTCGAACCCGCGCACGGGTGACGATGTCGGGTACCTGACGCAGGTGACGGGCATCGCGCGCGTGACGCGCACCGACGGGCCGCTGGTCACGGCGTGGATCTCGGACGCCTACGAGACGATCGAGCGCGGCAACCTGGTGGCGCCGTACAGCGAGGCGCTGGCGAAGCGGGTGGCTCCGAAGCCGAACGACAAGAAGCTCGACGCGACGCTGGTCGCGATGTTGGGCATCGGCACGTACATCACGGTCATCATCGACAAGGGCAGTGATCAGGGCGTGCAGCCGGGCAACGTGTTCACCTTCGTGCGCCGGCAAGACGGGCTCGAGCGCGAGGTCGACATCGACCCCGCCCACTACAACGAAGACTACCCCGACGAAGAGGTCGGCCACTGCATCGCGTGGGAAGTGAAGACCTCGGCCACCAGCTGTGTCGTCGTGAGCGCGCTGCTCGAGCTGGCGCCGGGCGACATCGCGCAGATGCGGGTGGGCGGGGCGAACGCGCCGAGGGCATCGCGCTAGTTTCCCCACAGCGTAGGCAAATTCCCTCCGGCGACGGGCACGGCGGCGGGCGCTACACTGTCGGTTCGCGTGGCCACCCTCGAGCTGCTTCAGAAAGTCGCCGAAGGTTCGGCGGCAGAGGCATTTCTGGCGCGCACCGAGACGGAAACGGTGCTCGTCGAAGTGTCGAGGCCCGGCCTCTCTGACGACATCGAGCTGTACGGGCGGTTTCTCGACGAGGCGCGCGAGCGGCAGAAGCTGGTGCACCCGCACCTTTTGCAGCTGAAAGAAGCGGGCTGCCGGCAAGACGGGCGGCTGTTCGCGGTGTCCGAGTCGCTGTCGGGGCTGCACCTCGGCTCGTTGGGCATCATCGCGGCCGAGCAGGCGCTAGAGTTTCTGGTGCCGCTCTGCGAGGCGCTGAGCTACCTGCACGCGCGCGGCGTGATGCACGGGCATCTCAAGCCGTCGCACGTGTTTCTGTCGGGGTCGCCCGAGCAGCCGGTGCCGAAGCTGCTCGACATGGGGCTGCTCTTGTTCCGTTCGACGAAGTCGGTGAAGACGTCGTCGAAGCTGGTGCTGGTGCCGCCTGAGTACCTGTCGCCCGATCGCATTCTGGGGCAGCGGGCGACGCCGCGCTCCGACGTGTACGGGCTGGGGGTGCTGGCGTACGAGATGTTGATGGGGCGGCCGCCGTTCAAGGGGGCCGACGCCGAAGAGACGCGGCGGCTGCAGATGACGGCGCCGGTGCCGCGGCTGCATGACTCGGCGGTGTGGCTGCAGCCGTGGCTGAACCGGTGCCTGCAGAAAGACATCGAGTCGCGGTTCGCGTCGATGGATCAGGCGCGCGACGCGCTGCTCGAGGCGAACCGGTCGCGGCTGACGTTCACGCCGCAGGTGATGCGCGACGGGCTGGGCACGGTGAGCATGCGGCCGGTCGACGAGCCGCCGGTGGTGCGGGGGCGGCTCGAGGCCGAGGCGCAGCAGCTGGGGCCGTACGAGCTGAAAGAGCTGCTGGGCGAAGGGGGCATGGGGCAGGTGTGGCTGGCCGAGCACTCGAAGCTGCAGCGCAAGGTGGCGATCAAGCTGCTCAAGCCCGAGCTGGTGAGGGTCGAGGCGCAGGTGCAGCGGTTCTTCGACGAGGCGCGCGCGGTGAACAAGGTGAACCACCCGCACATCGTCGAGATCACCGACTTCGTCGAAGAGCGCGAGATGGGTCGGGTGTGGTGCGTGATGGAGTACCTGAAGGGCTCGACGCTGAAGGTGGTGGGGCGCGACGAGACGATGTCGATCGCGCGGTCGGTGAAGATCGTGCGGCAGGTGTGTGACGCGCTCGACGCGGCGCACCGGGTCGGGGTGGTTCACCGCGACATCAAGCCCGACAACATCTTCCTCGTCGAAGGGAAGGGCGACGGCGACTTCGTGAAGGTGCTCGACTTCGGCGTGGCGAAGCTGAAAGAAGAGCACGGCGCGAGCGGGCACACCGATGCCGGCGAGATCGTGGGCACGCCGGCGTACATGTCGCCCGAGCAGGCGCTGGGGCAAGAGGTCGACCCGCGCTCCGATCTCTATTCGCTGGGCACGCTCTTGTACGTGCTGCTGGCGGGCCGGTTCCCCTTCGATGGGGTGACGGCGGGGCAGCTGGTGGCGAACATCGTGTCGAAAGAGCCGCTGCCGTTGCCGAAGATGTCGCGCTCGAACGAGGCGATCACCGAAGAGCTCGAGGGCGTGCTGATGCGGTGCCTCGAAAAAGACCCGGCGGCGCGGTACGCGACGATGCGGGCGCTGTCTGAGGCGCTGGTGCCGTTCGAGACGACGCAGACGTTCGCGACGGTCGACGATGGCGACCTGATTCACATCGAAGACACGGGCGAGACGGCGGTGGTGAAAGAGGCCGAGCGGGAGCCGATCGAGCTGGAGCTCGACGAGCCGTCGCCGCGGCGGGGGCGTGCAGTGTTCTTCGGGGTGGCGGCGCTGGCGCTGGCCTCTGTGGCGGTCGCGGGGCGCATCGTCTGGCCCGAGGCGGTGCTGGGCGGAGGTGAAGGTGCGCCGGCCGGCGTTGCGGCCGTGCGGTTTGTGCAGGTCGAAGCCGGGCCGGTGGCGGTGGTGCCGGATGCGGGCGGGGTGAGGGCGAGTGCGGTGCGAGAGGTGGCGGCGGGGGTGGTGAAGAAGGGTGTTTCGGTCGGGGCGCCCGTGAGCCCGAAGAGGTTGGTCAAGAAGAAGGGGCGTTCGCGGTAGGTGTTCGCGCACTGCCCGGTTCTGCACAGCCGGGGACGGGGACGGGGCCGGGGACGTTTGCCGGAGCGCGGGGATCGGCGATCGGCGATCGGCGATCGGATCGGCGCAGGTTCTTCACGACCCTGTGCCTTCGCGACGTCTGCCTTGCGACTCAGGTCTTTCGAGGTCGCCCGCTCATTCGCGTGAGCATCATCGCGACGCGGGCGAGGAGGTTGCGGCCCTGCTGAAACTCGGCATCGGTGATGAGTCGCTTGATGTGGAGGATGTCGAGGTGCGTTGCGGCTTCGGTCGTGCTGCCGCGGGCCATTTCGTAGAAGCGCTGCTTGTCGGCTCTTGCGGTGCGGCCGGCGCCTTCGGCGATGTTCGAGCGAATGCTCATGACGGCAGTGTCGAACTGTCGGCGCAGATTCGAAGAGACACGCGGTGAATTGAGGCGCTCGGCGAGAATCTGGAATTCGCGCGCGACCCTCGCAACATCGAGACGCTCGTGCTCGAAGTACACGGGGCCGGTCGTCCGATACCGATCGCCGGCCCCGGCGTTCGTCCCCGTCCCCGTCCCCGGCCCCGGTTTTTCAGAATCGTGCTCCACGATGAGAACGAGTACCACGCACCTCCGACACCCATCGCCACGCCCCCAAGGCCCGCGCGATCTTGACTCGACGTACCTCGTTCTGCGATGGGCCCCGAAATGTCCACGACCTCGATCGAGCAGCGCAGCAGCAACGGTGCCACGCAGGTTGGCCAGATGTTCCAGGGCGCCGTTCGCGCCGAGCAGGTTCAGTCGACCGTCGACAACTACGAGGCCAAGTTCGAGAAGTCGGGCGACGAGCGCCGCGCCGCCGCCGTCGAGGTCGCTCGCGACTACTACCAGCTCGTCACCGACTTCTTCGAGTACGGCTGGGGCCAGTCGTTTCACTTCGCGCCGCTGCGCCACACCGAAGAGACCAAAGAGTCGATTCGCCTGCACGAGCAGAAGCTCGCCCTGCGCCTCGGCCTGAAGCCCGGCATGCGCGTGCTCGACGCCGGCTGCGGCGTCGGCGGCCCCATGCGCGCCATCGCCGCGATCTCGGGCTCCAAGATCACCGGCGTCACCATCTCGCCGTACCAGATTCAGCGCATCGGCCTGCTCAACCAGAAGGCCGGCCTCTCGCACCTGTGCGAGGGCGTCGAGGCCGACTTCAACAAGCTCCCGATGGCCGACAACACCTTCGATGCCGCCTACGAGATCGAGGCGTGCTGCCACGCCGCCGACCGCCGCGGCCCGTTCAAAGAGATCTTCCGCACGCTCAAGCCCGGCGCCCTCTTCGCGGGCTACGACTGGGTCATGACCGAGCGCTACATCGCCGGCGATGCCGAGCACGAGCGCGTCAAGCTCGGTGTGGAGAAGGGCAACGGCCTGCCCCCGATGGTTCGCTACGGCGAGCTCGACGCCTGCCTCAAAGACTCGGGCTTCGAAATTCTCGAGACGCGAGACATGCGGCACGACGGCGACGCCGACCTGCCCTGGTACACCCCGCTCGACTCGGGCGTGTCGCTCCAGGGCTTTCGCAACAGCCGCGCCGGTGCGTTCGCGACGCACCAGATGGTGCGCATTCTCGAGAAGGCGCGCATCGCACCCAAGGGCACGCTGCAGATGCACGGCGTGCTCCGGCTCGCCCAGCAGGCCCTCGTCGAGGCCGGCAAGCTCGACATCTTCACCCCGATGTACTTCTGGGTCGCGCGCAAGCCGAAGTGACGGCTGGCCTGAAACGAAGCATGTCGGGGGGGCGCGGTATGTCTTCCTAGGTGGAAGAGATACCGCAACGAGACAAGCGCGCCCTCGCAGGTCTGTGGGCCGTGCCCGGCATCGGGCCGAAGACGCTCGATGACCTGAGGCGGCAGTTCACGCTCTCGCAGATCGAAGACCTGCTGATCGGCGAGTGGGTGAAAGACGCCACGCTGCCGACGTACGCGGCCGAGCGCATACCGCACAGCCTGACGCTGCTGAAGATCGGTGACTGGCTGCTCGACACGGCAGCACAGCTCGGCATGAAGGTCGCCTGGCGCGGCGAGCCCGAGTACCCCGAGCGGCTCGCGCAGATCGACGACGCGCCGTACCTCTTGTTCTACCAGGGGCCGGGCACCGACGTGACGCCGCGCCGGCGCATCGCGATGGTGGGGTCGCGATACCCCGACTCGCGGCGGCTCGAGAAGTTCAGGGGCTGGGTGCGCGAGACTGCGGGCTACGGCGTCGGCGTGATCTCGGGGGCGGCGTTCGGCATCGACACGCTCGCGCACACCGTGTCGGCCGACGCGGGCGGTGAGACGTGGGCGTTCGTCGGCTCGGCGCTCGATCAGCTCGACCTGCACCAACGAAAGCTGTGGCACGAGCTGCAGCCGAAAGGCGCGACGTTCTGGTCAGAGCTCCCGCCTGGGGTGCGCGCCGAGCGAAAGAACTTTCCGCGCCGCAACCGGCTCATCTCGGGCTCGGCCGACGCGGTGTGTGTGCTCGCCGCGGCCGAGAACTCGGGCACGTACCACACGATTCAGTACGCGTTGGATCAGGGCCGCCCGTTGGTCGCGCCGACCGAGTCGGGCAACCCGAAGGCCGAGCTGTGCAACATCATCGTGGCCGCCGGGGTGGCGAGGCTGCTCTTGCGCACCGAAGACATTCTCGACGTGGTCGGGGTCACCGGGCACGCCTCGAAGCGGCCGCAGCCGATGACCGAGCCTCAGAAGCGGGTCGACCCGGCGACGCTGTCGATCGCGGCGCAGGCCGCGCTGATGGCGATCGGGGGCCGGTTGCCGACGTTCGACGATCTGGTGGTCGACCTGAGGTTGTCGTCAGCCGAGCTGTCGGCGGCGATCTTCGAGCTCACGATGTGCGGGCTCATCACCGAATACCCTGGGCGGCGATTCGAGAAAGTCTGATTGCCCAGGGTTCACAGAGGTTTGTTGACGGGCCACACTGCAGCCACTAAAAGTTCCCGCTGTCTTTTTGCCGACAAAAGCCCATCAAAGGGCCCCGGGGTAGGACGAAAGGGAACGCATGGTGCACCACATTCTCGACGTGGTGTTGAACGCAGAGCCTGCCAAGGGCGGGGGCTTCACCGAAGGCATCGTCACTTTCTTCAAAGAAGGCGGCACCTTCATGTTCGTGAACATCTTCTGGTTGGCGTGCGCGATCGCCGTGATCATCGAGCGCGTCGTGACCTTGATGTTTCGCTACAACCTGAATGCGCCCCCGTTCATGGAGCAGATCACGAAGCTCGTGTTGACCGGCAACCCCGATCGCGCCGTGAAGCTCTGCGGCGCGGCGCCGAACGCTCCGTTGGCGAAGGTGATTCGGTCGGGTCTGACGCGTGCGAACCGCGGCGAGATCGAAGTGGCGAAGGCAGTCGAAGAGGCGGTGCTCGAGAACACGCCGCACATCTCGGCGCGAATCGCGTGGCTCTGGTCGCTGGCGAACATCGCGACGCTGATGGGCCTCATCGGCACCATCGTCGGCCTCATCGGTACGTTCAAATCGCTCGGCAACGTGCCGGCAGATCAGAAGCAGGCGCTGCTGTCGAAGGGCATCTCAGAAGCGATGAACAACACCGCGTTCGGTCTGGGCATCGCGGTGACGTGCATCATCTTCCACCTCTTTCTGACGGCGTACGCGAAGCGAATGATCGAGGTGGTCGAGCTCAACGCGATGAAGCTCGAGAACCTGCTGTCGCGCCGCCAGGCGGGCGAGACGTCGGCGATGGACTACGAGAAGGCCTCCTGAGCGAACTTTCCCCGCTGACTGTTGTCGGCAGGGTTTGAACTTCAAATGGCGTTCTACTTCTCAAAGCGGAAGGTCCGGCCCAAAGAGGAAGAGGAAACGGGTGAGTTGAACATCATCCCGTACCTCGACATCCTCATGAACCTGATCATCTTCATTCTCCTGTCGATGACGGGGTTGGCGACGTTTGGGATCTTGAACGTCAACGCGCCGAACTACGGCGGTGGGGCGGGCGCGAGCGACACGCCGCAGAAGCCGCCGCTGCTGCTGAACGTGGCGATCGGCAAGAAGGGTTTCTACGTCGCGGCGACGGGGGGAGTGCTGGGTGGGGGTGCTGAAGAGCAGGCGGCGGCGGTGCCGACGGGTGACCGGCCTCCGACGATTCCGCGGCTCGGTGACGGTTCGCTCGACTACGCGACGCTGACCAACAAGATGAAAGAAGTGAAGACCGCGTTTCCCGAAGAGACGAAGGTCATTCTCGCGGCCGAGTCAGACACGAAATACGAAGAGCTGGTCGGCACGATGGACGCGACCCGTGAGACTCCGAACGATCACAAGCTGCTGTTCCCCGATGTGACCCTGGCGGTCTACTGACCATGGCGAACGCGAAGTCAGCTGGCGGGGCATCGGGAGTCGAGATCGACGAAGACGACCTCCAGCGAATGCGGTTTCGCAAGGCGATGGCGCGCAAGAAGCGCCACGAGCGCGACGCCGAGGGTGAGATCAAGGAGCTCAACATCACGGCGATGATGGACATCATGACCATCATTCTCGTCTTCTTGATCAAGTCGTACGCGACGTCTTCGGTGACGATGACGTCGTCTGAAGATCTGAAGCCGCCCATCTCGACGACCCGGGCGACGCCGAAAGACACGATCGCGGTCACGATTACGCCGAAGCACGTGCTGGTGGGTGACAAGCCGAAGGTCGAGCTCGAGAACGCGCAGCTGCGACCCGGCGACCTCGCGGGGCGCCTCATCGTGCCGCTCGACCAGGCGTTGAAAAAAGAAGTCGAGAAGCTGAAGACGATCGAAGAGCGCGGCGGCACGGTGTTCAGCCACGAGCTCACGGTCATCGGCGACAAGCGCATTCAGTACGATCTGTTGATGTCGGTGCTGTACACGGCCGGGCAGAACGAGCTCGAGAACTACCGCTTCATCGTCATTCAGAAGGAATAGGAACTCACGGCTCCCGGCGGTGTCCGGTCGAGCGTGGGTGCCGATGACGAGCCTTCTGGCCTGAACCTCACGTCGTACCTCGTCTTTGGGGCCGCGCTCGTCACGTGGGGCGCGGTGCCCGCGTCGACCTCAGGAGCGGACCACGCAGTGCGCGTCACGCTTCGCCACGTGCGGGTCTCGGCTTCGCAGGTGGCCGCGGCGCGGAAAGCTCACTTTGACGAGGTGGCGCTGGCGGACTAAGGCCGCAGCAGCTTTCCACGCATGTCCGACGTCACCGTCATCGGCGCCGGCCTCGCCGGCAGTGAGTGTGCCCACCAGCTGGCCCGCCTGGGCCACACGGTGCGGCTGTGCGAGCAGAAGCCCGCCGTTCGCTCGCCGGCCCACAAGCTCGACGGCCCGGCCGAGCTGGTCTGCAGCAACTCGCTCAGGTCTGACAACGTCGAGAGCGCCATCGGCCTGCTTCACGCCGAGCTGCGGCGCGTGGGCTCGGTCATCTTGGGGTGCGCCGACGCCTGCCGGGTGCCGGCGGGTGACGCGCTCGCCGTCGACCGCGTCGAGTTCTCGAACGCCGTGCGCGCGAAGCTCGAGCCTGCGGTCGAGTGGGTACCGGGCGAGGTGGCGCAGCTGCCCGAGGGGCTCACGGTCGTGGCGACGGGGCCGCTGACGAGCGAGGCGCTGACGGCGGAGCTCGCGAAGCACGTCGGCGAGAAGCTCTATTTCTACGACGCCATCGCGCCGATCGTTCAGGCCGACTCGGTCGACCCCTCGAAGTCGTTCGCGGCGAGCCGCTACGGCAAGGGCGACGGTGCCGACTACCTGAACCTGCCGCTGACGAAAGACGAGTACCACGCCTTCGTCGCCGAGCTGGTGAAGGGCCAGAAGCTCGTGCCGCACGCGTTCGAAGAGCCGAAGTACTTCGAGGGCTGTCTGCCGATCGAGGTGATGGCCGAGCGTGGGCCCGAGACGCTCGCGTACGGGCCGATGAAGCCGGTCGGCCTCGGCACCGACGCGCACGCGGTGGTGCAGCTGCGCAAAGAAGACAAGGCGGGCACGGCGTACAACCTGGTCGGCTTTCAGACGCGGCTGACCTGGGGCGAGCAGAAGCGCATCTTCGGCATGATCCCCGCGCTGGCGAACGCCGAGTGGGTGCGCATGGGGCAGATTCATCGCAACACGTTCATCGACGCGCCGCGGCTGCTCGCGCCCGATCTGTCGCTGAAGGCCGAGCCGCGGCTGTTCTTCGCGGGGCAGATCAGCGGCGTCGAGGGTTACGTCGAGTCGGCGGCGTGCGGCTTTCTCGTCGCGCTCAGCGTTCACGCGCGGCTGACGGGCGGCACGTTCAGCCCGCCGCCCGCAACCACGGCGATGGGCGCGCTGTACCGGCACGTGACGGGCGAGGCGCACCCCGAGGGCTACAAGTACCAGCCGACGAACGTGGTGTTCGCGCTGTTCCCGCCCATCGAGGGGCGGCACAAGAAGGCCGAGCGGCGCACGCTGTACTCGAAGCGGGCGGTGGCCGACTTCGAAGGGTGGGCGTCTGGCGTGAAGGGACTTGCAGCGTGACGCGTCCGGGGCTGGTGGTCGTGCTGGTGGCGCTGGCGGGGCTGGGCTGCGGCAAGAAGAAGTCGGCGGCGGGCGCGGTCGGCGGCGTCGGCGTGCTGGTGGCCGGCGGGCTGGCGACCGACCTGCGCATCTCGCCCGACGCGAAGACGGCGGCGTACCTGAAAGAGGCACAGAAGCCGCGGCTCGAGGGTGTGCCTTCGACGATGCGGGTGGGCGAGCTGTGGGTGGTGCCGACGGCGGGCGGCAGCCCGAAGAAGCTGGGCAACGGCGTCTCGAACTTCCCCGGCGGGTACCTGTTCACGGCCGACTCGAAGTGGGTGCTCGAGCTGGTCGGGTACAACGCGTCGGCGCAGGCGGGCGAGCTCGACATCGCGCCGGTCGACGGCAGCAGCGACGTGCAGAAGCTGGGGTCGCGGGTGACGTACATGGTCGGCAGCCCCGACTCGAAGTGGGTGGCGTTCGTCGACGAGGGCATCTTGAAGCTGGGGCCGCTGCCAGCGGGGCCGTTTCGCGACGTGAACGGCGAGGTGGCGAACGCCGAGTTTTCGCCCGACTCGACGCTGCTGTTCTTCAAGCGCAAGCAGTCGGCCGGGGGCGGCCTGCTGGCGGTGAAGGTGGCCGACGCGAAAGAACCGCCGAAGAAGCTCGCCGACCTGGTCGGCGACTACCGCGTGTCTGACGACGGCAAGCGCATCGCGTTCGCCTCGAAGTCTTCACCTTCCGAGCGCGGGTTCCGCCTGTACCTCGGCGACACGGCGACGCTGAAAGACAAGAAGGTCGGTGAGAACGTCTTCGCGTTCAAGTTCAGCGCCGACTCGAAGTGGCTGGCGCGGCTCGAGGGCAGCTCGCCCGAGGCGGGCGGCGACTTCTTCGTGACGCCGAGCGACGGCTCTTCGGCGGGCAAGAACTTCGGAGCGAACGTGCGCGACTTCGCGTTTTCGCCCGACCAGAAGCTGATCGCGTGGCGGCAGAACTACGTGCCGGAGCACGCCGAGGGGTACGGCGACGTGCTGATGGCCGAGCTGCCCGAGGGGGCGCCGCGCATGGTGGGGCGGCGGGCACGCAGCTTCGAGTGGTCGCCAGACTCGAAGGCGATCGCGTTCGCGTTCGACGTGGTGAAGCCGATTCGGTCGGTGAACCTGTACCTGTGGCGGGTCGACGGCACCGAGGCGATTCACGTCAAAGACTGGGTGTACGACTACGACTTCACGCCGCAGAGCGACCGGCTGATCTTCCGCGCCGAGTGCGTGCGTGAAGGGCGGGCGTGCAACCTCTTGTCGGTCTCGGCGGCGAACCCGAAGGAAGCGCCGAAGAAGCTGATCGAGGGCGTGTTCGGGTTCAAGCTCTCGAACGACGGGGCGCGGGTGCTCTTCACGTACGCGCGCATGCAGGGCGACCTGTACGACACGGGCGTGCTGAACCTGAAGAGCGGCGAGTTCAAGACGCTCGATCAGCAGATTCGCATGCCGCCGTACCTGCTCGACGACTCGGGCACGAAGGTGGCGTACCTGATCGCCGAGCGGCAGCGCGAAGGCCTGTACGTGGCAGACAAGGTGCCGTGAGCGAGCCCGTGGTCAAGGTCGAGATCGACGGCGACATCGGGTCGCTGGTGCTGGCGCGGGCGCCGGCGCGCAACGCGATGAGCGTCGAGATGGGGCGGCAGGTGACGGCGGCGGTCGAGTCGCTGGGCTCGTCGTCGGTGCGGGCGGTGGTGGTGGCGGGTGAGGGCGCGGTGTTTTCGGCGGGCGGTGACTTCGACTTCCTGCTCGAGCGGCTGAAGTCGACGCCGGCCGAGAACCACGCGGCGATGCGGCGCTTCTACGATGCGTTCTTGTCGGTTCGCCGCCTGAAGGTGCCGACGATCGCGGCGGTGCAGGGTGCGGCGATCGGGGCGGGGCTGTGCTTCGCGATGGGGTGCGACCTGCGCATCGCGGCCGAGGGCACGAAGCTGGCGGTGAACTTCGTGAAGCTGGGGCTGCACCCCGGGATGGGCGCGACGTGGCTGTTGCCGCGGCTGGTGGGGCCGGCGCGGGCGGCGGAGCTCTTGATGACGGGGCGCCAGATCGACGCGGCCGAAGCGCTGCGCATCGGGCTCGTGAACGAGGTGGTGCCGGCGGGCGAGCTGTTGGCGCGCGCGAAGGCGGTGGCGCGCGAGCTGGCGTCTGCGGGGCCGGTGGCGGTCGCGCAGGTGAAGGCGTCGCTCGGCAAGCAGGTCGAAGGTGAGCTCGAGGCGGCGCTCGAGCTCGAGGCGGCGGCGCAGGCGGTGAGCTACGCAACGAAAGATCTCGCCGAGGGTGTCGCAGCGGCGCGTGAGCGGCGGGCGCCGAAGTTCACGGGCGCGTAGACTCGCCGGCCGTGGGGCGACGGCCGATGCACTCGATGATGAGGGGCTGCCCGAGGCGAGCCCCGCGCATCTCGGCCAACGAAGCTGTGGAGGTGCGCCGAAGCTGCTTCGCGAATCGGCGCGTTCGCCGCATGGGGAGTTGGGGGGCGGGGATGATTCGGGCCACGGGTGGCGACTTTCATCCCCGGGTCGGCGCTTTCATCGTGCGCCGCGGCGGTGAACGATGAAGTGGCTCGTCGGACTCGCCGCGGTGGGGCTGGCCGCTGCGCTGTCGTGGTCGTGGCGTGGCGATGGCGAGAGCGCCGCTCCGCCGACAGCCCGTACGGTCGCCGAGCCCGAGCCCACGCCACCGGCTGCCGTCGCAGAAACCCAGGCACCTCCCGTCGAGCTCGCCGAAGCTGCGGCAGACGCAGGCGCTGCACGTGGGGCTGAAGGAGCGAAGCTCGTCGAGGTCACCGTCGAGGTCTTCGGAGCGAACGGGCACGAGGCCGGCGCTGCGATCTCGTTTCACGCACAGCCCGAGGGGGCGTACTGGAGGCACCGGGCGGCAGAAGATCCGGAGGCCGACTTCGGGAGCTCGGTCGGTGGTGGGCGCACGAACGTGATGGGCTTCACCACGGTCTCTTTGCCCGTCGGCCGCTGGCGCGTGCACCCGCATGCCGAGCAGGCGTTCGTCGACGTGCGGCCCGACACGCGCGAGCTCGTCGTGAGACTGCGATCGCCACACCTCGTGCACGGCAAGGTCGTGAACGAGAAGGGTGAGCCGGTGCCGCACGCGCGCGTCGTCGCCCGTCGGCCGGGGTTCGAAGAATCGAGTGGGCTCGATTGGGGCATCGCGGTGAAGGTCGGCGCCGACGGCCGCTTCACGTACGAGACGTTCGACGACGCGGTGACGTTCGTCGCTCGGGTGCGGGTGGCGCAGCCGGGCCTCGAGTTTCGCAAGCGCATCAACGTGCCGTCACCCGAAGTGACCCTCTACGTCGGGGCGCCGGCCCGGCTCGAGCTCGACGTGAAGAAGAGCTACCGGGGCTCTCTGGCGGTCTGGTTTGAGACGACGGGCATTTCGGGCGAGTACGTGCTCGCGGGCCCGCCGTACACTGCGTTCGTCGCGCCTGGCCACGTGGTGGTTCGTGTGCGAGGCACATCGCGCAGCGATCGCCTCATGGGCGCGGCCGAGGCTGATGCCCGCGCGAACGACGTGGTTCGTGTGCCGATCGACCTCGTAGCGGCGCCGCCCCAGCGCGTTCACCTCGTCGACAGCGAGCAGCAGCCGGTCGGTGGCGCACAGGTGGTGCTCAAGTCGCGCAGCCATTCGGCGTCGGGCACGACCAGCTCGGCGGGCGACGTGCTCTTCAGCCCTGGCGTTCAGCCGTCGGCGGTGGCTCTGGTCGAGGTCACGGGCCGCTGTACGAGCACTCCACATCGACCGGTCACCGCGCTCGACGACGAGCTGACGGTGATCGTGGTGCCGTGTGACGCCCCCGATTCTGGCGTCGCCCAGCGCGCGGGCTACGATTCGGTGCCGTGATCGCCGAGTTCCTCCGTCACCTCGATCTCACCCGCGGCGCCTCGCCGCATACGCTGCGTGCCTACGAGGGCGACCTCACGCAGCTCGCCGACTACCTCTCGAAGCAGAACGTCGCCCTCGAGAAGGCGAGCCACCTGCACCTGCGCGGCTTTTTCGGCGTTCAGGCCGCCAGCCTCTCGGCCGCCACGCGCTCGCGCCGGCTCGCCGCCATCAAGTCGTTCTACAAGTTCCTCGTTCGCCGCAAGGTCATCGAGGTCAGCCCGGCCCGCCGCATCAAGGCGCCGAAGCTGCCCCAGCGGCTGCCGCGCGCCGTGCCCATCGACGAGACCTTCGCGCTGCTCGAGGCCCCGCCCGACAAACACCCGCTCGGCGTGCGCGACCGCGCCATGCTCGAGCTCGCCTACGGCTGCGGCCTGCGCATCAGCGAGCTGTGCGGCCTCGACCTCGGGTCGGTCGACCGTTCGGCCGGCATCGTGCGCGTGCTCGGCAAGGGCAACAAAGAGCGGCTGGTGCCCGTCAACGGCACTGCGCTCGAGGCGCTCGACGTCTGGCTCGAGAAGCGGCCGCTGATCGCCAAAGACAAGGCGCCCGCCGCGCTGTTCTTGAACTACCGCGGCGGCCGGCTCGGCGTGCGCAACACGCGGCGCCACCTCGAGAAGCACGCGCTGAAGGCCGGCATCACGCGGCACATCACGCCGCACCAGCTGCGCCACTCGTTCGCCACCCACCTGCTCGCCGGCGGCGCCGACATTCGTTCGATTCAGGAGCTGCTCGGCCACGCCAGCCTCTCGACCACGCAGCGGTACACCGCGGTCAGCTTCGAGCAGCTGCAAGAGGCCTACGACAAGGCCCACCCGCACGCCTGAGCGCTCGCGCCGGGCGACGGGTTCCATCAGCCTCGCGTCGGGCGCGGGGCGTTGCTATGGACTCTGACCATGACGACCATCCTCTGCGTGCGCCGCGAAGGGAAGACGGTCATCGGCGGCGACGGCCAGGTCACCCTCGACAAGACGGTCATGAAGGCCAACGCGAAGAAGGTGCGCCGCCTCGGCGACGGCCAGATCGTGGCGGGCTTCGCCGGTGGCACCGCCGATGCCTTCACCCTGTTCGAGCGGTTCGAGGCCAAGCTGAAAGAGCACCAGAAGAACCTCGCCCGCGCGTGCGTCGAGCTCGGCAAAGACTGGCGCACCGATCGCTACCTGCGCCGGCTCGAGGCCCTGCTCGTCGTCGCCGACAGAGAGAAGACGTTCATTCTGTCGGGCGCCGGCGACGTCATCGAGCCCGACCACGGCATCGCCGCCGTCGGCTCGGGCGGGCCGTTCGCGCTCGCCGCCGCGCGCGCCTACATGGAGCACCCGAACCTCACCGCCCGCCAGGTCGTCGAGAAGTCGCTCAACCTCGCAGCCGAGATCTGCATCTACACGAACACCCACATCGCCTACGAGGAACTGTGAAGTCGTTCACCCCGAAAGAGACCGTCGCCGAGCTCGACCGTTACATCGTCGGCCAGAAGGCGGCGAAGCGCGCCGTCGCCATCGCGCTGCGCAACCGCTGGCGCCGGCAGCAGGTCGGCGCCGACATGCGCGACGACATTCACCCGAAGAACATCATTCTCATCGGCCCCACCGGCGTCGGTAAGACCGAGATCGCGCGCCGCCTCGCCAAGCTGGCGCAGGCGCCGTTCGTGAAGGTCGAGGCGAGCAAGTTCACCGAGGTCGGCTACGTCGGCCGCGACGTCGAGTCGATGGTGCGCGACCTCGTCGAGGCCTCGATCTCGCTGATTCGTGAAGAAGAGACGAAGAAGGTTCGCTCCCGCGCGACCGAGGCGGCCGAAGACCGGCTGCACGAGCTGCTCGCGCACGGCGGGCAGCAGCCGAGTCGCTCGAGCGGCGGGTTCGGGTTCGCGCCGCAGGCGCCACCGCAGGCGCCGCGCATCAGCGACGCCGACCGCGAGAAGCTGCGCGCGAAGCTCAGCGCCGGCACGCTCGACGACACCGAGGTCGAGGTCGACGTGCCCGACACCGGGGTCACGTTTCTGAAGAACTTCTCGGGGCAGGGCATGGAAGAGGTCGGGGTCAACCTGCAAGACCTCTTCAAGAACATGCCGGGCTTCGGCAGCCGCACGCGCAAGCGCAAGCTGAAGGCGCCCGACGCGCTGAAGGTGCTCGAGAACGAAGAGTCGGGGCGCCTGGTCGATATGGATCGCGTGAACCGTGACGCGCTCGCCCGCGCCGAGAGCCACGGCATCATCTTTCTCGACGAGATCGACAAGATCTGCAGCCGCGAGGGCGCGAAGGCCGGCCCCGACGTCAGCCGCGAGGGCGTGCAGCGCGACCTGTTGCCCGTCGTCGAGGGCAGCACGGTCACGACCAAGTACGGGCCGGTGAAGACCGACCACGTGCTGTTCATCGCGGCGGGCGCGTTTCACGTGAGCAAGCCGTCAGACCTGATCCCCGAGCTGCAGGGCCGGTTCCCCATTCGGGTCGAGCTCGAGGCGCTGACCGGCGACGATCTCGTGCGCATCTTGAAAGAGCCGAAGAGCTCGCTCATCAAGCAGTACACCGCCCTGATGGAGACCGAGGGCGTGAAGCTCGACTTCACCGACGACGCCCTGACCGAGATCGCGCGGCTCGCGCAGTCGGTGAACGACCGGGCGCAGAACATCGGCGCGCGCCGGCTGCACACGGTGCTCGAGAAGCTGCTCGACGAGGTGAGCTTCGACGCGCCCGAGCTGACCGGCTCGGCATTGAAGGTCGACACCGAGTACGTTCGCAAGCGGCTGTCTGACCTCGTCAAAGACGAAGATCTCTCGAAGTACATTCTATGAGCGCGACCAACGAAGACATCATCGAGCGGGCGAAGAAGCGCCTGCTCCTCAACTACAAGCAGCAGCCGATCGCGCTGGTGAA
>JAEUJP010000679.1 GCA_016793725.1 Myxococcaceae bacterium | reverse complement strand
CGGGTCCATCCGGCGTCTCGGTTCCACAAGGTGGACCAACGGCGCGCCTGAAGCGATCCACGCTGGCTCAGCAGCCGCTCAGACCTCCGCGATCATCAACTGCCGCGAAGCGGCTTCGTTCAACGGGAGCGCAGCGACCAGGAACTCGCGCCTCCGGCGCGGAAACGGGAGCGCAGCGACCAGGAACTCAGCGCTTCTTCAGGCTCTTCGGGTCGTTCAGGTTCTCGAGCACGGCCGGGTCGTTCACCGGCACCAGCTCGACGCCGAGCTCGTCGAGCGCCTCGGCGAGCGTCTTCTTCTTGGTGCGCAACAGAGCGCGCGCCGACGTGCCGTCGAGCGCGATCGGGTGCCCCTGCTTCTTGCCGAGCGCGGCGGCCGCCGCCGGCGCCTTGCTCTTCATGAGCCTCTTGAACGTCGCGACCTTCACGTCGGGCGCGTCGACCGGGTGCACCACGATGCGGCGCGCCAGCGCCGCGCCGCGCAGGCCGCACAGCACCGACGAGAGCTGGCCCTTGCGCCACTGGCGGTTCACGACCTGCCAGAGCTTCGGGTGCGCGGTACGAATTTCGGTCGCGTGTGCGCCGGTGACGACCATCGGCACCAGGCCCGCGGCGCGGCAGCGCTCGGCGAGCTGCGAGAGAAACGTGTGGCCAGAGCGTGCCGGCAGCAGCGCCTTGGGCTGACCCATGCGCTTGCTCTCGCCGGCCGCGAGAATGATGGCGATGTCGCGAATCACGTGGGCGCTTAAGTAGCATGCAGCGCCCTTGAAGCAACTGCTCCGCACCGTCGGCATCACGCGAATCGCCGACCTCACCTCGCTCGATCGCGCCGGCGTGCGCGTCGCGTGCGCGATTCGACCCGGTGGCCACGTGCTGCAGGTCACGAACGGCAAGGGCGAGCACGCCGAGCTCGCCGCCGCCGCCGAAGGCGCCGAGCTGTGGGCTGCCGAGCAGGTCGAGAGCGAGCGGTGGGTCTTCATCGACGGCGTCGCCTACGTGGCGGCGACGCGGCTCGACGCGAAGGGTGAGCTCTGGGTGCCCGCCTCGGCCGTGTGGTGCCCTCCCGCACCGGCGCCGGCGATGGGCCGACCGGCCGCACGGTGGACGTCGAATGGCCTCGGCGCCCACGCCTCGCGAGAGCGCGCGCTGCTGCACGGGCTGCTCGAGGTCATCGAGCGGCACGCGCTGACCCAGACGCTGCCCCATGGGTGGACGGAGGAGGCCGTGCACGGCCGCTGCGTCGAGCACACCCTCGAGCGCGAGGGCTTTCGGCTGCGCGCGTTCGACCTGACCCCGCGCGGGTGCCCGGTGCCGGTCGCGGGCGCCCTGCTCGAAGATCTCGAGTCTGGCCCGATTCGCCTCACCGCGGGCTACGCCGCGCGGCTCGACGCGAAGGCCGCGGTGCAGGCCGCCTGTGAAGAGGCGTTTCAGACGCGCCTCACCGAGGTGCAGGGCGCACGAGAAGACGTGTCGCTCGGTCGCGGCGACGAGGTGCCCGAGTGGCTCGAGCACGTCGTGCCGTCGGCGCGCATGGTGAACGCCCGACCTCGAACGGTGCGCGCGCTCGCGCAGGCGCTGCACCGCCCCGTCGCGTACGTCGAGCTCGTGCCCGACCGCCTGCCGCTGCACGTGGTGAAGGTGTTCGTCGAGGGGTACCGCGTCTCGGAGCTGCTCCAATGAGCGCGAAGATCATCGCCTTCGTCGGCCCGTCGCTGCCCGGCGTGAGGCTGCGCGGCGTCGAGGTGAGGGGCCCGGCGCGGCAGGGTGACGTGTGGCGTGCGCTCGAGGCCCGGCCCCGCGCGATCGCGCTCGTCGACGGCGTGTTCGAGCACGTGCCGTCGGTGTGGCACCACGAGCTGCGCGCGGCGCTGGCGTCGGGCGTCGCGGTCTTCGGCGGCGCGAGCATGGGCGCGCTGCGCGCGGCCGAGCTGCACACCCACGGCATGATCGGGGTGGGGCAGATCTTCCGCTGGTACCGCGATGGCGTGCTGAAAGACGACGGCGCCGTCGCGCTGCTGCACGGCGAAGAAGACGTCGGCTGGCGCCCGCTCACCGTGCCGCTGGTCAACGTGATGCACGTCGCCGAGCGGCTGAAGCTGGGGTCGCGGCTCACGAAGGTGGCCGCGAAGATCTTCTACCAGCAGCGCACGTGGCCGGCCGTGTGGCGCGCGTTCGGCGAAGACCACGAGGCGCGGCGGCGAGAGCTCGGCGAAGACCTGAAGGCGCTCGACGCGCGCGCGACGCTCGACGCCGCCGTCGAGCTCGTGAAGAGCGGCGCTCCGAAGGGGCCCGTCAGCGTGCCGCAGGTGTCGAGCTTCGTGCGGCGCCGGCGCATCGCCGACGTGCACGGCGTGCTGCCCGACTCGCCCGAGGGCACCCGGAGGGTGCTGCTGGCCGCCTGGGCCCAGAGCCTCGGCCTCGAGCCCGACCCTCATGCGGTGCGGGCGTGGGAAGCGAAGCTGACGCTCAAAGACCCTGCCGAGCGCCTCAGGGCCGCGACGCTGCTGGCGCTCGAGGAGCGGGTGCTCGAGGCCCCTGAACGCCTGCTCCCCGACGGCCCCTCGAAGCTAGAAGGGGCGTGGCTCGCTCAGGCGGTTAAGATGTCCAAGAGACCGTGAGGATCGTCTCCTACAACGTCCGGTACTTCGGGCACGCGTTGAAGGGGTTGGCCAGCACCGCACGCGCGAAGGCGCGCATCGCGGAGGCCATCTGCCACCTTCAGCCGAACGCCGACATCGTGTGCCTGCAGGAGGTCGAGCACGGCTCGCTCCGCTCGGGGGTCGCGCACCGCGGTGCGCTGACCGGTGACACCCAGCTCGATGCGTTCATGCGGCACCTCGACCGCGCGTATCAAGAGGCCGGCAGGGTGCTGCCGTATCGGGCGTTCTACTACCCGGCGCACGTGTACCGGCTCGGCGCGCTCAAGCTGTACACGACGGGGCTCGCGATTCTCATCAACGCGCGCACGCTGCACGTGGTGGGGCACAACCAGCTCGAGCCGAAGTCGGTGACGTCGTACGGGCAGACGCTGGTGAAGGCGATCAAGCAGACGCGCATCGTCGCGCACCTGCACCTCGAGACGGCGAACGGCCGCCGGCTGCACGTGTTCAACACGCACCTGTCGCTGCCGAGCCCCTTCACGAAGACGTTCTGGAAGCGCGGGCCACGCTTCGGCCACGGCCTCAACCAGCTCGAAGAGGCGCGGGTGGTGACGAGCTACATCTCGAGCGTGTGCCAGAGCGAGCCGTACGTGCTGTGCGGCGACTTCAACGCGCTGCCGGCGTCGCCCGTGTACCGGTACTTCACCGGCGAGGCGGGCATGCGCGGCGCGCAGGAGTCGCTCAAGCAGATCGACCCGCTGGTGCCCGACCTCTTCCCGACCGCGGGGTTCTTGCGCCTGCGCATGCACCTCGACCATCTGTTCGCGGGGCCCGGCGTGGAGTGGATGGACCTCGAGGGCACGTGCTCGTTCGACGACTCGAAGAGCCCGTTCTGCGGCCTGTCGGATCACGTGCCGCTGATCGCGAACTTCACGGTCGGCTGAAGTTGCCGAAGTCGAAGAGCTCGTAGTCGGCGATCGGCGTGTGGTTCATGCCGCCGTCGATGAAGATGAGCGCTGCATCGTTCGACACGCCCCGTGAGTACCGCACCGAGTCGCCGTTCACGTGCAGCTGCCGCAGCGGCCCGTCGCGCGGCTCGCCTGCTTCCACCCACTCGCCGAGCAGCTCTCTGCACTTGCCGTCACGAACGTGGCCGATCACCTGGGTGACCCCGGTCGGCAGCTCGCGCGGGTCGAAGCGCCGCCGCGGCGGCCCGACGAACTGCGCTGCAGGGCTGCGCCCCGGGTGTGACGGGCGATGCGCCAGCATGCCGCGGGCCTCGCCCGTCGCGTGGCTGCCCGGCTGATAGACCGGCCCCAGCTCGAACGGCGTGCGCGCGACGGCGGCGTCGAGCCAGGCGTTCAGCGCGGCGGCGATGTCGGGCGCGGTGGTCGCGGTGCTCCCGATGGCGGCGAGGTCGGCCACGGTGACCCCGGCGTGCACGAACAGCAAGTGCCCGTGTGCGTGGGCGAGGCGAAAGCGGCCCTCGCGCAGCAGCAGGGTGACGAGCTGGCGCTGGCGCACGTCGAACGTCGAGTAGTCGCGCGCGAGGGCCTCGGCGTCGGGCAGCTGCGGCCAGTGGGCCACGAAGTCGGCCTCGAGCGCCGCGTCGACGTCGCCGCGCCGGTACGCGCGGTCGGCCTCGCCGCGCGCCCGCTGGTACGTCACGTCAT
>JAEUJP010000669.1 GCA_016793725.1 Myxococcaceae bacterium | reverse complement strand
CCGGCAGACCGCTCGGCAGGCAGCCACGAGGTGTGATGCTGGTCGGCATGCCGCGACCCTCGGTTCAGCCTGGGCTCGCCTGGATCGGCACAAGGGCGTTGAACGACGCTTCAAACTTGGTCATGAAGTCGGCCCACGACTCCTGCTGCTCGACGGGAGCCGGCGATGGCACGACCCAGTTCTCGCCGCGGCGCACGAGCGCCTGGTAGTGAAAGGCCCAGTAGTTGGATTCGAGCTCCTCGGCGATCTTCGCGGGAAGCCATGCCGCGGTGTCTTCCTCTGACCACTTGCCCAGGTACGGGGCCAAGGTGAGTGCCGCCCGCTTCGATACTTCGGCTCCCAGATCGGGAATGAGCAGGAGGCCGTCGTGCTCGACCAGGAACGCGTCCCCGAGCCTCTTCGCCACGGCGTCGACCAGCCAGGGCAGGTTGTGCGTAACCCAGCGCTTGGCCGCATCCAGCTCATTGCTGCAGAGCCTCATGCGGACAAGGTGGATCGCCTCGGTTCGGAACACGACGAGGTCGTACTCGTTGGCGCGACGGTTCCATCGGCTCCCACGAACCCGGACCCAGATGAAGGGGTGCTTCTGCAGCTCGCTCAGGAGGCGCTGCGCGGTCCGTAGGCTCACCCTGAGCAAGGTCGCCAGCCGCTCACCCGACATGAACGGGGTGCGGTTGTCCGGTCGCCAGTCCAGGGCCATGAGCAGCAGGGTCGTGAACTGGTTGCCGGTCAGGCCCAGCTCGCGGTACCGAGTGAGGAGCTCGGCTGGGACCTTGAGGAACCGGGGCGACTTCCAGGCTGACAGGTCCCAGCCGGTCTCCGTCTTCCGGAGACCAAGCGCCTGGAGTTCACGAAGAACCCGGCGGACGGACCCATCCGGGATGTCAGGAGCTCCCACGGTATGCACCGGAACCTGAAGGGTGTGCCCGGTGGTGTTCGCCATCAGCGCGAAGATGACGTCCGCCTGCCGATTCGTGAAGCCGCCTCGGAGGAGGCCCTCAGGCACTCCCTGGTAGGAGATGAGGACCTCGTCGGGGAAGAAGGTCTCGGCCCTATCGCTCTTCATGGCTGGACCTCAACGCACCCAGATGAACGGTGCACAGCTCGTCGAGAGCAGCGTCCTCACCTGTAGAGCCAGTCTCGTTCTGGAGCTGCTCCCACAACCGATCGATCGCCACGATCAGGGAAGTGAGTCGATCGTGTACTGCGAGAACCAGTTCCTTCGCCTTCCTCCTACGCATCTGCAGGGTGGTCTTCGTCTTCGCCTTTCTCTTCATGAAGCTCCTTGGGACAGAGCACTCCCCCGCATGGAGGCATGCCCGAGTCACCTGTATGGGGTTGGATGTCCGTTGACGGCCTCGCAAGACCGCCGACCGACGATGTTCAGCCTACCAAGGCAGACCTTGACTAGTCAAGCTAAGTTAATGTTAACACTTGGAATTTGGTGCAGATCAGACGCGCATCCTGTCGTGTTTCCATCAGAATCACCGCTCCAGGCCGGCGAAAGCGGGTAGGCGCCGCCTCTCCCCTACACCCCTCTCATCTCTAACTTCACTTCGTCATTTCCCGAACAGCTCCGGGTAGTGAAGTCGACGGGTAATAAGAGGACGGGTAGTGGGGCGACGCCCGCGATCGCGAGACACCCGCCAACGGCGAACCGGTACACCTGACGTCTACGATCGGGTCGCCAGATCCGGTTTGCACGTCCGCAGGGCGGCCTGGGCATGTTGGAGCTCGTGCTGCCGCCGGATCTCGCTGCGCACCGCCACTGGCGTGGTGTTGAGCACGGTGACCCTGCCGGCATCCCGGCTGCGAGCGCCGCTCTGCCAGACGAACCAAGCGTACTCGATGCTGTCGGTCCCCCGACCATCGAAGGACGGGCGGTCGGGGAGAACGTACACGTCCGGCGGGTGCTTCTGCATGAAGGCGCACCGGCCGCTGGAACCAATGAAGTTGAGCCGGAGCAGCATGACGACGGTGTCCGCGAGCTTCATCGACTCTTCCACGAACTCCTCGTCGAGGGTGAAGGGCGGATTGCCCAGGGCAACGTCGAAGCGCCGCCCGTGAAGTGGCTTCTGCTCCTCCGGCAAGCCGGGCGAGACGAACTTGTCGGTGATGATGATCTCGGGCCGCGGAACGAGGAGCTCGAGGTGCGGGCGGCACTCCGCGCGCAACTCGAGCGCGGTCCAGCGGACGTCGAGGCGCTTCACGGCCTTGACGATGTTCCCCTCGCCAGCGCCGGGTTCGAGCCAGGATCCGCCGCGCAGCGGCAGCTTCTCGAGGAGCCGATCCACGCACCAGGACGGCGTTGCGTAGAAGTCATCGGGGTGACGCACAGCACCACGGTGGGTAGCAGACATGTGATCTCCAGTTTGGATCTCCCGAAGGAGACGATGAGGTGCAACGGTTTGGTGAACAGGGACTGCAGGTCGGCCTCGGTCACCTCCTGCGGCAAGACCGCGACGGAACCGGACACCGGCTCTTAGGGAGTGACTTGTAGGGCGCCGCTCCCAAGGCGGTCGAACTCGGGGCGCCGTCCGGCATCGGACACCCACCTTATCGCACATCCAGGCCCGAATGTCAACATGTGCACAGGCCGATGGCGTGTACATAATAATGTCAACACCTTACGTTTGACAAGACTACGCCCGTATGCGAGTATGCATTTCGTTGTTGGCGGCATTTTGAACGTCGCCAACCACATCCAACCCGCAGAGTGGCGGCCAACACCTCGTCGGTGAACGCAACCATTCTGCCTTCAGAAAGGCATACCTGTATGACGCAACCGCTACCCATGTCCCGTGCGCAGCACTCTCCCCCGTCCGTCGGCACGCTCACAGCCATTGATCCCGCCGCGATCACCCTGCCCGACTGGCAACGGCACCCGGTCGATGAGACCGTCGTCGAAGAACTCGCCAAGAGCATCAGCGCGGCAGGCCTGCTCCACCCGCCGATCGTCCGGCCCCACGGGGACGGCTACCAGCTGATCGCAGGGCGCCATCGCGTCGAGGCGATGAAGCAGCTCGGTGCCGACCGGGTGATGGTCATCGTGAAGGAGGCCGATGACCGCCGCGCAGAGATCGTCTCGCTCATCGAGAATCTGAAACGCCGAGTGTTGACGCCGGCAGAGAAGGGGGCGGCCCTGGCCCGGCTTCATGCCCTGATGACGGGCTCGGCCCCCGCGAACGCCGACCAAGAGCGTGCGCCGCGCACGAGTGATGGAAGTGCAGTCACGACCATCACCAGCACAGCCAAAGCGGCCGGCGCGAGTCGCACGAAGACGAGCCGTGCACTCACGCGCCAGAAGAAGGCGAGTCCCGAGGTCATCGCCGCGCTCGACGCCGAGGAGATTCCGCTCACGACCGCGGACGAGCTTACGAAGCTCAGCACTGCCGAGCAGGCGCGCATCCTCCCGCAGGTGAAGACAATGACCCGGCGCGAAGTACGGAACTTCGTTCAGACGCTGCGCAACGCCCCGCCCCGCGTCCAACCCGACCGTGACGAGGAGTTCGTGGCGAAGGTGGAGACCTTTCTGGAGGACGTCAACATGTACGTCCGCGATCGGGTCCTGTCGGCCTCGGCATCCAGCGCACTGACAAAGGTGAAGACCCGGCTCGATGCACTACTGGTCTCACCGGCGACTGAACTCCCCGCAGAGCCGGCCGCAGCGTTGCCGTAGCAAGTCGAGGATGACGATGTCCGCCGGCCATCCTCTACCTCGCCCCCCCGAGCGATCCTCAGCAGCGATGTCGCACACCATTGACGGGCTCACTCCCGTAGGCGGCCGTGGCAGCTGACACGCTCGGGCCCAACGGAACCCCGGCCGCCCGGAGGTCTCGCGCCGACCGTATCGACGCGAACACCGATGGGGATCGGGTCCTATCTCTGATGACGAAGCCAGTCCTCACCGCCGATGACGTCGGGGTGCTGCTGAGCAGCAGCCGCAAGAGCGTCTACGCAAGGGTGAGCAGAGGCCAGCTGGCGGGCGCCTTCCGCATCGGGCGATCGCTCTTCTTCCGCACCTCCGAGTTGCTAGCCTCTATGGGTGAAGGGCGTGCGCTGTCGCCGAGGAGGTCTCGACGATGAGCGTGAAGGTACGGAAGTACAAACGGCGTGGTGAGGAGAACGGCTTCGAGGTGGACATCGCTTTCAAATGGCCCGACGGCGAGCTGTACCGGGAGCGGGTGAAGAGCCCGGTCAGCTCGAAGACAGGGGCACGAAGTTGGGGAGAGCAGCGTCAGCTGGAGCTGCTGAAGCGGGGCAAGGAACTTCTCGTTCCGCGCGCCCCTACCCTCGCTGAGTTCGCGCCTCGGTATCTCGACGAGCATGTGAAGGCGAACCGCCAGAAGCCGAGCACCATCATTCAGAAGGAGAGGATTCTTGAGTTCTACTTGAAGCCCCGGTTCGGGCAGATGCGCCTCGACCAGATCGACGACGCCGCGGTTCAGCGGCTGAAGGCGCAGCTGGTGGACCGCAAACCGAAGACCGTGAACAACGTCCTGGTGGTGCTGAACACGATGCTGAAGGCCGCGGTCAAGTGGCGCGTGCTTCGGCAGCTACCGGCGACCATCGAGCTGTTGAGGGTCCCGCCGACCACGATGCACTTCTACGAGCCGCACGAGTTCGAGCTGCTCGTCGCGGCCGCGCAGAGGATCGACCACCAGCACCTCGTGTTCGTGCTGCTCGGTGGTGAGGCGGGGCTCCGCTGCGGGGAAATCCTTGCCCTCGAACAGTCCGACGTGGACCTCTCGCGTGGAGTCCTCCACGTGCGGCGGTCGGAGTGGGAAGGTCACGTCACGGTGCCCAAGGGCGGTCGCGCTCGGCAGGTGAATATGACGGCGCGGCTGAAGGACGCGCTCCAGAACAACCGCCACCTCTGTGGCGATCGGGTCCTCTGGCGCGCCGAGAAGGAGCTGAAGGTGACGCAGGTGCTGCTCGCCAAGTGGATGAGCAGAATCCAGCGCCGGGCCGGGCTGAAGGTGACCGGGGGCATTCACATCCTCCGCCACACGTTCTGCTCGCGACTCGCGATGGCTGGTGCTCCTGCGAAGGCCATTCAGGAACTGGCAGGTCACCAGACCCTCTCGACGACGCAGCGATACATGCACCTCTCTCCGGCAGCGAAGTCCGCTGCGATTCAGCTGCTGGAGACCGCGGCGTTGGGATCCGAAAATGGAGGCGGGCTGGAGGCGCTTTCACCTCCAACCCGCTTCTCGAAGCATTCCGACTCGTTGCTGAGTCGGGGAGACAGGATTTGAACCTGCGACCCCTTGGTCCCGAACCAAGTGCTCTACCAGGCTGAGCCACTCCCCGATTTGTGCCGCTCGTCTAAGACGTGACGGGCACACAGGTCAAGGCTGACTTCTCGGCCCCGAGCCGACGCCAGAAGCTCGGCGCCCAAGTCACCTCAGCGTGACAAAGAGTCCACCGAACTCCAGCGCGGTTTGCGTCCCTCCGCTGATCACCTGCTAGGGTGCGCGCGTTTTCAACCCGCAGTTCCCTTCGGGGGAGGCAATCACATGGGAGTCGATAGAACCGGTGGTCCTGGCAGAGTCGGTGGTGGCGGCATGGTGCGCCCGATGTACGGCGTCTTCATTCGCGACCAGGTCGAGCAGTACCGCAACATGCTCACCGTCACCCTCGGTGACTTGAAGAGCGGCATCAAGGCCGGCAAGCCGAACCAGAAGGCCGTGCCGCGCGACGGCATTCTCCAGGGCAGCGAGCTCACCAAGGCCAAGAAGGCCGCGGTCGCCGTCGACAAGGCGATCAAGCAGCTCAAGCCCGTCTTCGGCGGCGGCGCTCCCATCAACCTCACCCAGGGCTCCAACGCCCTCGGCCGAAAGCCTGGCCAGGTCGTCGCCATGTACGGCGTCGTGCTCGCCGACGATCTCACCAAGTACCGCCGCGACATCTCGAACGACATCAACACCATTCAGAAAGCCATCGACGCCGGCACCCTCGCCGGCGCCGCCAAGACCGAAGCGCAGAAGGCCATCAAGAACCTCAACTCCGCCCTGACCGCTCTCGGCTCGGCGACCTGGTAGCCCCCGTTGTTCGGGACTCCCGACGGCAACGAGTACGAGCTGCAGCGCGCAGTGTCGGACGACGACCTGCGCGCCTGCCGCCCCGTCTACGCCGTCTGGGAGATCACCCTGAAGTGCGACCTCGCCTGCAACCACTGCGGCTCTCGCGCCGGTCGCCCCAGAACCGAAGAGCTCACCACCGAAGAGTGCTTCGACATCGTCGCCCAGCTCGCAAAGCTCGGCTGCCGCGAGGTCACCATCATCGGCGGCGAAGCGTACTTAAGGAAAGACTGGACCGACATCATCCGCTGCATCCGCTCCCACGGCATGCAGTCGACCATGACCAGCGGCGGTCGAAATCTCACCGAAGAGCGCGTCGCCGCCGCCGCCGAAGCCGGCCTCCAGGGCGTCTCAATCTCCGTCGACGGCCTCGAAAAAACCCACGACCGCATTCGCGGCGTTCAGGGCTCTCACGCCGCCGCCCTCGCCGCCATCGCGAGGCTCAAGCGCCACGGCATCACCGTCGGCTGCAACACCCAGATCAACTCCCTCTCGTGGCGCGAGCTCCCAAAGGTGATGGACCTCATCATCGAGGCCGGCGCCTCCCACTGGCAGACCCAGCTCACCGTCGCCATGGGCAACGCCGTCGATCACCCCGAGCTGCTGCTCCAGCCGTACCAGCTCCTCGAGATGTACCCGATGCTCGCCGAGCTCTACATCGCCGGCCTCGAGCGCGGCCTCCTCATGGTGCCCGGGAACAACATCGGCTACTTCGGCCCCTACGAGCACCTCTGGCGCGGAGGCCCCAACCGCGACGGCCACTGGCTCGGCTGCAACGCCGGTCAGAACACCATCGGCCTCGAGGCCGACGGCACCATCAAGGGCTGCCCCTCCCTCCCCACCAAGGGCTACGCCGGCGGCAACATTCGCGACAAGAGCCTCGAAGAGATCTGGGTCAAAGCCCCCGAGCTCAACTTCACCCGCGACCGCACCGTCAAAGACGTCTGGGGCCGCTGCGGCTCCTGCTACTACGCCGACGTCTGCCGCGGAGGCTGCAGCTGGACCACCACCGTTCTCTTCGGCAAGCCCGGCAACAACCCCTACTGCCACTACCGCGCCCTCGAGCTCGCGAAGGAAGGCAAGCGCGAGCGCGTCGTGCGCACCCAGGCCGCGCCCGGCCTCCCCTTTGATCAGGGCAAGTTCGAGCTCGTCGTCGAGCCCCTCGACGCCCCCCTGCCGCCGCAGGCCCCCAGCACCCTGCGACCTCCGCGCGGCCGCGCCGTTCGGCTGCCCGTGATCAACTCGTGACCACCGCCAAGGCAAACCGCAAGTGGAGCGACGCCCGCCTCAAGGGCCGTCTCCCTCCGCAGCTCGTGCGCTGCCCCGGCGCCGACTGCGGTCAGTACATCTACCCCGGCGGCAAGAAGTGCCCCCACTGCGGCGGCGTGCTCGTCACGCTCAAGCGCAAGCAGCTCGGCGCGCTCCGCAAGGCTGAAGCCGCCGCTGCAACCCTCAAGCGCATTCTCGAAGGCCTCTAGCGTTCAGCCTCGCTTCGCCGGGCGGGTCACTTGAACCCCCGAGGGGCGTTCGACCCGCTGCGGCCCCATGCGTTTCGCGGACCTCGGCCGCGGCACCTGGGTTGCTAGAACCCAGGCAACGGGGCGAGCCATGAAACTGCGTCTGCTGCTGATCGAAGACAGTCTCGACGATGAAGTGCTGATCCTTCGCCAGCTCGACAAGGCCGGGTTCGACATCGAGTTCCTCCGCATCGACAGTATCGGCGGCCTCACCTACGCCCTGCGCGAGCCGTGGGACGTCGTGCTGTCTGACTACCACCTGCCCGAGCTCGACGTGCGCGACGTGTTCGCGCAGCTTCGAGCGAAGGCCCCCGATACACCGGTGATCATCATCTCGGGCGCCGCCAGCGAAGAGACCATCGTCGACGCGCTCAAGCTCGGCGCCCACAACTACGTGATGAAGTCGAACCTGACGCGCCTGCCCGAGACCGTGCGCCGCGAGCTGCAAGACGCCGAAGCCCGCCGCGAGCGTCGCGCCCTCGAAGAGCAGCTCCGCCAGTCGCAGAAGCTCGAGGCCGTCGGCCAGCTCGCCTGCAGCGTCGCCCACGACTTCAACAACCTGCTCACCGCGATCATCAGCTTCGCGCAGTTCGCTCACGACGATCTCGACGAGAGCAACAAGGTTCGCTCCGACCTCCTCGAGGTCATCGAGTGCAGCAACCGCGCAGCCGTGCTCACGCGCCAGCTGCTCGCGTTCGGCCGCCGCTCGGTCGTCGAGCCCAGGCTCACCGACCTCAACGTCGAGCTGCAGCAGTGCCAGAAGACGCTCACCCGCTTGCTCGGCCCCACCATCGAGTACGAGACCCTGCCGACGAAGGGGCCCGCCGCCGTCGTCGTCGATCGCGCCCTCTTCGAGCAGGTGCTCGGCAACCTCGTCATCAACGCCCGCGACGCCATGCCCGGCGGCGGCAAGCTGACCGTCGAGACCGCCATCGTCGAGAAGCACCCCGAGCTGAGCGGGCCCCACGTGCTCTTCGCCATCACCGACACCGGCGTCGGCATGACCGACGAGGTGCAGCGCCGCATCTTCGAGCCCTTCTTCACCACCAAGGGGCCGGGCCACGGCACGGGCCTCGGGCTCTCGACCGTCGCCGCCATCGTCAAGCAGTGCAACGGCCACCTCTCGGTGTACAGCGCCGTCGGCCGCGGCACGACGTTCAAGGTCTACCTGCCGTGCGCTCCGAAGACCGCCACGCCGACCGCCGAAGCCGCCGCCAAGGTCGAGCTCGCCGGCGCCGAGACCGTGCTCGTCGTCGAAGACCAGGAGCCCGTACGCTCTGCCGTCAGCCGAGCCCTCACCTCACGCGGCTACCGCGTCGTCGAGGTCGGCACGGCCCGCGCGGCCCTCGAGCTCGTGCACGCGCAGCAGGTGCCCGTCGACCTCGTGCTCACCGACTTCGTTCTGCCCCAGATGAGCGGCGAGGAGCTCGTCACCCGCCTCAAGAGCTCACGCCCCGAGCTCAAGGTGGTGATGATGTCGGGCTACGGCGCCGGAGCGCTCAGCCCCCCGGGCGTCGGCGAAGCCGGCATGCCGTTCTTGCAGAAGCCGTTCACGCCCGACGTGCTGCTGCAGAAGGTGCGCGTCGCGCTGGACACGTGACGTTGCGCAAAAAAGGGGACAGGCTACTTTTTTGCGCAACGGCGCAAGAGACGTGCCGCGTTGCGCAGAAATGTAGCCTGTCCCCTTTTTCTTTTACGGCGTCGACGGGGCCGTGTTGTCGCGCGCGAGGCCGCACGCGATCTTGCCCTGCGTCGTGTCGATGAGCCGGCAGTCACAGCCCAGGCCCCCGTCGAGCGGCTTGAGCAGGTGCGCACACAACACCTCGTCGTCGGCGTCGGGCGGGTTCGCCCCTTCGGCCGCGCCCGCCGTGCGCAGGCAGCTGTCGCGCTCGAGCGAGTTGATGGTGCACTCGCACAGCCGCTCAGACAGCTGACGGCAGTTGCTCTTGCACCCGGCGAGAGCAAACGCGGCAGCGGCGAGGCAGGTGACGACGATGAGGCGCATCGAGGCCGCGCACCTTGCCAGAGTCATCGCAGCGCCGCCATCACCGTCGCCTCGAAGTAGCTCGCGCCCAGCGCCACCGTACGCTCGACGCTGTCGGGCTTCGGCGTGATGGTCGGAGCGACCTCCATCACGTCGCCTCCGATGATGTGGCTGCCCAGCCGGCCGATGAGCTCGAGCAGCCACTCGGGGTCAAGGCCGTTCGGCTCGGGCGTGCCCGTCGCGTCAGCCCACTTCTCGTCGGTGCCGTCGACGTCATTCGAGAAGTAGACGCCGTCGACCTTCAGCGATTTCACGTGCGCCACCACTTCATCGAGCGCCGCCTTCGGGTCTTGGAGCACCTCGGCGGCCCAGAACTGGCGAACGTCGCAGGTGCGCTCCCAGTGCTCTTTCGCCTTCCCCGACGCACGAATGCCCAGCTGAACCAGGCGCTGCTTTCGGCCGATGGCCTCGTTCGCGTGCCAGCTCCACGTGGCGAAGCAGTACTTGATGCCGAGCCGGTGCTCGAGCAGGTCGGTGTGCGCGTCAGGCTGCACGATGCCGATGCGCTTGCGCTTCGCGAGCTGCATCACGCCCGGCAGCGCCGTCGAGTGATCGCCGCCCAGAACGAACGGCTTCACGTTCGGGTTGAGCCCGAAGACGAGCTCCCACGCGCGCTCGGCGATCGACAGCGGCGACACGGGCAGCGGCTCGGTGATGCCCGGGTAGAGGGCGGCCCGCGTCTTCGCGAGCTGCTCGGCGCTCAACATCTCGTCGTGTAGCAACTGCGGCACCACGAACACGTCGCCGAGATCGAGCAGGTCGGCCGGCAGCCTGCCCCGCTGCAGCAGCGCGACGCGCAGCGCTTGCGGCCCCAGGTTCGCCCCGCGGCGAAAGCCCGCGCCGACGTCTGAGGGTATGCCGAGCATCACCGCCTTCGCGGTGGCGATCTTCTCGAGGCGCGCCTTGAACTGTTGCTGCACCTCGCCGTCGCTGCTCACGCCGTACAGCTGCGCCTGGAGCTTCAGCTGCTCGGCCTTGCCGGTCGACACGAGATAGAGGCCGGCGCCGGCGGGCTTGAGAATCGTCGCGAGCTCGTCGAGCGGGTTCATCTCGGGGCTGTCTAACAGGTATGTCTGGCGCACGTGGCTCCGCTGTCGAAACGCCTGAAGCGCTTCGTGCGCTACCTGCTCGTGCGCTGGGTCGCGTTCTGGGTGTCGCTCTTGCCGCTGCGGCTGGCCTCGGCGCTCGGCGCGTGGTTCGGCGGCGTCGCGTTTGCGCTGGCGGGCAAGGAGCGCCGCAAGGCGCTGGCCTCGCTCGAGCGCGCCGGGCTGCCGGCTGAGGTCGCCCGCGACACGTTTCGACACCTCGGCCGCGCCGCGTTCGAGCTGGTGTGCGTTCGGCAGATCGACGCTCGCTTCGAAGACGTCGTCGAGTGGCCGGCTGCAGACCGCGCCGTGCTCGACGCCGCCCTCGCCCGCGGCAAGGGCGTCGTGTTCGTCAGCGCCCACCTCGGCAACTGGGAGCTGCTCGCCCGCCGCGTCGCCCACGCCGGCTACCCGTGCCACACCATCGCGAAAGAGACGACCGACCCGCGGCTCACCCGGCTCGTCGAGGCGTTTCGTTCGTCGGCGAAGCTGCAGAGCATCTGGCGCGGGCGTGATGGGGCCGCGCGCGCGATGCTGCGCGTGCTGAAGGGCAACGGCATTCTCGGGCTGCTCATCGATCAAGACACCGACGTGCAGAGCGTCTGGGTGCCGTTCTTCGGCCATGCCGCGAAGACGCCGCGCGCGGCGGCCGACCTCGCGCTGCGCATGGAGTCAGCCGTCGTGCTCGGGTTCTGTGTGCGGGCGCCGGGTGAGGGCGTGCGGTATCGCCTCTCGATGGTCGAGGTGCCGGCCGAGGGGCTCGACGCGGTCGCATTGACCGCCGAGCTCACGCGCCGCATCGAGGCGGCGATTCGTGAGTCTCCGTCTCAGTGGGTGTGGATGCACCAGCGCTGGAAGTCGCCTATTCCGCCAGAGGCAGCAACGCCTGCGCCTCTTGCAGCTGCTTCGCCACCGCCGCGTGCGCCATCGACGTGAGCCGGTCGCGGTCGTCGTGCGTCATGCCGGTCGTGTCGATCGGGTCGCCGATGACGAGCGCCGCCGGCCGCGCACGCACCTGCAGCGTGCCCTTCGGCAGAATTTCGTGGGTGCCCGCCAGGGCCGCCGGCACCAGCGGCACCTGCGCGTCGATCGCGAACACCGCCGCGCCCTTCTTGAACGGGCGCAGCACGCCGTCGTCAGACCGCGTGCCCTCGGCGAAGAAGCAGATCGACACGCGCGTCTGCACCGCCTCGATCGCCTCGCGCAGCAGCTTCTTGTCGGCGTCGGTGCCGCGGCGATCGACCACGATGTTGCCCGCCTTGCGCATCGCCTGACCGAAGATGGGAATTTTCGTCAGCTCGCGCTTCGCCACGAACCGCATGTGCCGGCGAATGTGCCGAAACAGCACCAGCGCGTCGAAGTGCGACTGGTGGTTCACGGCGAGCACGAAGTTGCCGGGCGGCAGCTTCTCGAGCCCGCGCGCCACCGTCTTCACGCCCGCCACCTTCAGAATCGAGGTCGCCCACGCGAACAGCACCGGGTCGGCCGCCAGCTCGTCGTAGAACGAAAGGCCCGCCACGATCGGCGAGAAGAACCCGGTGATGCCGGCCGCCGCCGGGCCTGCGAAAAGCGAGCGAAACGGGTTCACGCGTCGAACTCGGCAGCGGGAAAGAGCAGCACGTCGGCGATGCTCGCCGCTCCGGTGAGCAACATCAACACCCGATCGACGCCGATCGCGATGCCCGTGCACTGCGGCATGCGCCCCACCGCCGCGAGGAACTTCTCGTCGATGGGAAACGCAGGGCGCCCCGCCTCGCGACGCTGGCGCTGCTCGTCTTCGAAGCGCCGGCGCTGCTCGGCCGCGTCGTTCAGCTCGCTGAAGCCGTTCGCCAGCTCGACGCCGCGCGCGTACAGCTCGACCCGCTCGGCGACGTCGCCCTTCACCTTCGCCAGCGACGCCATCGAGGCGGGGTACTCGATGATGAACGTCGGCTCGTGCAGCTTCGGCTCGACGAGGTCCAGGAAGATGCGAAAGAACACGTCGTCCCACGTGTCGTCGTCGCGCGCGCGCACGTTCGCCGCCTTCGCGAACGAGGCCGCGTCTGCGTGCTTCTGCCAGTCGACGCCCGCGTGCCGCAGCATCGCGTCGCGCACCGTGAGCCGCTCGTACGGTGTCTTCGCGAACAGGCCGCCCGCCGCGCTCAGCGCGCCCTCGGTGTCGCGCATCACCTGCTCGTAGCTCGCGCCCGGCCGGTACAGCTCGAGCATCGTGAACTCGGGGTTGTGCGTCACCGACGGAGGCTCGTCGCGGTAGACCTTGCAGAGCTGAAAGATGGGCGGACAGCCCGGGTCGGCCAGGAGCCGCTTCATCGTGTACTCGGGGCTGGTGTGCAGCCACCGGTCTTTCACGGGAAACGGGTCGATGTGCGGCTCGAGCCCGGGCAGCGGCACCATCGCCGGCGTCTCGACCTCGAGAAAACCCGCCTGCGCGAACCAGCCGCGCAGCGCCGCATAGAGCCGGGCACGCTCGCGAGCGGTCGACCATTGCCTGGCGTTCGGCACGCCGGCGACCGTAGCGCCGATCGCCTTGACACGGGCTTACATCGTAAGGATAAACGCCCCATGAAGACTTACATCGTAAGCCAGAACGCCGGCATCTGCCTGGCGAGGGTGTCATGAGGCCACGCGCCGCCGGGCTGCTGTACCTCTTCATCGCGGTGCTCGCGCCGTTCAGCATGCTGCTGGTGCCGTCGCGCATCACCACGACCGCGCAGCTGTTCGAGCACGCGGCGCTGTACCGCGCGGGCATGGCGGTCGACGTCGTCATCTCTTCGCTCGAGGTCGTGCTGACCGTGCTGCTCTACGGGCTGTTCGAGCAGGTGAGCCGGCCGCTCGCCCTGAGCGCGGCGTTCTCGCGGCTCGCGATGGCGGTGCTCCAGGGCGCGAACGTGGCGGTGGCGGCGGCCGCGCTGCGAACCCCCGAGCTCGCGCCGCAGGTGTTCGCGCTGCACCTCGACGTCACGCTGGTGTGGCAGGTGTTCTTCGGGCTGCACTGCGCGCTGCTCGCGGTGCTCATCTGGCGCTCGGGCTTCGTGCCGCCCGTGCTCGGGCCGCTGATGGCGGTGGCGGCGGCGGGTTACCTGTCTGATGCGCTGGGGCGGCTGCTCGTGCCCGGCTACGGCGACGTGCTCGGCTGGGTGGTCGGCCCGACCGCCCTCATCGGCGAGGTGTCGTTCATGGTGTGGCTGCTGGCGCAGAAACGGGAGCCCACGTTGCGCAAAAAAGTAGCCTGTCCCCTTTTTTGCGCAGTCTAAGTTTCGCGGCGTGCGAGCCGCCCTCTGCCTGGTGTTCGTCGCGTGTGCGACCGCTGCTCCGAAGCCCGAGCCTGCGCCCGCCGCTCCCGCGAAGCCGCCACCGACCGAGGCCGACCTGCTGAGACCGAAGGTCGCGGCCCTCGAGCAGAAGGCCGCCGCCGTCGAGGCCATTCGCGACGACGCCCTCTGGTCGTTCTGGCTCGGCGGCGCGCCCTCGACCGCCGACCTCTGGCCCCCCGAGCTGCTCGACGACGCCGCGCTCAAAGACCTGCGCCGCGCCCGCGAGCTCAAGGCCTACGACCCCATCACCCTCGATCGCCTCGAGGCCCTCATCGCCGGCGAGCGCGTCGGCCGCGCCATGCGCGAGACCGAGGCCACCATCGCGAACCTCGAGGCGAGCTCGCGCTTCCCCTTCGAGAAGGGCGACGTCGCGCTGAGAGACCTGGGCTCGCTGCTCGCCAACGAGAAGAACGCCGCCCGCCGCCAGGCGCTCTGGGCCGCCTCGCTGCCGGCCGTGAAGCAGCTCGACGCCGCCCTCGCGAAGCGCGACGAGGCCCAGCGCGAGGCCCTCGCCGCCGTGCAGCTCGGCCCCGAGTCGTTCGCCGCCCTCTTGCGCGGCGCCGACCTCACCGCCCTCGCCACCTTCGCCGACCGCTTTCTGCTCGCCACCGAAGAGCGGTGGAGGGCGCGACTCGCCGCCCTCAAGGTGCAGTCGCGCGCCGACCTGCCTGCGGTGCTCAAGCCGTCAGGCACGCTCGACGCCGCGTTCCCCAAGGCGCGCATCGCCGAGCGCGGCACCGCCCTGCTCGCCTCGCTCGGGCTGTACGGGCTGCCGCAGCTCACGCTCGACCTCACCGACTCGCCACGCAAGCAGCCGCTGCCGCTCACCGTCTCGGGGGTGCGACTGAGCTTCAAGCCGCGCGGCGGGTGGAAAGACCAACAGTCGCTCTTCGCCGAGCTCGGGCGGGCGCTCACGCTGAGGCACGCTCCACACGCGAGGCGCCGCACCGTCGAGACGTCGGCGGCGCTGTTCGGCTCGCTGGCGTGGAATCGGGCGTGGCTCGAAGAGCAGAACATCGCGGCGACCGAGCCGCTCGCGCTCGGGCCCGACATTCAGCTGCTCGCGCTGCGCCGCGCCGCCGGCGCCCTGATCGCCGATCTCGATCGCGCGTATGCGCTGCCCGATGACCCCGCCCGCATTCGCCCCGACGCCGAGGCGCTCCAGGCCGGAGCCGTCACCCTGCGCGCCGCCACCTCGGCCTTCGCCCTCGCCCGTCACCTCGAGACCGAGTGCGGCCCCAGGTGGTGGTCTTCCCTCAAGGCCTCCGAGATCTTGAAGGCGTTCTGGCAGACCGGCGAACTGCCCGAGCCGGTTCGCGCCCCTGGGGAGTCGGGCGAGGCCCTGCTCTCAGCCTTGGGTTCTCAAGTCTGGGAAAAGCACAATGAACGCAACCCTTTAGCCGCGTGTCGGATAATTGTGCACCATGCCACGAATTGCCAAACTCGACGTGAACCGGGCGCTGGAACAGGCCGCCAAGTCCATCATCGCTGCCGGCGGTAACGACGGCCGTACGAGCCGCGCCGACCTGAAGGCGAAGCTGCCGACGCTGCCCGCGACCGAGAGCAAGCTGGTCGACATCTTCTTCAAGTTCATCGACCACCGCGACTTCAAGACGGGCGCGCAGGTCACCGCGAAAGACGTGAACCGCGCGGTCGAGTACGCGAAGGAGCACATGGTCGCGAAGTACGACCTGAACAACAACGGCCTGTCGAAAGACGAGATCGCGAAGATGTCGCTGACCGGCAAGCGCGCGGTCGACCTCGCGAAGGCGCTGAAGGAGGCCGGCATCGACCCGAAGCAGGGCATGCTCGCGACGTGGAACTCGTTCTACGAGCTGACCCAGAACGTCTCGCAGTCGAACCGCGTCGACTACACGGCGGCCGACACGGCGAAGATCAGCCCCGAGCTCGCGAAGATGATGATCACCGCGACGCACCAGTCGTCGTACACCCACGTGAAGACGCTCGCCGACGCGTTCGAGGCCGTCGATCAGGGTGAGATCGTGGTTCGCACGCTGACCGACAAGCGCACGGGCGAGAAGTTGCTCGCGATCGACTACGGCGCCGGCGACAACACCTACGGCGCCCTGTTCAACATGTCGAACAAGCTCGTCGCCCAGATTCACGACGGCGACATCTCGTTCGTCTGAGCTTCCGAGTCGGGCTCGCGACCGCGTCGGCCTTCGGCCTCTACGCCTGACGGCTACGCCCGGTCCTCGCCCTCCTGGGTTTCCTTCCATTCTCGTGCACGCAAGACCGGGTCGGCCGATGAGGCCCGCCCGGTTTTGTCGTTCTGCGCGGGGCTCAGCCCTTCAGCAGGAACTTGAGCAGATCAGCGAGCGCGGTGAACGCGCTCATCTCGCGAATCGCAGCGAGCTCGCCGCCGTCGAGCCAGATGCCGTGACAGCTCGGGCAGATGTCCATGTCGACCTTGCGGTCGCGCGGGCTCTTCACCTTGCGCATCACCGAGGGAATGCCGCACGACGGGCACCGCATCGGCGCCCGCTGCAGCGCTTCACTCGGCAGCTGCCGCTTCTCGCGCCACTTCACGTCGACGTGCGACGACACCTCGTCGAGCACGGCCTGGCTGACCCAATGGCCTTCACACTTGCTGCACTGCAGCGCACGACCGGCGAGGCCCTCGCCGACCGTCGTCTCGTACAGCGGCAGATAACACCGCGGGCATTCCATTCAATTGCTCGCCAAAACAGCGTGCTCGTTCGACGCCCGCGCCGAGCGCCCGGGGTTGTTGCGAGAGCCATGGGGCACGTCGAACCCCATGCCGTTCTTGCGAGCGTGCGTCACACCTGCTTCATCAGCTCGGCCTTCTTCGCCGCGAACTCTTCTTCGGTGATGAGGCCCGCGACCTTCAGCTCGTTCAGCTCTTTCAGGCGATCGAGCACCGAGCGCCCCGCGCCGGTCTGCGCCGCCTGGGCTTGCGCGGCCGCCGCCTGCGCGTTGTTCTGCTGCTGCTGGTTCGCGAACATGTTGGCCATACCGAAGCCCATGCCCATGCCCATGCCCTGCAGCGCCCCACCCGCCCCTTCGCCGCCGCCCTTCGACATGCCCTCGGCCGCGCCCAACATCGCCTGACCCTGCGCGTACTGCTGGAAGCCGCCCGCGAGCCGCGAGTACGCGACGTCTTTCGTGAGCTTCTTCAGCGTCGCCTCGTCTTCCGGCTTGATGCTCACCGTGAAGTTGCCGAACCGAATGATGGTCAGGCCGTACGGGTCGACGTGCGGCTTGCAGCCCGCCACCACCTCGACCTCGATCTCTTCGGTGAACGCACCCGACGTCACGTCGAGCAGCGGCCACTTCTTCTTCACGATCAGCTCGGCGATGCGATCGCGCGTCACCTTCAGCACCTGGTTCTTGAACCAGCCGAGAAAGTCGTCGTTGCTCGCCTTGCGCATGCCGACGAGACCGACCACCAGCTTCTGCGGCTCGGTCACCTTCAGCGAGAAGTCGCCGTACACCATCGCGCCGATGCCGAGGCCCGAGTCGGGGTCACGCATCTCGCCGATCGGCCCGCCGAACTTGATCGACGGAAACTCGCGCATCGTGACGAAGTAGATCTCGGCGATGAACAGGTTGCCGCCCGTGAACTTGTCGAGCAGGGCGCCGAGAAAGGGCACGTTGCTCGAGTCGAGCTGGTGCCGACCCGGCCCGAGCTGGCCGACCACCTGACCGTCTTTCACGAAGAGCGCGACCTCGTCGGCCGCGACCGTGAGCTGGGTCATCATTCGAACGTTGTGCTCGGGGTACTTGTAGATGATGTGGTCTTTGGCCCCGTCGGCGCGCGCGATGAAGTTGCGCTGCGCTTCGGCTTTCAGCCCGTCGAAAAGTCCCATGGTCTATTGCTCCTGTAGAAGGTGCCCCTCGTCGAAGGTATGAACACCTGACCCCACAGGCAAGCCCCACGATGGACAATCCCCTCCACAAGCACGGCCGCTTCTTCGACATCTGGGCGAAGTTCTACCGAGGCACGCTCTTCGGTCTCGAGCTCCGCCGCATTCAGCGCAACGCGCTCGAGCGCCTGCGCATCGTGCCGGGCCAGCGGGTGCTCGACCTGGGCTGCGGCCCCGGCGACGGCACGTCACGCCTGAACGCCGCGGGCGCCACCGCCATCGGCCTCGACTACTCGGGCGGCATGCTCGACACCGCGCGCAAAGAGCCCGCGAACGTCGGCCGCCTCACGCGCGGCGATGCGGGCCGCCTGCCGTTCAGAGACGGCGCGTTCGACAAGATCGTCTGCACGAACTCGTTTCACCACTACCCGCAGCACTTCCCCGCCCTGCGCGAGATGCGCCGCGTGCTGCGACCCGGCGGCCTGCTCGTGCTCGTCGACCCGCGCAAAGATCACCCGTTCGGGCGGCTCGCCATCGACTTCGCCGAGAACGTCGTGTTCGGCCTCAAAGAGGTGCGCATCTTTTCGGTGAACGAGTGGACGAACATGCTGCGCGACGCCGGCTTCAGCGATGCGCGCGTGACTGTCGGGCCGATGTGGCAGCCGATTGCGTGGGCCGAGGTGTTCGTCGAGGCGACGGCCTAGGGTTCGCCTTCGACGGTCGGCAGCTGGTTCGCGAGCTTCTCGGCGACCCTGTTCGCCCGGTCGGTCTCGTAGCCGAGGGCGACCAGCGCATCGAGCACGGCCTCGCGCACGGCCGAGATCTTCTTCTGACGGCGCTCTTTTGCGATCAGGTAGGGCGCGACCGCGAGCACGTTGGCGTCGCCTTCGAGGTCGGCAAAAAACTCCGCCGGGTCCTTCTTCTGAGAGCTCATTTGACCTCCACCTCGATCCACTCGAGCGCCTGCGCGTCGCTCAGCTCGAAGTAGCGCAGGTACATCTCGTCGATGAAGTCGATCCGCACCTCCGTCATCTTAATCTGCTCGCGGTAGAACTTCGGAGCGTTGGGCTCCTCGAGCGCGTGTAGCGAGATGCGGCCCCCGTAACCCTTCGCAACCGACTTGCGCATCGCATGCACGAGCAGGCGTGAGCCGCACGCGAGCCGCTGCCGAGGAACGGAACCGACTCGATTCCAGGGCGCCACCGCGATCCGCTCCACGTAGACCGTTTCAGCCATGAGCCGAATGCTCATGAGCCCGTGCAGCACGCCGGGGCTCTCGACGAGCGCGTACGCCTCCCACTCGAGCTCGTGCGCTTCGGCTTCGATGAGCTCTTCGAGCCACGGCCAGCTCGCATCGGAGTCGCCCCGCGCGTTCAGAAGCGGCCGCCAGACATCGCGCTGCTGCTCCATGTGCTCGCGCGTCGCCGGCACGATCAGCGCGCGATGCCGCTCACGACGGGCCTCGTCGAGCAGCAGAACTTCATGTGGTGCTGCCACTGCACTTCCCCCTACGAACCGGGAAGTACCCTACCCCGCCGATCTGACATTCATCGCCTGACCGACCAGCGCCTCGAGCGAGTACGTGTGCCAGCGGTCAGGCGCCTTCGGGAACACGAAGCTGCGCACCAACGGCTCGCCCGCACCGAGCACCTCGAGCCGCACGCGGTCACCTGCTGAGAGCCCCAGGTACGCGCTCGTCTCGAACGTGCCGCTCACCACGTCGACCGGCAGCTCGAGCCGGCGCTCGGCGCCGCCCACCGGGTGGCGAATCGTCAGCACCACCTTGCGATAGCCGATGATCGCCGGCTCACGGCACACGAACCCCGACTCGCTGAACCCGATCGCCTCGCCGTCGAGCCGGGGCGGCGCCGGCACCACCGAACGAAAGCCCTGGCCGATCGTCACCTGCACCCAGCCGCCGGGGCCCGACACGAACAGCACGTGCTCGGGGCCCGTCGCGCCGGCGATCGTCACGCCGCCGTAGTGCACCGGCAGCCCGCCCCACAGCCGGCCCGTCGCCGGGTCGAGCCGCCACACCCTCTCGCCGCCCTCGATGGCGCCCGGCCCCAGCTTGATGCCGCGCGGCTTCAGCGCGATGCGCGCCACGTCGACCTGCGGCAGCTCGGGCCCCCGCACCACCGCCAGAAACGCTTTGCTCTTTCTCAGCGCGATCACAGCCCCTGGACGAGGCGTGGCGCGCGACTTCCAATTCCCGAAACTGTCAAAACACTTTCGGAAAAGAGCGCTAACCCCACTTCGTCATGAGCCGCTCGCGGTCGAACAGCTTCGTCGCCGCGATGAGCAGCGCCACGTCGAGCACCAGCACGAACGCGGTGATGACGAGGTAGTAGCCGAACCCCGCCTTCAAGAACCCGCCGAACTGGCCTGCCGCGAGCCCGACCAGCGGCAGCACCGTCATGCCGGCGAGCTGCTGCGCGAGGCGCGAGTCGCCGACGCGGCCCGAGATGACGACCGCGACGCCGTTGCCGAAGAACGCGAACAGCGGCGCGATGACGAAGACCCCGAACGTCCACATCGTCGTCGGCAGCACCGCCGCGCCCGCCGCGAGGTTGACGGTGAGGCACAACAACCCGAACGCGATCACGCAGATGGTGAGCGCCGGCACCAGCGACGCGAGCGACTTGCCGACGAGCAGCTCGAGGCCGGTGACGGGGCTCGCGAGCAGCGGCTCGAGCGTGCGCCGCTCTTTTTCGCCGGCGATCGCGAACGACGAGACCAGAATCGGCACGAACACCGGCATGATGAGAAACACCGCGAACCAGTCGACCAGCACCTTGTCGACGAGAAACCGCATCGCCGCCTCGCCGCGCACGGTCGCGTCGTAGTACCGCGCGATCACCTGCAGGTTCGGGTCGTCGGGCTGCCGCGTGTACGCCCACACCACCCCCGCCGGCACGAACACCAACATCAGCGGCAGCGCGCCCATCGACGCGAGCAGGCCCGGGTTCTTGCGCAGATCGAGAAAGTCCTTCCAGAACACGGCGCGCGCGCGCGGCCACGAGAAGCTCATGCGGCCTCTTCTCGTACCAGCTCGATGTACGCCTCTTCGAGCGGGCGCGCCGCGCGGGTCACCGAAAAGATGCGCGCCCCCGCCGCGGCCAGCTCGGTCACCACCTCGGGGGCCTGCGCCTCGGTGTCGAGCAGCACCGTCAGCTTCGAGCCCTCGGTGTTCGCGCGCGGCTGAAAGCGCAGGCGCCCGAGCGCGGGCAGCCAGATGCTCGCGTCGCCGTCGACCCTCACCTCGAGCGCCAGCCCCTCGCGCCGCAGCTCGGTGAGCGACGCCACCGTGCGCAGCCGGTTCTTGATGACCGCCACCCGCGTGCACAGCCGCTCGACCTCGGCGAGGTTGTGGCTGCACAGAATCAGCGTGCGCCCCTCTGACGCGAGCTCGGCCACCGCGTCGCGCACCGTGCGCGCGCTCTCGGGGTCGAGGCCGCTCGTCGGCTCGTCGAGGAACACGACGCTCGGCTCGTGCACCAGCGTGCGCACGATGGCGAGCTTCTGCCGCATGCCCTTGCTGAACGCGCCGACCGGCTCTTCGGTGCGCCCGCCGAGGCCGAAGCGCTCGAGGTACTTCAGCGTGCGCGGCCACGCCGCCTGCTCGTCGACCTCGTTGAGCCGCATGTAGAACGTGAGGTTCTCGCGCGCCGTGAGGCGGTCGTAGAGGCCCGGCTGCTCGGTGAGCAGGCCGACCTTGCGGCGCAGCGCCGCGTCGCCGAGCGCGTAGCCGCACACCGCGCCGCGCCCCGCACTGGGGGCGATGAGGCCGGTCAACATGCGCACCGTCGTCGTCTTGCCCGCGCCGTTGGGCCCGAGCAGCCCGAACACCTCGCCCGGCTTCACCTCGAACGTGAGGCCCTCGACCGCGACGCGATCGCCGAACCTGCGGGCGAGGTTCTCGACCGAGATCACTCGATGGTGACGAGAACGAACTTGTTGTTCAGGTCTTTGTCGATCAGCGTGACCGTCTTGTCGGGCCCCACCGCGCCCTTCAAGATGCCCAGGCGGTTGTGCTCGACGAGCGCGAACTCGCGGCCCGGCTGCTGCGCGTACTGGTAGAGCAGGTTGTTGTCTTTGATCTGCTTCACCGTGTTGCGCGAGTAGAAGGTCTCGCCGCGCCAGTTCATCAAGAACGCCGTGATGGGCTCACCCGCCCGGCGCTGCGCGTAGTAGCGCCAGAACTGGTCGCGCTGCGTCCAATGGTGGGTCAGCTGCACCCAGTGCGACCAGTTGAACCACAACACCCACGCCGTGATCAGCGCGATCGCCGTCGAGAACATCGCGACCCGTGCGCGCGCCAGGGCCATGCAGAGCACCAGCGCTCCGCCGGCGACGAACGCGAAGCCCATCACCTCTTTGATGCTCGCCGGGTCGGTCACCAGCGGCTGCAAGAAGTCTTCGACGCGCGGGGCGCCCGGGTTGCCGCGCGCGTTCTCGACCTGCACGCCCCGCGTCAGCAACACGAGCGCCGGCACGCCCGCGACCGCCGCACACGCGTACATCACGAGGTTCGGGCCATCGCCCTTCATGCGCACACCTTCGTAGATGAACCACGCCGTGCCCACGCCGAACGCGAGGCCGAAGTACACGAGCGGCGAGCTCTTCGAGTCGGTCGCCGAGACCACGAACGCCGCGGCGCCCACCGCCGCCAGCGTCAGCGCGAGGCCCTTCAGCGGAGCGGGCCGGTTCGCGCTGGTGGCCTCGAAGAACAGGTAGCCGCCGATGCCGATGAGCGCGATCGCGATCAGATCGACGAGCCACAAGGGCCGCGTCGCGAACGCGTTGATGTTGTTCTGCACCATCTCGAACGGGTACGGGCGGTCGTAGTTGTAGACGAAGAGGTCGGTGAAGTTCTTCGGGTTCGACGCGAGGTCTTTGCCGACGAGCAGGAAGAACGGCATGCCGAGCAGCAGCACGAGGCCGTTCTTCGCGATGCCCTCTTGCCAGAGCCGGTCGAGGAACAGGCCGATGAGAATCGCGAGCGGCGGCAACATCGGCAGCACGTAGTGGTGAAACTTCGTGGCCGACATGCCCATCACCATGAACGTGCCCGCGAACCACGCGGCGCCGAGCAGGCCGACGCGGTCGTGTGGGTCATCGCCCCGAATGCGCAGCCGCGCGACGACCGCGAACGCGCCAGGCACGCACACCGACCAGGGGAAGGTCGCGAAGCCGCCCTGCTCGATGAAGTACGTGAAGGTGCCGCCGGGCGTCGTGGTGTGCACGCCGCTCGCGAAGCGGCCGGCGTTGTCGTGCACGAGCACGCGGAACCAGAACAGCTTCCCTTCGTCGTCGACCTGGGGGAACGAGAACATCACCCAGTACCAGGGCAGCGCGACGCCCAGGAAGATGAGCAGGCCCGTGCCGACGCGCATGCGGTACATCTCGGCGAACAGCGCCGGCACCGTCTTGTCGTTCTGCACGGTGCGCTGCAGCAGAATCGTGAACGTCAGAATCGCCACGAAGAGGCCCGGCAGCGCGCCGACGACGTGACCGATGGGGTTCGGGCTCGCACCGAAGAGCGCGGCGGTCGCGCCGTAGGCGACGGCGCCGGCCGCAGCACCGCCGATGAGCGGGTTCAGGGCCTTGTCGAGCAGCCACTTCAGGTGCTCTTGCCACTCTTTCTGCTTCGTCGGCAGGTGGGTGAACACCATGTAGACGACGACGACGGCGATCGGCACGACGCCGAGCACCTCTTTCGCGAGCGTGCCGCACGAGACGAACACCCAGAAGCCGGCCCACCACACGTCGCGCTTCGACTGGGCGAGCGCACGGTCACCGAGCGCGACGATCGCGCACGCCATCGCGCAGAGGTTCGCCGCGATCATCGGCGTGTCGGTGACGGCCTGCCGCGAGATGAGGAAGTAGAGCGGCATCGTGACGAGCACGAACGCGCTCGCGAGGCCGACGCGCGCCGACGTCACCCGCGCGAGCGCGTAGGCGAGCAGCGCGACGCCCAAGATCGAGAACAGCGCGAACGGCAGCCGAAAGCCCCACTCTGTGAACAGGCCCAGCGCGTCGGGCGGCACCAGCGCGTCGTTGCTCGAGTTCGGCGGCGTGGCGATGCCCGAGCCGAACAGCTGCATGCCGAGCGCCATCATCCACATCGAGAAGGCGGGCTTCGAGAAGAACCACGCATTTTCCCAGTACGGGTGCACGTAGTCGTTGCGCTGAATCATCTCGCGCGCGACCTCGCCGTAGTGGGTCTCCCATGGGTCCCACAGGCCCACCGCCCCCAGGTACGGCAAGAAGACGAGGCCCGCGAACGCCGCAGCGACGAGCCCGGCCCGCAGCGCGACGGGGTACTTCATGAACGACTTCACCTGGGCCGACTCGAGAAACGGCTTGCCGAGCACCGCTTCGGTGAGGGTGTCGGGGGCCTTCACTTCGTCTGACGTCGCCATGGCCGCGCCATTAGCACCACAACCCGCCGAAGACACTCAGTTCCACGGCAACTTCGAGCGCGTCTGCCAGTACTGCTCGGGCGGCTCTTTCAGGGTCTCGAGTGCGTCTGCGAGCGCCGCGCCGTCGAGCCAAAGCGCAGCCACGTTCGAGCGCAGCTGCTCGGGGGTCGAGGCGCCCGAGAGCACGACGTCGGCGAACGGCTGGGCGAGCGCCGCGGCCAGCGCGACGGCGTCGGGGGTCGCGCTGCCTAGCGCGTGCAGCGCCCGAGGAGCGCCCGGCCCCGCCAGCCGCCCGTTCGCGAGCGCCTCTTTGATGATGACGGTGAGCCCTTCGCCTTTCGCGCGGCGAAGGGCGGGCTCGACCGAGCGCTCGAGCAGGTTCCACGTCGCCTGCACGCTGCTGAACAGCGGGGCGCCGCGGTGCTGCACGCTCAAGCCGAGCTCGAGCGCCTCGCGCTGCTTCGGGCCCGAGAGGCTGAGGCCGATGGGCAGGCCTTCGTCGCGTAAGCCGCCGAGCCGCTCGAGCACGGCGCGGCTCTGCAGCACCCCGCTGTCGAGCGTCGCCGAGTGAACCTGGTACAGCGACAGCCACGGCCCGAGCATCGCGCGCGACTCGGCGAGCTGGCGCTCGAGCGCTTCGAGCGTGTGCTCTTTCACCTCGTGCTTCTCGGCGCCCGGCTGCCAGTTCGCGACGTAGCGGTAGCCCCACTTCGACGAGACGGTGACGTGCGAGCGGGTGATGCCGCGCTGCTGAAGCCACTTCGCGAGAAACTCCTCTGACCGGCCGTACGAGCGCGCCGCGTCGAACCACGTGAGGCCGGCCGCCCACGCCGCGTCGAGCACGGCGTGGCAGCGCCGCTCGAGCGCGCCGGGCGCGTACGCGTCGGGCAGGGCCTCGGCGTGGCCGACGTTGATGTACGCGGGGCGACCGAGGGCGGCGAGACCGAGGGCGAGCTTCATGGTTGGGGCAGCGCCGTTCGAGCGACGATGTGCGCGCCCGCACGATGGCGGTCGATGAGACGTCTCGAGGTCGAGAGGTGTCGCACGACGGGTGTCTTCGATGGCGTCGAGCTCATGTGCCTCGCCGCGAGCGACCTTCATCATGACGAGGTCGCGGGCTTCGGCAACGTGCATCGACGACGAGACTCGCCGTATCCTACACCTCACTACAACCCTCGCCCCGGAGCCCCCATGGCCTGCGCCCCCGCGCTGCTCCGCCACCACCGAGCCGATGCGCTGCTCGAAGAGCACGCAACCTGGGAGCGTGTGCGCGCGCGCCTCCACGCGCATGCTCCGTACGCGCCGCCGGCCGACCCGAACGTGCGGCAGCTCATCGTGCTCGACGGCATGCCCGGCTCGGGCAAGACGACGGCGCGCGACTGGCTGCAGCCGGCGCTCGGCGCGCGCTACTGCTCCCTCGCGCGCTTCGCCGAAGAGCGCGGCGTCTCGGCCGACGCGCGCCGCGAGCATCACCTGCAGCACGGCGAGCCCCACCCGGTCGACGTCGCCTTTCTCGCGCACGTGCTCGAAGAGGGTGACGCGCGGTTCACGCTCGTCGAGAAGCTCGGTCGAACGGTCATCGAGGCGCACGCCTTGCTGAGCGCGGTGCACGAGCGCGGCGTTCGGCTCGACGTCGTGCACCTCGAGCTGCCGGGCGACTGTGTCGCGGCTTCGACGCAGCGGCAGTTGGGGCGCGGCGCGCGACGTGGCCAGACGCCCACTGAAGACGGCGCCCGCCACCGCGCGCTCGTGCACCTCGCGCGCGCGACGCCCGCGCGCGAGTGGCTGCGCGAGCGCGGTGTGCCGATTCACACGATCGACACCACCCGCCCACCCGACGAGACCCGAGCTGCGATTCGTCGCGCGCTGGGGCTCGACTTCGAGTCGCTCGCCTGGCACCGCCCTCCGCTCGTCACCCTCGACGGGGTCGTGCGTCGACTCGGCATGACCGGCTCGGTCTGGGTCGCCAACGGCGCCGTCTACCGCCCGTTCTTCAACGGTCGGTTCGGCCCCGCCCAGCAGCCCGCCGACGTCGACGTCGCCGTCGACGAAGAGCGCCAGGTCGCGCCGCTGCTCGCCGAGCTCGAGCGCGTCGCTGCGCACGAGCGCTGGTCGGTGTTGTGCCCGTCGACTCGCCTGCTTCAGCGCTGCGGCATTTCGAGCCGCGGCGCCGTCGAGGCGAAGCGCCACGCGACCTGGCTGCACCGCGCCGGGCTCTTGCGCCTCGACACCCGCGGAGCCGTCGAGCTCGCGCTCGCACCGGGCGCTGAGGCCGCGCTGCGCAACGGGCGGCTCGAGCTGAACCCCGCGCGACCCGCCGACCTCGACCTCGCGCACGACCTCGAGCGGGCGCAGCGCACGCTCGCCGACTACCCGAGGCTCACGTTCGGGTCACACGCGCCCGCGCCCGTGCACGCGAGCTGGCAGGCGCTGAAAGAGGCCGCGGGCACCGGCGCCCCGGCACCGAGGCTCCACAACCGCCGCGCGCTGACCGCCGATGAGCTGCGCGTCGCGGGCGAGCTGATCGCCTTTCACGCGAACGACCCGCACGTCGCGCAGGCGCCGCCGCTGCCGGCCCGGGTGAGCACACCTCGAGCCGGCGGCGCGCTCGAGACGTTGGCGCGCGAAGCCAACGACGCCGAGTTCGCGGCGTGGTTCTTCGAGCAGGTGCACAGCCACCGCGCCCGGCCCGACCCCTATTTGAAGGCCGTGCTCGACTTCACGCTGTTCGAACGGGCGCTGAGAGCCAGGAGCCGCGACCAGAGCCCGCTGCATCAGGGGTGGCAGCTCGAGCGACACCTCGCGCAGAGCGTGCTCGAGCTGAAGACCGACGGCCTGCTCGAGCAGCTGCGCGAGCGGCACCCCACGGCGTGGCGTCTCGACGTGCGGCTCGCGATGCGCCTCGCGATGTTGTTCCACGACACGGGGAAGCTCGCGGGCCGAAAGCCGCAGCGGCACGGCCACCTCAGCGCGCGGCTGTTCGCTCGCTTCAGGCCGGCGTGGTTTGAACAGCGCCTCGTGCCGCTCACGCAGTGGCTGATTCGCACGCACGACGTGTTCGGTGCGCTCGGCCGCGGGCTCACCGAGCCGGGCTATCGCGCTTCGCTCGACGTTCAGGCGGTGCGGCGAGAGCTCTCGGCTTCCGGTCTGCCGCTGGCCGACGCGGCCG
>JAEUJP010000629.1 GCA_016793725.1 Myxococcaceae bacterium | reverse complement strand
CGAGGCCCCACCCGGCGTCAGACCGCACCGGTGTTCCCAGGTAGTAGCGCGCGAGGCACGCGAGGCCCTTCGGCGGCTGCGCGCCGGCGTCGGGAGCGCCCGCGTCGAGGCTGTAGAGGGCGGGGCGGGCGGCCTGCGCGGCGCCCGCGGTGCCACCGTCGGCTGCGAGCAGCATCACGAGCAGCACCGCCTGCACGGCGCGAGAGGCTAACATCAGCGGCCCCATGCGCCTCCTGCTCGTGCTGGTCTTCGTGACCGTTGGCTCGGCTGCTCACGCCCAGATGCTGCAGGACATGACGCCGCCGCAGCACCGGCTCGTGCACCGCCAGGTGCTGGTGCTGCGCGTGAACCCGTTGGGGCTCTTGTACGACGGCCGGTTCATGTACCGGTTTCGCCTCTACGGGTCCGACCGGCCCGCGCTGCGCGACAACTTCATCGGGGTCGGCATCGCTCCGGGGGCGAGCCCGGCGTTCGGCCGCATCGGGGCGTACGTCGAGTTTCAGCCGGCGAGCTTCATCGGGTTCTGGTCGGTGTACGAGTACGTGCAGTACTTCTCGACGTTCAACCTGCTGCAGGGCTGGCGCGACGCGCAGGACAATTTTTCAGACACCGCGATTCGCGAGCGCAGCAACGAGCGGTTCATGGCCGGAGGCACGCAGTGGACGTTGGGCATGAACCTGCAGGCGAAGGTCGGCGTCATCGTGGGGCGGGCGCTGTTTCGGTGGGTGCGGCCCGACTTCGCGCTGAAGCCCGGCGACGCCGTCGAGTACGACCAGTTCTACGACACGCTGATGCCGAACCGCGGGTGGGCGATGTTCGGCGACGTCGACATCTTCGCGCAGCTGCCGATCGGCCTCATCGCGGGTGCGCGCACGACGTTCGCGGTGCCGTTCTACGGGCCGCAGCACCTCGACCCGTCGCAGCCCGCGCCGAACAACGCGCACGTGCGTGTGGGGCCGGCGGTCGGCTGGCAGTTCTTCACGCGCGACGGAGCGGGGCTGAACAACCCGACGCTGTTCTTGCTGATTCAGTGGTGGGCGATGCACCGGTACCGCACCGGCGCCGACACCAGCGCGGCGCTGCCGTGCATCACGCTCGCGTTCACGATGACGGGCGACTTCTTCGACGTGGGCGCGAAGCCGGTGTCGCCGACGGAAGAGCCGAAGCCAGCGCCCACGCCGATTTCGCCCGAGCGGTAGCTGCGCAAAAAAGGGGACAGGCTACTTTTCTGCGCAACCTCGCGCGCGCCGGCGCCACGTTCACGACTGCTGTCGTCATCTCGAGGGCGTTGCGCAGAAAAGTAGCCTGTCCCCTTTTTTGTGCAGCTCACTCGACGACGACGAGCTTCGCGCCGTTCTCGACGGCGGTGCCTTCGACGGCGGCGACCTCGACGACCTTGCCGGCCTTCGGCGACTTGAGCTCGTTTTCCATCTTCATCGCCTCGACGACCACGATGCCCTGGCCCTCGGTCACGGTGTCGCCGACCTTCACGAACACCTTCACGACCTTGCCGGGCATGGGCGCCGCGATGGTCTGCTTGCCCTCGACGGTGAAGCTGCCGCCCGCCGCGCGCATGCGCATCTTGCGCTCGTCGGCGACGTCGACCTTCGTGACCTGACCCTTCACGAGCACGCGCACTTCGTCGCCGACCTCTTCGAACTCGACCGCGTACGACTCGCCGTCGATGATGAGCGACACGGCGCCGTGCGGCAGCACCAGCGACTCGAGCTCGTGCTTCGCGCCCAGGTAGGTGACGGCGTAGCGCTGGCCGCCGAGCGGTGAGACGTCGACCGTCTCGGGCTCCTGGCCCCTCTTCGTCTTCGCGTAGTAGCGCGTGGTTCTCATCGCTGCCTCCCGTGGCGCCACATCGAGCCTTGGGTGCCCGTCGCCGTCGCGGCCGAGATCTTCGTCGCGGCCTTCTCGGCGCGCTGCTGGGCGTAGACCGCCGCGGCGAGCACCGCGACCTCGGTGAGCTTCGCGTCGTCGCCGCCGAGCAGCTGGTCGTGTGCGCGCGGCAAGAAGCCGGTGTCGTAGTCGCCCTTCACGAAGTCGGGGTGCTGCAGAATGCGGCGCAGGTAGCGCAGGTTCGTGGTGATGCCCTTGACGACGTACTCAGAGAGCGCGCGATCGAGGCGGGCGATGGCCTCGGGCCGCGTCGGCGCCCAGACCGAGAGCTTCGAGATCATGGGGTCGTAGAAGCGCGGCACCTCGTAGCCGGCGTACACGCCCGAGTCGTCGCGCACGTACGGCCCGCCCGGGATGCGCAGGTAGTCGATGCGGCCCGGTGACGGCATGAAGTTCTGGCCGGGGTCTTCGGCGTACACGCGCGCCTCGATGCTGTGCCCGCGCGGGTGCAGCGGCTCGAGGAAGGGCAGCCGCGCGCCCTGTGCCACGTCGAGCTGCCAGCGCACGAGGTCGAGGCCGGTCACCCACTCGGTCACGGGGTGCTCGACCTGGAGCCGCGTGTTCATCTCGAGGAAGTAGAAGCTGCGCGTCGAGTCGACGAGGAACTCGACGGTGCCCGCGCCGATGTAGCCGACCGACTTCGCCGCGCGCACCGCGACGTCACCCATCTGCGCGCGCAGCGTGGGGTTGAGAATCGGCGACGGCGTCTCTTCGATGACCTTCTGGTGGCGCCGCTGTGCGCTGCACTCGCGCTCGTTCAGGTGAATGCAGTTGCCCTGGCCGTCGGCGAACACCTGGATCTCGACGTGGTGCGGTTGGTCGAGGTACTTCTCGAGGTAGACGGCGTCGTTGCCGAAGCTCGACATGGCCTCGCTCTTCGCGGCGCGCCACCCGCTCTCGAAGTCGGCCATCTTTTCGATGCGGCGCATGCCCTTGCCGCCGCCGCCGCCTGCCGCCTTCAGCATGACGGGGAAGCCGACCTTCTCGGCGAAGGCGCGGGCCTCTTCGAGCGTCTTGAACGGCTCGGTCGCGCCGGGCACGACGGGCACGTTCGCCTTCACCATGTGGGCGCGGGCGCGGGTCTTCTCGCCCATCGCGTCCATCGCGCTCGCGGGCGGGCCGATGAAGGCGATGCCGGCGGCGTCGCACGCGCGCACGAACGAGGCGTTCTCGCTCAAGAAGCCGTAGCCGGGGTGAATCGCGTCGGCCTTGGCCTTCTTCGCGGCGTCGAGAATGGCGTCTTGGCTCAGGTAGCTCTCGCGCGAGGGCGGGGGGCCGACGCAGTACGCCTGGTCGGCCTGGCGTACGTGCAGCGCCGAGCGATCGGCCTCGGAGTAGACGGCGACCGTCGAGAGGCCGAGCTCGCGGCAGGTGCGCATGACACGAATCGCGATCTCACCGCGGTTGGCGACCAGAACTCGTTTGAAGCGGGGAGCCATATGAGGGCCCACCTATCATGTTTCTCGCGACCGACCGGCGCCCAGTCACCCGGTCGGAGCCGGCTGCGAAGCGGCGAGCCGCTTCACCGCTGGGCGCCGGTCGGTCGAGCCATGAACTCGAGCAGCTGCTCGCCCGTCACGGGCCGCCCGCACGCGCCCTGCAGCACGGCGTCGGTCGTCTCGCCGGCCTGAAAGCCGTCGATCGCGCGAGAGATCGCCGCGTCGCCGCCGCAGTCGCGCATCAGCTCGGCCATCGCGTAGCTCTGCACGTACGCGAGGCTCGCGTCTTCGCTCTGCTCGAACGCCTGGAAGCTGCCGTCGAGCGAGGTGAACGGTATCCACACCTTGTTTTTCACCATCAGCGGCCAGCCGCGCTTGCGGTCGGTCTGCTGCGCGAATGACTGCGCCAGCCCCTCGTGAAACCAGCGCGGCGCCTTGTTCGCGAAGCGCGACACCTGCGCGTGCAACGTCTCGTGGCGAACGATCTTCAGGTCTGCGCCGCCTCCCTTCTGACTCAGCACCACGCGCAGCGTGCCGTCGTAGACCGCCGCCGTCCACGCGCGGGTGCAGGTGACGGCCAGCAGCTCCGAGTGGCCCGGGTAGGCCACCACCGTCAGCTTGCGCCGCCGCTCGGTGCCCGTCAGCTGCGCCGCCTCGTCGAGCGCGCGATTCACCGTGTAGAGCAGCTCGTCGACCTGTACGAGCGTCAGCGCGTCGCGCGGCCACATGAGCGTCGTGCCGCCCCGCTCGAGCCGCTGGTACCCGGTGTGTATGTCGCGCTGCACCTCGAGCAGCGCCTTCAGCCGCGCGAGGTCGGGGCTCGGGTCGGCCGCGAGGTAGTCGCCCAGGCCTTCGATCGCCTCGTCGAGGTCGGGCAGCTGCCGCGTCGCCGCCGCGATCGCCCAGCCCAGCGCCGGGTCCCGGGGCAGCAGCACCCGCGCTCGCCGCACCGCTTCGAGGTGTCGCTCGGGGTCGCTCTTCTCGGTGTCGAGCGCCTCTCTCACGAGCGCCGCGGCCTCTGCCGACGGCCGCTTCGCCAGCAGGCCCCGCAGGGTGTGGTGAATTTCGTAGAACGTCTTCGAGTCGTCGGGGTCGCAGAACCCCGCCGCGATCGGCGGCGCCTGAGGCGGAGGCGGAGCCGTCGCCAGCGGCTC
>JAEUJP010000616.1 GCA_016793725.1 Myxococcaceae bacterium | reverse complement strand
CCGCGATTCAGCTCGTGAACGTGCTGGTGACTGGCACGGGCCCCGGCGGCTTCTTCGTGCAAGACGCGATGGCGGCGATGCCCGACAACACCGGCCTCTTCATCTACTACCCGGGCCCTGCGAACCGCACCGACGTGCTCATCGGCGACCGCGTCACGATTCCCAACGGTGGCGTGCAGAACTTCAACGGGCAGATTCAGATCTCGAGCGTGGCCACCGGCAGCGTCAGCGTCGTGACGCGCGGCAACATGCTGCCGGCGCCGGTCATCGTGACTCCCGACGAGGTCCGCACCGGCGGCTCGCGCGCCACGGCCCTCGAGGGCGTGTTCGTGCGCATCGAGAACGTCACCGTGGCGAACATCGCGCCGACGCCCGACATGTCAGACACTGCACCGACGAACGAGTTCACGATTCAGCAGCTGCCCGCCACCGCCGAGCTGCTCGTGAACGACTACCTGTCGCTGACGACGCCCTTCCCCACCGCGGGCGAGTCGCTCGGGTTCATTCAGGGCATTCTCGAGCTCCGCAACGGCAACTCGAAGCTCGAGCCGCGCGGCAGCTTCGACATGCAGCGCACCGTACAGCTCATGTCGCTCGGGCCGGCTGGCCAGTTCACCCGCGAAGGCATGGCGGCCCCCGGCCCGACGATTCCGTCGCCGCTCAAGCTGCGCATCAACAGCGCCCAGCCGATCGACACCGTGGTGACGCTGAGCTCCGACCCCGGTCTCACCGTCGCCCCGACGGTGACGGTGCTCGCCGGCCAGGTCGAGGCCGACGTGCTGGTGCAAGGCGTCACGCAGACTGCAACCGCGACCATCAGCGCCACGCTCGACGGCGGCGCGTTCGTGATGACGGCGGTTCGCGTCGTCGGCAACGCCGAGGTGCCGCAGCTCCTCTCGTGCTCACCGAACCCGCTCGTGCTGCCCGAAGAGGGCACCGCCGAGCTGACGCTCACCACCGACATTCCCGTCGCGGCCTCGACGCCCGTGACGCTCGACGGCGGCTCGTTCGCGAGCGTCGGCACGGCGGTGAGCGTGGCGGCGAACGCACGCACCGCGTCGTTCACGGTGCTGGCGAGCCCGAGCGCGATGGGCAACGGCGAGCTCGAAGCGACGATGGGCGCGTCGACCCTCATCTGCCCCATCACCATCAGCAACGCGCCGGTCACCAACCACGTCGTCATCAGCGAGGTCGCCACGGCGGGCCCAGGGGGTGCGGCCGACGAGTTCGTCGAGCTCTACAACCCGACGATGGCCCCGGTCGACATGTCGGGCTGGCGCCTGCAGTACAAGAGCGCGACCGGCGCGACGTACCAGAACAAGGTGACGATGCCCGCCGGCGCCACGATTCCCCCGCGCGGTTACTACCTCATCACCTCGGGCGGCACCGCGTACACCGGCACCGTGACGGCCGACCTGCAGGCGACGGGCGACCTCGCGCTCCAGGCCACCGCCGCTCACGTGCGCATCGGCACCAACCAGGTGGGCACGTCGCCGACCGACACGACCGTCATCGACACCGTCGGCTACGGCACGGGCTCGACCAACCCCGAAGGTGGGGCGATCGCGCCCTCGCCCCCGGGCGGTGGCGGCACCATCGAGCGCAAGGCGAACGCGAACTCGAGCCAGGCCTCGATGGCGACCGGCGGCGCCGACGCCCTGCTCGGCAACGGGCTCGACAGCGACAACAACGGCAACGACTGGGTGCAGCGCGCTGCCCGCGACCCGCAGAACCGCATGAGCCCGACCGAGCCGTGAGCCGCGCACACACGGTAGAGGGGCTCGTGAAGAGGGCCCTTCTGCCGCGCCGCGACACCATCTTGCGCCGCGATGCCTGACACGACTGCGGTGCTGACCTGCACCGCGCTGAAGAAGAGCTTCGCCGGCGTTCACGCCGTGCAGGGCGTCGATCTCGACCTCGTCGCCGGCGAGTGCTTCGGCATGCTCGGCCCCAACGGCGCGGGCAAGACGACCACCATCGAGATTCTCGAAGGCCTGACCGAGCTCGACGGTGGCGAAGTGCGCATCTTCGGCCACGCACCCGGCGACGTGCGCGTGCGCGAGCGCGTCGGCATCGCGCTGCAAGAGACCGAGCTGCCCGACCGCCTCAGCGTCGTCGAGTGTGTGCGCCTCTTCCGCTCGTTCTACGCGCGCGGCCGCGAGGTCGACGCCGTCATCAAGCACCTCGAGCTCGACGAGAAGCGCGACGCCCGCGTCGCGAAGCTGTCGGGCGGCCAGCGCCAGCGCCTCGCTCTCGCGTGCGCACTCGTCGGCAACCCCGACCTGCTCTTTCTCGACGAGCCCACGACCGGGTTGGACCCGCAGGCGCGATTGAAGGTCTGGGAAATCGTGCTCGCCTTCAAGGCCGGCGGCGGCACCGTGCTGCTCACGACCCACTACATGGAAGAGGCCGCACGCCTCTGCGACCGCCTCGCGGTGCTCGACCACGGCCGCGTCATCGCCCGCGGCTCGCCCAAGGGCCTCATCGCCTCGCTCGGTGCCGCCCACGTCATCGAGGTCATCACCTCACCCGCACTCGACGACGCCGCGCTCGGTGCGCTCCCCTCGGTGGTGCGCGTCTCGGCGAAGGCCGACGCCCGCGTGCTGCACGCGGCCGATGTCAGCGCCGCCCTGCCCGCCCTGCTCTCACTCGCCGCGTCGCGCGGCGCTCACGTGAAGCACGTCAGCACCCGCGAGGCCACGCTCGAAGACGTCTTCGTTCACCTCACCGGAGCGGGGCTGCGCGATGCCTGATTCGAGCCCCTCGTCGTCACTCGTCGAGCTCACGCGCATGCGCGTGCTGATGTTCGTGCGCGACCCCGGCGCCGTCTTCTGGGTCTTCGGCTTCCCCCTCGTGCTCGCGTTCGTGTTGGGCCTCGCGTTTCGCAACCGGCCGCCCGACCCGATGCACGTCGTCGTCGCCGATGACCCCGCGCTCGCGGCGCAGCTGAAGGCCGACGTCACGCTCGCCGTCGACGAGGCCCCGCTCGACGACGCCCGGTGGAAACTCAGGCGCGCCCAGGCCGATGTGCTCGTCTACCGCTCGGGCGGCACCGTGACGTACCGCTACGACGAGACCCGCCCCGAAGGCCGCGTCGCCCGCCTGGCCGTCGAGCGCGCCCTCGAGCGCGCGAACGGCCGCGCCGACACGTTGAGCTCCGCCGACGAGAAGGTGAGCGAGCCGGGCTCGCGCTACATCGACTTTCTCGTGCCGGGCCTCATCGGCATGAACCTGATGGGCAGCTCGCTGTGGGGCATCGCGTACAGCCTCGTCGACGCCCGCAAGAAGAAGCTCCTGAAGCGCCTCGCGGCGACGCCGATGAAGCGCAGCGATTTCCTCCTCAGCATTCTGCTCTCGCGCCTCGTCTTTCTCGGGTTCGAGCTCGTCGCGCTCGTGGCCATCGGCTGGCTCGCCTTCGGAGTCGCCGTGCAGGGCAGCCTCGCCGCCGTCGCCGTGCTCTCGCTGCTCGGCGGCCTCGGCTTCGCCGGCATCGCGATGCTCATCGGCGCGCGCACCGCCAGCACCGAGACGGCCGGCGGCCTCATGAACCTCGTGATGATGCCGATGTACCTGCTGTCGGGCGCGTTCTTCTCGTCGAAGCACTTCCCCGACGTGCTGCAGCCGTTCATCAAGGCGCTGCCGCTGACCGCGCTCAACGACTCCTTGCGCGCCGTCATCAACGAGGGCGCGTCGCTCGGCTCTCAAAGGGTGCCCATCGCCATCATGGCCGCGTGGGGCCTCGTGCCGTTCGTCATCGCGCTGCGAACGTTTCGCTGGCAGTGACTATGGCTCGGCGCGCACTGCGGCGACGCCGGCGCCGCCGAAGCCGTCGGCCTTCGCCTGCGTGAGCAGCTCGAGCGAGGCCGTGCTGCCGCGCAGCTGCGCGTTGAAGAACGCCACCGTGAAGTGGTTGATCATCGGCAGCGCCACCGACGCCGGCGGAGCGACCCCACCACACCCGTCTTGCAGCACCTTCTTCACGTCGGCGCCCGGGATGTCGAGCTTCACCTTGTCGGCGACCGAGGCGAGGTCGAACTGGCACAGGTCGCTGAACGAGAAGTGCCCGCCGGTCTCGAGCGTGAGCAGCCAGCGCGGGCGCTTCATGGCCTCCCACGACAGCACCGTGTTCTCATCGTACGGCAGCGTGCGGTCGAGCTTCGCGCCCTGCAGCATCACGGGCAGCGCTGGCGGGTTCGAGTGGCCGACGTACGCGATGTCGCTCGCGACCGGCGCCTGCGGCACGATCGCCTTCACGCGGTCGTCGAAGACGGCCACGCGCATCGCGGTGAGCGCGCCGAAGCTGTGGCCGGCGACGCCGAGGTTGTCGGTGTCGGCCATGCCGGCGAGCGGGTCATTCGCGGGCAGGCGCGAGAGCCGGTTCACGATGTAGCGAATGTCGAGGGGGCGGTTGTCGACGCCGTCGGTGACTCCGGCGAGCTGGCCGCGCACGACGTCGTAGAGCGTGCCGCCTTCGTGGTCGGGCGACGCGACGACGTAGCCATGGCTCGCGAGCAGCACCGTCAGGTAGGTCGACTGCCAGCGCACCGCTGCCTGGCCATGGCTGAACATGATGAGCGGAAACGGGCCGTGCGTGGTCGCGACGGGCGCGTCGCGCACCGCGTCGGTCTCGAGCAACGGCGTCGCGTTGCCGATCGCGGCCTGCTGCTCGGCGGTGAAGATGGGCAGCACGTCGTAGGTGGTGCCCGGCCCGCCGCGGCTCGCCTGCTCGGCCGGGTACCAGACCTCGGTGACGAGAACGCGCGGCGTGCCGTCGAGCTTTCGCCGGCCCGTGTCTTCGAACGTGAGCGTGCGCACGCCGACGGGAAACGGGCCGCGCTTCGACGGCTCGGGCGTCGAGGTCGGTGAGGCCGGCTCGAACGGCAGCGGGTCGACGGCGCGAGGTGCACTACAAGCGAAGATGAACGAGGCGGCGACGAGAGACGCGCGCATGGGCGTCGCTTACTCCACGGGCGTTGCGTTAAGCCACAGGGGCCGTGACCGATCGCCGCCTCGAGAAGCTGCTACCCGCCCGCTGGCCCACCCGCGCCGAGGCCGAAGCCTCACGCTGGTTCTCGAACGTGCGGGTCGGGCCACATGAGCTGCACGAGCGTACGTGGGTGCCCGCCATGGTGCCGTGGCGCGCCACCGACGACGGCTTCGTCACGCCCGGTGTGCTCGGCTGGTACGAGCGGTTCGCGCGCGGCGAGCCCGGCGTCATCGTGGTCGAAGCGACGGGCATTCGCGACATACCCTCGGGGCCGCTGCTGCGCGCCGGCCACGACCGCTACATCGAGGGCCTCACGCGGCTCGTCGAGACCGTCAAGGCGGCCAGCGGCGGGCGCACGCGGCTGTTCATTCAGCTCATCGACTTCCTCTCAATCAAGCGGCGACCCACGAAGGAGGCCTTCTTCGGCCGGTTCTTCAAGGGCCCGCGCGAGGTCGCCGAGCGGCTGCTCAGCGCCGACGAAGAGACCATCGCGAAGACGTTGTCGCCGCGCGACCTCGAGGCTTATCGCTTCGGGCTGCGCGAGCGCGTGACCGACACACACCTGCCGCACATCGCCGAGCTGCCCCGCGTGCTGCCGGGGCTGTTCGCGGCGGCCGCGCGGCGCTGCATGCAGGCGGGCTTCGACGGTGTCGAGCTGCACTTCGCGCACGCGTACACGATGGCGAGCTTTCTTTCGGCGCTGAACACGCGCGACGACGGCTACGGCGGGCCGCGCGAGAACCGCGTGAAGCTGCCGCTCGAGGTGTACCGCGCGGTGCGCGCCGAGCTGGGCTCGCGCCTGGCGCTGGGGTGCCGCTTTCTCGCCGACGAGATCATCGAGGGTGGAAATCGGTCGAACGACGCCGCGTGGTTCGGCGTCGAATTCGCGCGGGCGGGCATCGACTTCGTGTCGCTCTCGCGCGGCGGCAAGTTCGAAGACGCGAAGCAGCCGAAGGTGGGCCACGCGGCGTACCCGTACACGGGGCCGAGCGGGCACGAGTGTATGCCGACGACGAAGGTCGAGGCTCCGGGGCCGTGGGGGCGCAACCTGCCGGCAGTGGCCGAGGTGAAGCGCGCGCTGGTGGCGGCCGGGCTGTCGACGCCGGTGGTCGCGTGCGGCGGCATCGCGACGTTCGACCAGGCCGAAGAGGTGCTCGCCCGCGGCGACGCCGATCTCGTGGCGAGCGCGCGCCAGGCGCTGGCCGACCCCGACTGGACGAAGAAGGTGCGCGAAGGCCGCGGCGCCGAAGTGCGGCGGTGCCTGTTCACGAACTACTGCGAGGGTCTCGACCAGGCGCACGAGGTCGTCACGTGCCAGCGGTGGGACAGGCTGAAGGGCGAAGCCGACGACGCGACCGTACCGCGCACGAGCGACGGCCGCCGCATGCTCGCGCCATGAGTCACGAAGTCACCGCGCGAGGGCACACCCTTTCACCCCCGTGACCCGGTCACCCCCCCCTCGAAGGTCGCCGCGTCGAGGTGGGCCGCGACCGACTGCCTTCAACCCCCCATGACCCGGTGACCCGGTGACCCGGTCACCGCCCCTCAAGGGCACCCGGCCCGACGAGCACTTCGACCGACTGCCTTCAACCCCCGGTGACCGGGTGACCCGGTGACCCGGTCACCGCCCCTCCAGGGCGCCCCGGCCCGACGAGCACTCCGACCGACTGCCTTTGTAGAGCGACAGTAAAACTGACCCCCTCGCGTCACTAAAAGTGACCCCCACGAGGCCTCAACCCGGAGGCATCGATGGAAAGGGAAGTAGCTGCACCCCGCGAAGCGGAGGTGCTCATGGTGGAACACGAAGTGGTGCG
>JAEUJP010000613.1 GCA_016793725.1 Myxococcaceae bacterium | reverse complement strand
GAGCCGCTTGAGGCACTTGTCACCTTCACCCTGGGTCGCGAACACCTTCGCCTGACTCAAGAACGGGTTCGGGTGCTTCGCGTCTGCCCAGGCCGCGCCACCGAAGAGGAACACCGCTACCGTCGCCAGCGCTCGTCTCATGCGCGCCCGAGCTTAGCGCCCTCGCAAAGAGTAGCCACCTCGCATCCCGTGCAGCCTCACACCCGCCGCAACCTCGCGACCCCACATGTGCGCCTGACAGGCACGAACCTTGATGGGCGCTGCACACCTTGCGCGCCCTCGCCCTCACGCTCGCCCTCGCCTCGTGCACGCAAGCCCCCTCGCCCCCACCGGCCGCGCAGACCCGGCTGAACCTCGAGGCCCTGCCTGAAGGCCGCGTCGAGGAGGCGCTCGCCGAGTACCGCCGCGCCCCGAGCGCGGCGACCGCCGAGCAGCGCGCGCGGGCGATGGTGACGCTCATCGTGGTCGACCCCGAGCGTGCGCTGCGCGAGGCGATGAGCCCTTCGGCGCGAGCACGACTCCCCGAAGATCAGCAGCCCTTCGTCGAGCGCTGGCTCGACGGCGTCGGCGACGTCGACGTCATCGCGGGCACGCCCGAAGAGGCCGACGCGCTGCTCGAGGTTCACCGCTTTCTCGTGCTCGGCGGCGAGAGCTGGCGCGCGTACACCGCCGGCCAGCGCTTCATGCACCGAAGCCGCCGCGCCGTGCGTGTTCACGGCGTCGCGCTCGATGGCCTCGTCGCGCTCTCAGACCGGCCGCTGCGTCTGCTCTTCCCCGACGAGGCCGCCGACGAGCGCCTGCCCTACCGCGCCGCAGGCCCCTGCCCCGTCTCGCGCCGCGAGGTGCCTCCCGATGCGGCGCAGGCGCACGCGGGCGACGCCGTCTACCAGTTCTGCATGCCCGACCACGTGGCGGCGATGGACGACGAGCTCGCCGGCGAAGAAGACCAGGGCTCGGCAGACCTCGCGAGCCCGTGGTCGACGGGGCCGAAGACCGTGCTGGTGATGCGCGTCGACTTCTCTGACCTCACCGGCGAGCCGCTCTCGGCGGCGGCGGCGCAGACGCTCATCGACACGACGTCGAGCCAGTTCTTCAACGTGAACTCGTACGGCCAGACGTCGATGACCGGCACGGTGACGCCGCTCTTGCGGCTCCCGCAGACGTCGGCGTTCTACAAGATGAACGAGAACTATTACGGGCTGCGCAGCGACGCGATCGCCGCGGCGACCGACGCGGGCTACCCGCTGAACGGCTACAGCCTCGACATCGTCGCGTTCAAGGGCATCTACAGCGGGTGGGCGGGGCGCGGCGCGGTCGGCGGGCGCGGCAACTGGCTGAACGGCAACTTCTCGGCGCGCGTCACGAACCACGAGCTCGGCCACAACTACGGCGTGTGGCACGCGAACTACTGGGCGGCGCAGAACAACAGCATCATCGGCGCGGGGTCGAACAACGAGTACGGCAACCCGTTCGACGTGATGGGCAACGGCTCGTCGCACTTCAACGCGTGGTTCAAGAAGATCTTCGACTGGGTGCCGCCCACCGAGATCCAGACGGTGACGGCGAGCGGCACCTACCGCATTCAGGCGCTCGAGAACCCCATCACCACCGGGCTGCACGCGCTGAAAGTTCCCCGCGGCGACGGCCAGAAAGAATACTGGGTCGAGCTGCGCCAGGGCCTCACGTCGAACCGCTCGCTGATGTCGGGCGTCTCGATCAACTGGGGCTACCTGAACAACACCGGCAGCCACCTGCTCGACATGACGCCCGGCTCGCCCGGCGGCGTTCAAGACTCGTCGCTCACCTTCGGCCGCACGTTCTCTGACCTGAACCGCGGCATTCACATCACCCCGCTGCAGAAGGGCGGCACGACGCCCGAGAGCATCGACGTGGTGGTGAACCTGGGGCAGTTCCCCGGCAACCAGCCGCCGACGGCGATGCCGATCGTGGCGAGCACGACGACGCCCGCGGTCAACGCGATGGTGAGCTTCAGCATCTCGGCGTCCGACCCCGACGGCGACCCGCTCGCCTACGCGTGGGACTTCGCCGACGACACGTACGTGCCGTCTTCGTCGACGGCGACGAAGCAGTTCGCGAACGCGCGCACCTACTTCGTGCGCTGCACGGTGAGCGACATGAAGGGCGGCACGGTGACGCGGTCGGTGCTGGTGACGGTGGGCGCTCCGGCGCGGCTGACGCTCGAGGGCGCGGTGACCGCCGGAGGCACCCCGGTCGAGGGCGTGCGCGTCGGCGACTCGAGCCGCGCGGCGTACACCGACAGCGCCGGCCGCTGGGTGCTCTCTGACGTGCCCGACGCGAGCGTGACGCTGGCCGCCGCCAAGACCAACTACACGTTCACGCCGGCGTTCACGAACCCGGTGGTCGTGACCGGCAACCTCACGGGCCTGAACTTCACCGGCACCGCCGTGACCGGCTACTCGGTCAGCGGCACGGTGGTGTCGACCGGCACGACGGGCCTCGCCGGAGTGACCGTCAGCGACGGCACGCGCACCGCCGTGACCGCGGCGAACGGCACGTTCACGCTGAGCGGGGTGCCGAACGGCACGTACACGCTGACGGCGGTGAAGCCAGGCTGGCAGTTCGCCTCGAAGGCGGTCGAGGTGCTCGGCGCGAACGTCACCGGCGTGCAGTTCAACCCGTCGGGCGCGGGGCTGTCGGGGCAGATCTTCGGCGCGAACGCCGCGGCGACCGTCACCGACGGCGTGCGCACCGTCACCGCGACCGGCGGCATGCCGAGCTGGTTCTACAACCTGAACGGCGTACCGAGCGGCACGTACAACGTGGTCGCGACGCTGCCGGGCTTCACGCTGACGCCGACCTTCACGAACCCGGTGACCGTGACCGGCACGTTCGTGGGCAGCCTGAACTTCAACGCGGTCGCGGGCGCGAGCTACAACGTGTCGGGCACCGTCACGACGGGCACGGTGCCGCTGCCGGGCGTACAGGTGAGCGACGGCACGCGCACGAGCCGCACCGACTCGCTCGGCCGCTTCGTGCTGCTGAACGTGCCCGCGGGCATGCACACGCTGACGCCGACGCACCCCTCGTACACGTTCATGCCGGCGACGCGCGCGGTGAACGTGACGAGCGCATCGGTGACGGGGCAAGACTTCACGACGACGGTGGTGAACCCGCCGCCGACGGTGGCGATGGCGGCGAGCGCGACGCCGAACCCGGTGACGACGGGCATGACCGCGGTGCTGTCGGTGCTGGGCGCCGACAACTCGGGCGAGGCGGCGCTGAAGTACACGTGGTCGACCTCGTACTTTCAGCCGCCGTCGTACAGCGCGAACGGCACGAACGCGGCGAAGACGACGACGGTCACGTTCACGCGCGCGGGCACGTACCCGTTCGAGGTGCTCATCGAAGACCCGGGTGGCCTGTCGGTGCGCAGCCAGGTGACGGTGACGGTGCAGCAGACGCTCGTGTCGATGACGGTGAACCCGGCGTCGGCGAACGTGGGCACCGGCGCGATGCAGCAGTTCACCGCGCAGGGCCGCGACCAGTTCAACCAGTTCATGTTCGCGGGCCCGTACGCGTGGTCGGTGTCGGGCGGCGGCACCATCTCGGCGAGCGGGCTGTTCGCCGCGGGCACGACGCCGGGCGGGCCGCACACCGTGACGGTGACGGGCCTGGGCGCGATGACGGGCACCGCGCTGGTGACGGTGACGTCGGCGAGCGGGCCGGTGATCACGAGCCCCGCGCGCGCGACCCCGAACCCCGTGGCCGGCACGACGACGCAGCTCGCCGTCGGCGCGACCGACGACGGCGGCGAGGCGGCGCTCACGTACACCTGGTCGATGACGGCGGGGCCGGCGCCGGTGACGTTCTCGGTGAACGGCACGAACGCGTCGAAGCTCTCGACCGCGACGTTCACGAAGGCGGGCCTGTACCAGCTCGTCGTCGCGGTGGTCGACGGCAGCGGCAACATGGCGAACGGCGTCGTCGACCTCGAGGTCGAGCAGACGCCCCAGCGCATCGTGGTCTCACCCGCGGCGGCGACGGTCGCGCCCGGCGCGACGCTGCAGCTGACGGCCGAGGTCGAAGACCAGTTCGGTGACGTGCTCGCGATGACCCCGCAGGTGACGTGGTCGGTCTCGGGCGGTGGAGTCATCAACGCGACCGGCGCGCTCACCGCAGGGTCGACGCCGGGCGGGCCCTTCACGGTGACGGTGACGACGGCCGGCCTGACCGGCACGGCGACGTTCACGGTGTCGTCGGCGCCCGATGTGACGGCTCCGGGGGTGAGCATCACGGCGCCGCTGGCCGATGCGCGGCCGATGGGCGCGTTCAGCGTGGTGGTGATGGCGAGCGACGACGTCGGGGTCGCCGCGGTGGGCCTGACGCTCGACGGCACGGCGCTGGTCGAGAAGAGCGCCCCACCCTTCACGTGGCCGCTCGACACGGCCACGCTCGCGAACGGCGCACACGTGCTGGTGGCGCGCGCGCGCGACGCCGCAGGCAACGCGACCGACTCGGCGCCGGTGCGGTTCTTCGTGGGCTCGACGATGAACGACACGCCGCCGACGGTGACGCTCACGGGCCTGACCGACGGCTCGATGTTGACGGGTGTGCTCGAGCTGAGCGTGACGGGCACCGACGACGTCGCGGTCACGAAGCTCGAGCTGCTCGTCGACGGCGCGGTGACGGGCCTGAGCAACACGTCGACGTGGCGCGTCTCGCTCGACCCGGAGCGCCTCGCGGTCGGCCCGCACACCGTGCAGGCTCGGGCGACCGACTCAGCGGGCCAGACGGCGCTGTCGGCGCGCATCGGCTTCACGGTCGAGCGCGACGAGCCCGAGCCCGGGCCGATGATGCCGTCGCCCGGTCAGGTGCGCGGCACGTGCGGCTGCTCGAGCGGCGGGCTGGCGCCGCTGGCGGCGCTGGCGGTTGGGCTGTTGCGCCGGCGGCGGCGCGGCGGCTGAGCTACCGGCACTCGTCGGGGGGCAGCTGCTTCTGCCCCTTCGCTTCGGGCATCGGCGTCCACACGACGGTGAGGTTCGAGAGCTTGCCGTCGAAGCAGAGCACCTTCACCTCGATGGTCCACCCGGCCGGGTCGTAGTGTTTGCAGCCCGGAGCGCCCTTCTGGAGCGGGAGGCGGCCCTTCGCGGCGTCGCAGGGCTGGTCGACGAGGTCGAGCAGCGCGCTCTTGCGGTCGGCGCGAAACTTCTTGGTGCCCTCGGCGCTGAAGTCGAGCTGGGTGGCTCCGTCGAGGCGAAACTCGATGAGCACGCCGTCTTTCCACCCGACGATGCGGCCGCGGTCGATGTCGGGCGGGCCCCACTTCTTGATGACGGTCTCGCGCGTGTCGTTGCGCCCGACGCCGGCGACGTCCCACAGGTCTTTCCAGTCGAGCTTCTTCGCCGGGGGTGCGGCGTGCAGCGCGACCGCGAGCGTCAGAGCGAGCATGGGCTGCCCAATCTAGTAGAGCGGCGGCATGCCGCCACTGACCTTGCTGTTGTTGATGTCGCAGGCACCCACACTCGACGAAGCGGTCGCGGCCCGATTCACGAAGCTCGCGCTCGCGTGCGTACACCAGGAGTACCCGAACAAGCTCGCCCACGTGCTCGCCGACCGGCGCGACGTGAAGGCGCCGTCGCAGCTCACCCCCACGTTCTACGGCTGCTACGACTGGCACTCGGCGGTGCACGGGCACTGGCTGCTGGCGCGGCTGGTGCGCCTGTTTCCCACCGCCGCGTTCGCCGCCGACGCGAAGCAGGCGCTGGCGAAGAGCCTCACGGCGAAGAACGTGGCGGCCGAGGTGGCGTACCTGGGCGGCAAGGGCCGCACGAGCTTCGAGCGGCCGTACGGGCTCGCGTGGCTGCTGCTGCTTGCGGCCGAGCTGCGCGAGGGGGGTGCCGCAGAATTCGGAGCGTGGTCGAAGGCGCTCGAGCCGCTCGAGCGGGAAGCGGCGAAGCGCCTGAAGGCGTGGCTGCCGAAGCTGTCGCGGCCGATTCGTGAAGGTGAGCACGACCAGACGGCGTTCGCGTTCGGGCTGATTTGGGACTGGGCGACGGTGGCGCACGACGACGAGATGCTGGCGCTGCTGCGGGAGCGCATCGGCGCGTACTACGGCAAAGACGTCGACTGCCCCGTGCGGTACGAGCCGGGCGGGCAAGACTTCTTGTCGCCGTGTCTGGCCGAGGCCGATCTGATGCGGCGCGTTCAGCCGCGCGAGGCGTACGCGGTCTGGCTGAAGGCGTTCTTGCCCGACGTCTCGCGCTACGCGCCCGAGGTGGTGACCGACCGCAGCGACCCGAAGCTCGCGCACCTCGACGGGCTGAACCTCTCGCGCGCGTGGATGCTCGAGGGCATCGCGGCGGGGCTGCCTTCGGGCGACTCGCGGGTGGCGGGGCTGCGCGCGGCTGCCGAGGCGCACGCGAAGGCGGGGCTCGAGTCGGTGACGGGCGAGCACTACGAGGGCGGGCACTGGCTGGGGAGCTTCGCGACGTATCTGGTGACGCGGCGCGGGCTGCCGTGAAGCGATGATGTCAGACCCCCTCGTCATGCTGGGGGCATGAGCTGGGGGAAACCAGACCTGCGGGTGACACATGCGACCTTGCACTGCATTGCTCGGGATGGAATCGACGAAGTGAACGTCGACGCGGTGGGGCGCGAGCTCTGCCAGTCGCGCGCGCACCTCTATCGGAGGTTCGGCGACTGGCAGGGGCTCTTGCGCCACGTGCACGGCCAGGTGCTGAGGGCGATCGATGCGCACGTGCCGCTTTACGAGGGCGATGCGGGTCGCTCGTTTGGCACGTGGTGGCAGCTGAGCGCGACGTTGCTGCGCGCCGATAACGGGAGGGCTTTCAGGGCTCTGCGAGGTCGCGTGGCAGGCGACGGCGGCGTCGAAGAGCTGGCGGTGCAAGAGCTCGGCTCGATGCCGACGTTCGTGCGCTGGTTCACGACGCACACGGGGGAAGCGGGAGACCAGCTGCGCGCGCTGCAGGTCTGGCTGCTGCTGCTGGCGGCGACGCCGTTTCCAGAAGAGTCGGAGCCTGCGATGGCGCTTCGCGAAGCTGCGTGGGGCATCGTCGAGCGGGGTCGCGTCTCGACACCGGCTGAGGAGCCCGACCCTCTGGCGCAGTGAGAAGAAATTCTCCTCACCGGGGGCCACTGCTGCTCGCGAACGACGGACAGTCGTTCTGATGCGTTTCGGCGAGGAGAAATTCTCCTCACCACCCTGTTGCCCTCTCGCGATGAGACAACTGTCTCCTCAAAGCAGGGGTCGGCACCCCCTGAGGAGAAATTCTCCTCACCAGCAGGTTGCCCTCTCGAGATGAGACGACTGTCTCCTCACGACAGAGGTCGGCAGCCCTGAGGAGAAATTCTCCTCGCTGTATTGCCGCACTCGGGGGCGCTCACTCCGAGGCGGCAACAACGTCGAGCGACCGACCGCCGCTCTCTCGTTGGCCAGAGCGCATGCGCAGCGGGCGCCACCGGGGAAGCAGGCCCACGATGCACGCGGCGCATCGAGCGGGTGGCACGAGCGAGAGCGCCCGCGGCCGGAGGCCAACGCCTGCCGGGAGCAGTAGACTCGGCCGCCGTGCGAGCCCTCGCCCTGCTCACGGTCGCGGCACTGACCAGCGCCTGCAATTGTGGCGGCGGGGGCGGCATGCCGGCCCGAGCCGGCGACCCGTGCGCGGCAGCGACGGGCTGTGCGAGCGGAGCCTGCTTCAGCGGCACCTGCACCGACACGAGCTGCGGCTGCGGCGGCTACTGCGGCCCCGAGCCGCGGGTCTCGGCCGACTGCGAAGGCGGCTGGGCCTGTGTGGGTACGGCGTCGTCGCTCTATACGAAGGGCACATGCAAGCGGGCGTGCAGCAGCGGCTGCCCTGACGGCTGGGCGTGCCGGGCGGGTTGGTGCTCCGAAGAGCACCCGCCGTTCGTGAGCATCGACGAGGCGCCGACAGAGATCGCCGCTGGCGCCCCGGCCACCTTCAAGGCGAGCGCGAGCTCAGAGCGCTCGACCATCGAGAGAATCGAGTGGTCGTTCGGGCTCCAGCTCGAGCCGGTCACCGGCCCCGAAGTCACGCACACGTTCAGCGCCCGGCAGCTGGCGCGCGTCACCGCGACCGCGACCGATGCGACGGGGCGCTCGGGCACGACGCATCGCGACGTGGTCGTCTGCCTGCCGGCCGGCGCCGAGTGTGTGCCGTTCTCGGAGCGCGGCTACTGCTGCACCGGCACCCGCTGTGCGGCCGCGCCAGATGCGGGCCTCGGCACCTGCCAGTAGCGCCTCACGGCGCCGCGAGCGTGTAGCCGTACGCGGTGCGCGTCGTCGGGTTCGTGGCGCGCACCCGAATGCACAGCTCGTCACCGACGTTCTGCGCGTTCCACGTCAGGCTGAGCTCTTCGGGCGAGCCGTCGCCATCGACATCGACGCCGCCGGTGGCAGTGCCCAGCACCTGGGTGCACGAAGGCCCCGCGAGGAACTGCAGCTCGACGTCGGTCGTCGGCGCCTTGAAGGCCCACGGCCCCACCTTCTGGGTCGTCAGCGTCAGCTTCCACGCGTGCAGATCGAAGCTGCTGTTCGCGCGCACGCGCAGCCAGTGTTCACCCCCGGGTATGAGCCCACACAGCGCGGCCGTGCCCGATCGACTGAAGCCCGGCAGCCCCATCACCGGAACACCCGCATCGGTGAACCCATACGCATGCGGGTTCTGGTTCAGCTCGGAGTCCGCGGTCTGACACGCGGTCATCGTCGCGCGCCGCAGCGCCTCGGCCGGCGTCTCGAGGCCCACCGGCGCGTACGGCAGGTGCACCGTCGTGCGCGAGTACACGAAGCTCGCGAGCCCTGCGTCGGCCACGACGTCGCACGCCGACCGCCGCTCGACGCCGTCGGCGATGCCCACGAAGCCCTCGCCCGGGTCGCACGCGTTGCGAACGTGAGGCAGGTGCACCTCGACGCACGCGACACACTCGGGGCTCGACGCCGGCTTGCCCCGGCACGCGCGCCGCGCCGCCGTGAGCCGCGCCCAGTCGTCGTTCTGGCACCAGTACACGAGCTCGGCCGTACGAAACGCGCGCAAGAGCGGAGCCTCGACGGGCATGCAGCGCGGCGCGAAGCCGCCGTCGCGCGGGTCGTACGCCTGCCGATCGCAGTAGCCGCCGCGCCCGCCGTCGGCAGAGGCGAGGCACTCGAGATCGTCCGCGCACGTCAACGACGCGCGGTCGTACGGCGCATCAGACCAGGTGAGCTTCGACTTGCGCTCGAGGTACGGCACACCGTCGCTGCCCACCAGCGCCTCGCCGTCTTGATTGCGCGCGAAGCCGAGCAGCTCGCGGTTCTCGGCGAACTCCATCTTCGACAACCCCGTGCCGTCGGGGTCGCGCGCGGCACGAATCGCGAAGTTCGCGGCGAGGCGCGTCAGCTCGGGCCGCATGCGGCTGTTGAGCCGCGGCAGCAGCGCCTGCAGCTTTCGATGAAACCCCACGTCGCCGCGCACGCCGGCGGCGATCGGCAGCAGGTCGGCCGCCGTCTTCGCGGTGAAGCCCGGCTGATCGAACCGCACCTGCCCCGCGCGCATGCCGAGCACCATCGACGCGTTCGTCACGCGGTGCCCGAAGCAGGCCGGGTTCGACGGCACCGGCATGCCGAGCACCTCGGGGTCGAGCTGCGACTCGGGCACGCCCCACTGCGGCAGCGCGCCCTGCCTCAGCCGCATCGGGCCGAACGAATACACCTCGCGAAAGCTCTGCCCCAGGCACGTCATCATGCGCCGGTACTGAAACGACAGCGGGCGCGAGCCGTCGTCGGGCCCGAGCGTGGTGTACGCGCCGTCTGCGAACGGCAGCACGTGCGCGCCCTCGCGCGGCGCGAGGCACTGCAGCGCGTAGAGGTCGCCGCCGCCCGACCGCAGGCCCTTTGCGCCCGCGTACACCGAGCGCACCGACGCGTCGGGCTCGTCGTCGAACGCACCGGGCATGCTCAGCTGGTCGTGCTCTTCGGTCAGCGGCTGCAGATAGACGTCGACGTCGCGGGCGATCGCGCGCCAGCCGTGAATCATGCCGCTCGTCGCGGCCAACATGTGCGCACGCAGAAACGCCTCGTCGGTGCGCGGGTGAAGTGGGCTGCCCCAGCGCTCCCACTGGTGCCCGGTGCTGAACGCGTCGGCGAGGAAGTGGCTCGCCACGCTCTCGAAGGCGAGCGCCTCGAGCTCACACGCATCGAGCGCATCGTTCATCGCGCCGATCGCCGGGTGCCCGCCGGCCGTCGCGAACGCATCGCTCAGCTGCTTGCAGCGGCTCGCCGTCTCGACCGCGACCCGGTGGTACAAGAGGTACATCTGCTTCACCTGCGAGCCGAAGTGGGCCGAGTTCGTGGCGCCCATGTGCGCGCGAAACGCGTGACACGCCGTGTTGCCGTCGGCGTCGCGGTGCAGCTCGTCGAACCACAGCGGGCAGTGCTCGTTGCCGGCGATGAAGTCGGCGAACGAGTGGCTGCCGTCGTGCAGCTGCGCGAGCTCGGCGAGCGACAGCACGCGCGTGAGCTGCCGCGACATCTTGCCGGTCGGCGCGGGCTCGATGCTCGGCGTGCTCGTGCCGGGCGCGTTCTGCCCGTCCGTCCAGTACTTCAGCACCTGGTTGTCGTCGACCATCGTCGGCGGCAGGTTCGCCCACCGCATGGCGAGCCGCGTGATGAACGTGTGCTCGCCGAGCTGGCTGCCGCGCGCGAACGGCAGCCCGGGGTCGCAGAAGCCACCGCTCGTGCCGCGGCACACCGACGCCGCGATGGCGGCCGAGTCGCGCGGCTGCGACGCCGCCACCGGGTCGCGGCACTCGCTCTCCCACGCGAGGGCGTCGACCGCCACGACGAGCACGAGCACCGAGAGGCGCCTCACGGGGTCACCTCACCGCCGTCGACCTGGTCTGCGAAGCCGGCGACACACGAGCCCTCGAAAAACGTCGCACGCACGGCGTCGTCTTCGGCGGAGCCATTGCCGAGCGCAGCCTCGAAGGCCGCGAAGCACGCGGGCGGGCAGCAGGCCGTGCCGCCGGTGTCGTCGGCGCAGCGCTCGAGCTTCGCGATGCAGCCGCGCACGGGCCGCGTGCCGGCGACGCGGTAGCAGTCGGTGATGCGCTGAACACACTCGCCCCAGCGCGCGATGGGGTCGTCGAGCGCCTCGTCGAACACGAAGCCGACCGCGATGCCCGCGACGCCCTCGTCGCTGCGCACCAGAATCGGCAGGCCCGCGTCATTGCGCGGCAGCTCTGCGAGCAATGACGGAGGCAGTGCGACAGGCGTCGGTGGAGGTGGCTCGACGGCAGGGCTCTGGCCGGGCAGCTCGCAGTGACACGCCGACGCCACGATGACGAGCCCCGCGCACAGCAGCCGCATGGGTGGTGACGCTACCACCGCAGGTGTAGCGGAAAGTGCTCGGCGATCGTACAGAGGGTCGCCCTGCGTCTCTTCGTTTCCGTACTCCTCGTCGCAGCCTCGACCGCGCTCGCACAGAACGACGGTGGCGCCACGGGCGTGCTCACGAAGGCCCCGACGCTGGTGCAGCAGGTCGAGGCCGCGTACCCGCCCGACGCGGCAGACGCCGGCGTCGGCGGCACGGTCGTGATGGAGATCGACCTCGGCGAAGACGGCAGCGTCACCGACGCGCGCGTGGTCGGCAGCGCCGGCCCGAGCTTCGACGAGAGCGCGCTGAAGGCGGTGCGCCAGTACAAGTTCACGCCGGCCGAGGTCGACGGCAAGCCGACGGCGGTGCGGCTGCAGTACAGCTACACGTTTTTCCTGCGCCGCGAGGTCGTCGAGGTCGCGCCGTCGCCCGACGCGGGGCCGGTCGTGAACTTCTCGGGGCGCCTCATCGAGCGCGGCACCCGCGTGCCGCTCGCGGGGGCGGCGGTCGTCATCGGCGGGCTCGAGGCCTTCTCGAACGACGAGGGCTACTTCGAGATCGAAGGTGTCACGCCGGGCACGTACGAGGTCGTCGTCAGCGCGAACGACTACGAGCGCTACGCGGTCAACGAAGAGATTTCGCCGGGCAAGAAGACCGAGGTCACGTACCACGTGCGCAAGAAGGTCTACGGCGCGTACGAGACCGTCGTGCGCGGCGTGAAAGAGCGCAAAGAGGTCGCCCAGGTCACGCTGCGGCAAGAAGAGATTCGCCTCATCCCCGGCACCAACGGCGATGCGTTTCGGGTGGTGCAGAACCTGCCGGGCGTGGCGCGCGCGCCGTTCGGCCTCGGCAACCTCATCGTGCGCGGCCAGAAGGCGTGGGACACGCGCACCTACGTCGACGAGACGCTCGTGCCGCAGCTGTTTCACTTCGGCGGCCTCTACGCGACCTACAACTCGAACCTGCTCGAGACCATCTCGTTTCAGCCGGGCAACTTCGGCGCGCAGTGGGGCCGCGCGATCGGCGGCAACGTCTACGCCGAGGCGCGCACGCCCGCGAAGAACGGCTACCACGGCTTCATCGACGTCAACGTCGTCGACACCTCGATCATGCTCGAGGGCCCCATCGGCGACGACTGGAGCTTCTCGCTCTCGGGCCGCCGCTCGTACATCGACGCCCTGCTGCCCGCGGTGTTCGACCTCATCGGCCCGAGCGTCAAGAACGCCCTCAGCTTCACCGTCGCGCCGCGCTACTACGACTACCAGGCGCGCATCGAGTACCGGCCGAAGAAGGGCAAGCTCCGCTTCTTCGTGTCGTTCTTCGGCAGCGACGACAAGCTCGCGCTGCTGTTGCCGAACCCGGCGTTCGACCCCGAGGGCCGCGGTACGTTCGGCACCGGCATCGCCTACAACCGGCTCGTCGTCGGCCTCGACTACACGTTCACCGATCGCATCAAGCTGATCAACCGGGTCAGCGGCGGCTACGACAAGCTCGACGTCAACATCGGCAGCGACATCTTCCTGAACGGCGAGCAGTTCCCCATTCAGTCGCGCAACTACCTCGAGATGGAGCTCGCCCCCTGGCTCTCGCTCAACGCCGGCCTCGACCTCTACATGTTCTGGGTGAAGTCGACGTCGCAGAGCCCGCCGTCGAGCTTCTTCAAGCCGAACGCGATTCCCGACCCGTACGTGTCGCGCAGCCTCGTCACGCAGCAGACGACGACCTTCTACGGCGAGCCCGCCATCTTCGCCGAGGCCGTCATCAAGCCGCTGCCGAGCTTGAAGATCGTCGCGGGCATTCGCGCCGACTACGAGACGTACATGAAGCGCGGGTGGATAGACCCCCGCCTCGCCGTCTTCTGGCAGCCGTGGGAAGACATCACGCTCAAGGCCGCGGCCGGCCTGTACCACCAGCAGCCCGACCACCGCGTCGGCACGCTGTCGCCGGTGTACGGCAACCCGGCGCTGCTGCCCGAGGCGGCGGGCCACTACATGGCCGGCATCGAGAAGCGCTTCAGCGACGCGGTCACGCTCGACGTGCAGGCCTACTACAAAGACCTCTTTCACCAGGTTCGCTCGACGGTGCAGCAGGGCGCGGGCACGAACCTCGGTGACGACCCGCTCGCCGACCTTCGGTACACGAACGTGGGGCGCGGCCGCAGCTACGGCATGGAGCTGCTGCTCAGGCACCAGCTCACCAAAAACTTCTTCGGGTGGATCGCGTATTCGCTCTCGCGCGCCGAGCGCGACTACAAGGGCGGCACGGTCTGGAGCAGCGCGCAGTACGACCAGCCCCACAACCTGATTCTCATCGGCAGCTACAAGCTGCCCTACGACTTCATCTTCGGCGTGCGCATGCGCTACGTGAGCGGCCCGCTGGTGACGCCCATCAACGGCAGCATCTACGACGCGAACGGCAACTACTTCATACCCGTGCCGGCCCAGCAAGAATTCACGCGCCGCCTGCCCGACTTCTTCCAGCTCGACGTGCGCCTCGACAAGCGCTTCGTCTTCAAACACTGGATGTTGTCGCTCTACCTCGACGTGCAGAACGTGACGAACCAGCGCAACGTCGAGCAGCTCATCTACAACCACGACTTCACGAAAGAGGCGTTCATCACCGGCCTGCCCATTCTTCCCGTGCTCGGCGCGAAGGGGGAATGGTGAGGCGCACCGTCTCGATGTTGCTGCTGCTCGGCGCCGCCTGCGACACGCCGTGGAAGCCGCCGACCGTCATCGAGGGCCTGCGCGTCATCGGCGTGCGCGCCGAGCCGCCAGAGGTGAAGCCCGGCGAGACCTCTTCACTCGAAGCGCTCGTGCTCGACCCCACGCGCCCCGGCGAAGCGACCACGATGGTGTGGCTCGCGTGTGAGCCCGACCCGTACGGCGCCGGCCGTGGGGCCTGCAACGACCTCGCCTCGATCGGCGACCAGAACGCGCTCATCGACAGCATGAACCTGCCCGAAGGGGTGAAGCTGATCGGCCTCGGCAACCGGGCGTCGTTCTCGACCCCGGCGAACCTGTTCGACGTGCTCGAGCCGGGTGACGACCGGCGCCTCAAGGGCACGGTCGCCACCATCGCGTCGCTGGCGGTGGGGGCCGACGTGCCGCTGACGGCTCCGCCACAAGAGCTGCAGAAGGTGCTCGAGAAGGTGCAGTCGAAAGAGATCTCTTCGGTGCTGACGCTGTTCCGCGTGCGGGTCAGCGAAAACGCGCCCGCGAACGTGAACCCGGTCATCGACGAATTCGTCATCGACGGCGAGAAGCTGCCGCGCGGTGCGACGGTGATGATTCACCCGTACGTCGACCACGTGCTCGACCTCGAGGCGCACGACGCCGAGGTGTTCGACGAAATTCTGCCGACGGGCGAGGTCGAGCAGCGCGAAGAGCGCCTGGTGGCGAGCTGGTACTCGAACGTGGGCCGCTTCAACCCCGACCGCGCGGCGCTGGGCAGCGACGTGAAGGTGAAGTTCACGGGGCCAGGCGACCTTCGAAACAACGACGAGGTGCCGATGAACCGGCGCGGCACGTTCTGGGGCGTGCTGCGCGACAGCCGCGGCGGGCAGGTGTGGTCGAGCTGGCCGTTCTTCATCTGCGACCTGAACCGGCCGTGGCCGCGGGTGACGCAGGTCGAGCACACGGGCACGCAGGTGATTCTGCGCGGCGAGAACCTCGATCAAATTCTCGACGTGGTGTCGAACGGGGCCGCGGTGCCGGGCGCGTTCAGCGCGAGCCAGGGCACGTGGTCGGGCAACGACGCACCTGAGCCGCTCGAGCTGCGCACGCGAGGCTGCGGCAGAGTCGCCGTTGCGCAATAAAGGGGACAGGCTACTTTTTTGCGCAACCGCGTGAGCGAAGCCCTGGCGTTTCGGACTCTTCCGCTGGCCCGATGACGTTGCGCAAAAAAGTAGCCTGTCCCCTTTATTGCGCAACGTCACCGCCCCGCGAGCACCGCCGTCAGCGCGGCCCGCAGCTTGCCCGGCATCACCGGCTTGAACAGCAGCGCGTGCCCGGCGCTCTTCATCTCGCGAATGCGCTCGGGTGACGTGTCGCCGGTCACGAACACCGCGGGCAGCCTCGCGCCCACCTGGGCCTCGAGCTGGGCGAGCGCCTGCCCCCCCGTCGCGTTCTCGCGCAAGCGCCAGTCGCACACGACCGCGTCGGGCGGGAAGCCCTGCTTCGCCAGCGCCACGCCCGCCTCGGCCGCCGAGCCCGCACACAGCGCCGTGCACTGCCAGCTCTCGAGCAGCGCCGCCATGCCCGCCCGAATCTCGACCTCGTCGTCGATGACCAGCACCACGCGCCCCGCCAGCGTGCTCACCACCGCCGGCGGCTCGGGCGTCGCCCGCGCCACCACCGGGTCACCCTCGGGCAGCTCGACCGTCAGCTCGGTGCCCACCTCACGCGACGGCTGCGACACCAGCGTGAGCGGCGCGCCGAGCGCCTTGCAGATGCCCCGCACGATCGCGAGCCCGAGGCCCAGGCCCTTCTCGCGGTCGCGCTCGGGGTTGCCGAGCTGAATGAACTCGTCGAACACGCGGTCTTGCGCGTCGGGGGGAATTCCCGGGCCCGTGTCGGCGACCGACACCAGCACGCGCCGGCCGGGCAGCACGCGCGCCTCGAGCGTCACCGAGCCATGCTTCGTGTACCGCAGCGCGTTCGACAGCAGGTTGCGCAGCACGCGGCCGAGCAGCTCGAAGTCGGTCTCGACCCACGCGGTCGTCGGCCGAACGTGCAGCTGCAGCCCGGCGCGCTGCGCGAGCCCGGCCGTCTCGTGCTCGAGCGTCGCGAACAGCGGGCCCAGTGCGAAGTGCGTGCGCTGCGGCTTCAGCGCGTCCGAATCGATGCGCGACAGGTCGAGCAGCGCGTTCAAGAGCCCCGTCAGCGCCCGGCTCGACGCCGCGATGCGCTCGACGAACATGCGCTGCTCGTCTTCTTTGACGCGGTCGCCGAGCAGCTCGACGAACAGGCTCAGCGCGTGCAACGGCTGGCGCAGGTCGTGGCTCGCCGCGGCGAGAAAGCGCGTCTTCGCAGCCACCAGGTCTTCGTTGTGAAAGCGCAGCTCGGCGGCGTTTCTGAGCACGCGGTTCAGCTGCCTCGAGGCGAAGATGGTGAGCACCGAATACGAGACGAGACCGAACCCCATCATCAGGTACGCGGGGTCGCCCGCCGTCAGCAGCTTCACCGACAGCGGCGCCGAGATGCCGAGCGTGTACAGCCCGAAGGCCCACTCGTTCGCCGAGAACGCCGCGACGCAGACCACCGAGATGCCCGCGTAGAACACCATCAAGAACGCGACGCCCAGCGGGTAGCTCACGTCGAAGAACAGCACCGAGCCCAGGCCCCACATCGCCCCCGAGAGCACGAACGCGGTGCCCATCACCTTCTCCCACAGCAAGAGGTCGCGCTGCTCGGGGGGGCGGCGGCGATACGCGACGCTCCAGGCCGACCACACGAGCACGAGGCCGAGGTGCGCGCCCGCCCAGCCGAGCACGGTGCCGAGCGGGTAGCGCGTCGCCTGCAGGCCCGCGAAGAGCGCGATCGCCGCGAACGCCCCCGCCGCCACCGCCGCCGGAGGCGACTGCACGTACAGCGCCTCGACCAGCGCCAGCCGAACTCGCCGCGGGTCAGCCGGCTTCACGCACGAGCCCCAGCGTCTGAGCCTTGAGCAGCGCCGCCGTGCGGTTCTGCACGCCGAGCAGCTTGTAGATGGTCTGCAGGTGCACCTTCACCGTGTTCTCGGCGACGTCGAGCGTGAGCGCGATGTCGCGGTTCGAGATGCCGCGCGCCAGCAGCTTCAGCACCTCGAGCTGCCGCTCGGTCAGCGCGACGAGCGGAGCGTCGGGCAGCTCACCCGCCCGCTCGGGGAACACGAGCTCGCCGTTCACCACGCGGCGCAGCGCCGACAGCAGGGCCTGACCCGGGCTCGACTTGAAGACGTAGCCCTGCGCGCCGAGGCTCATCGCGCGGTCTATTTCGATGCGGCTCTCGGCGGCCGAGATGACGACGACGGGCACCGACGGTTGCAGGCGCCGAGCCGCCTCGAGCACGTCGAACGGCTTCGCGTCGGGCAGCGCGAGGTCGACGAGCACGAGATCGAGATCATCGCGCTGCTGCAGCGTCGCCAGCGCCGTGCGCGCGTCGGCGGCCTCGATCACCTTCACGCCGCTCGCGAGCCCGGTGAGCACGTGCGTGAGGCCTTCGCGAAACAGCGCATGATCATCGACGACGAGCAGGTTCAAGACGCCGGGCAGTGTGCCACGCGAGGCCTAATCACTTTGGGCTATTCAGTGCATGAACGTGCGCCGGTACCTTGTTTTTCATGCGCACGTTGCTCCTCGCCCTGTTCATCGTCGTCTGCTCCTGCGGTGGCCCGAAAGACCCGCCGGCCGTCGTCGTCGCCGAGAACAGCATCGAGGTGGGCCCCGCGGGCGGCGAGCTCGTGCCGTCTGAAGAGTCGGCCTGGCACGGCGTCGCGCTCAAGATCCCCGCCGGAGCCTTGAGCTCGCGCGTCACCATCACGCTGCACGCCGCCGACGACGAGACACCGCTGCCCGAGACCGCCGAGCGCGTCGGCCCGTTTCTCACGTTCTCGCCGGCCGACACCGAGCTCTCGATTCCCGCCGAGCTCACCGTCGAGCTCGACCCCGCGCGCGTCGCCGAGTTCGAGCAGACGCCCGCCGACTGCAAGGTGTGGATGCGCGACGGCGACGGGTGGAAGCGGCTCGAGCAGACGGCCTCGACCGCCGCCACCGTGACCGTGCAGCTGCCGAAGCTCGCCACGGTCGCGGCCGGCGTGAACGCGTCGTTGAAGAACGTGTGCCTGACGGCCATCGCCGGCTCGAACTGCCAGCCGACGCTGTCGCTCACGCCGCACACGGCGGTGAACCCGTGCCAGGCGCTCACCGATGACTACTGCCTGCTCTCGCTGCCGCAGCCCGAGTCGACGCGCGGCCTCGACGAGTTCGCGTCGCTCATCGTGAACGGGCGGTTCGTGTACTGGGTGAAGAGCACCGGCGACGACGACGTCACGATCGGCCGGTACGACCTCGACAACCCGGGGCCGGTGACCGAGCTCGAGCCGCTGACGCGCGAGGCGTCGACGACGAAGGTGATTCGGGGCCGCGTCGCGCTCGACGGTGCGGGCAACGTGTGGGCGGGCATCGCGGGCTACGGCAACGTGCAGTTTCACCCCACCAACCTGCCGATCGAGTTCGACGTGCAGGGCCCGGGCAACACCGTGCAGCCGCTCGGGGTGCTGGCGAGCCCGAGCGGGTCGATTCAGCGGTTCCGCCGCATCACCGCGTCGGGCAAGTCGGAGGCGCGCATGGCGAAGGGCAGCGCGAACGCGTCGGAGCTCGTCTTCAACTACCCGGCGATACCCACCGAGAACCTCATCGGGCTGGTGCGCGCCGACAACAGCGTCGCGGTCTTCCGCTCGCTGCACCGGGGCGCGAGCATCAGCTACGAGAACCTGCTGCCGGGCGACTTTCGCTCGGTCGACTTCGCTCAGGGGGGCCTGGGCACGACGCTCGACGACGACGGCGTGATGTACGGCGCGGCAGCGTTTCACCCGGCGGGTGATCAGGTCGTGGTGATGAAGGGCTCGACCCTCGAGTTCTGGAGCGACGCCGACGACTTCGGCTTCACGCGCAAGGCCGCCGACTTCACGGTCACGCTGCCCGTGGTGCCGAGAGACCTCACGTTCGGCGTGTTCAACGGCCAGCCGACGAACCGCATGTACGCGATCGCCGGCGGGCGCCGTGAAGTCTACGAGGTGACGCTGGGCTCGGGCATGCGCACGCTGCCGCTGCCGGGCGACACGTCGAACCTGACGCCGTGGCGCATCGTGGCCGTGCCAAACAGCAGCGACCTCTTGCTCGTCACGCGCGGGCCGCTGACGAAGAAGGGCGAGTTCTGGCTGCTGCGAAGGCTGCGCTAGAGAGGGGCCAGGCTCCCTTCTTGCGCAACGGCGGAGCGCGGTGGCGCGGCCGCACACGGCCAACGTGACGCTGCCGGCGGGCATGACGTACAGCGCGCGCGCCCTGGCCAACGAGGAAGCGGCGGTTGTCTGCACGGGCCGGCGGTCTTCGAGAGGTCATGGGCCTGACGGGGTGCGCCCGCCTCCCACCACGGAGCCTGGCATCTTCGTTCGCGGTCATGCGAGATGTCGCCGGGCGCCGAGTTGCGCAGCTCACTGCTCGACGATGACCGCGTATCGGAGCAGCCCGTTGTGAAACGAGACACCCTGCTCTCTCGCCTGCTTCAGGTTCACCAGCACCCGCGGCCGGCCTTCTGCCGCGCCGAACCCCAGCACCACGCCCTGCTCCACGTGTGACGGCGTGCCGCTCACGCTCACGACACCGCCCACCGACTTCACGGCCGCCACCACGAACCCCAGCGACTTCGTGGTGTGCTCACCGGTCACGTAGACCACCTGCGGCTTCTCGGTCGCCAGCGCCGCCTGCAGCGCCCGCTCGTCGGTGAACACCTGCGGCTTCACGTCGACCTTGTACGTGCCCATCTGGCCCAGCTTCGACAGCGCATCGACCATCGCCGTCGCCGCGCGCGTCGGCGGCGAGTCGGCCGCGCCCGGGTACACCACCAGCACCTTCAGCGATGTCGCCCCCGCCGGCGCCAGCCCCTTCACGTACGTCGTCATCTTCGAGAGCAGCTGCGCCTGCAGCTCGGTCGGCAGCTCTTCTGACTCTGCGGCCTGCGCCGCCACCGGCGCGAACAGCAGCACCAGCAGCAGCGCGCGCAACGTCACAGCCCCACCGCAACTTCCGCCATCGCGCTCACCGGCGCGTTCGGGTTCGCCGCGAACCCGATGCCCCCACCCGCCGCAGGCGCGATGCTGTTGCCTACCCGCGGCCACGTCGCGTTCGCGCCGAGCGTGCGGGCCGTCACCATGAAGCGAAACAGCACGCGCTTCGACAGCGGCATCTCGAAGGCGCTGCGCACGTCGACCGTCCACTCCGTCGCCGGGCTCTCGACGTTGCGCGCGTCGAGGAACCGGTCGTTGCCCGTGTACCCGTTGCGCGGCCGCGGCGACCCGACGTTCGCCGCCAGCGACAGCCGCGGCATGCCCTCACCCGCCGACCACGACACGTGGCCGTTCGCGTAGAAGTCGGGCACGCCGTCTGCCGGCATGAACACGCCGCCGAGCGCCGAGCGCCCGTACGTGTCGACCGCGCGCCGCGTCAGCCGCTGCTCGGCCAGCTGCGCCTCGCTGTACATCGCCGCCTCGGCCGGCAACCTCACCCGCCCCGGAGCCACGTTCGCCGACAGCCCCCAGTCGAATGGCCCCGCCGAGCCCTGCCAGCCGAGGTTCACGCCCGCCGCCCACACCGAGCGCAGGTTGCCGAACTGTTGCACGCTCACGCCGTCGACCACGATGTTGCGCGTCGAAATCACGCCTTCCCATGCGACCGCGAAGACCGACAGCTGCACCGACTGCAGCTTCAGCTTCTGCAACAGGTCGAGCTCGGCCGAATACACGCGCTCGGGCCCGATGTTCGGGTTCGGCTCGAGAAACCCCTCGATGCGCAAGAACCGCTCGGTGATGCTCGGCGTGCGAAAGCCGGTCGAGAACACCGCCTTCAGCGTCGCGTCGCGCCACAGCGAGCGCCCGGCCGCCACGCGCGGCGAGACGGCCCACCCGAGCAGGCCGACGTCGCCGCGCACGCCCACGTTCAAGAGGCCCCAGCTGCCGTGCCAGATGTGCTGCGCGTAGAGCGCGGCGTTCGGCAGCGGCGCGACGATGGGCGCGTCGTTCTTCGCGGCCGAGCCGTCGGGGTCGGCCCAGCCGGTGGTGATGAAGCTGCCGTCCATGAACACCTGCGCGCCGACCGTGGTGACGTGCGCGCCGGTCTGATCCCAGTCCCACTTGAAGAGGGGCTCGATGTACGGGCGAAGGCTCTGGTACGAGATCGTGTCGTAGCAGCGCTGCGTGCCGAGCTCTCTCTGGCACACCGACGCGTCGGGCTCGAGCGGGTCGGTGATGACGCGCGTGTCGAACAGCGACGCGTAGAAGCGAATCGAAAACTCGCCGCGGTCGCTCACCGGCTTCGCGTACGTCGCGTCGAGACCGAGCTCGGCCTCGAAGGTGTGGCTCGCTCCGCTGCCGGCGACCGGGCCGGTGCCGGTGCCGCCGAACGCGGCGAGCCAGCCCCGAAAGGTCCACCTCCCCCAGCTGCCGCGCGTGAAGAGGCGGCCGCCGAGGTCGCGGTTGAACACGTCTTCTCTCACGAACGCCGCGCTCGGGTCGTCGAACGGGTCGCCCACGTACGACGGGCGTGGGTTGTACATCGCGCGGCCCTGCTGCCGATCCCACCGCACCGCCGCGTGCCACACGAGGTCGAACGTTTCTCCGCCGAGCTCGAAGCGCGTGCCGCCGAACACCGCGACGCGCGCCCATGCCTCGCCCCACGACAGGTCTTTCGCCCGCGGGTCGCCGGGCGTGCCGAGGCTGCCCTGCATGACGGCGGCGCTCTTCGCGAGCGACGACGACGTGCGCGTGACGACGTTGACGACGCCGAGCATCGCGCTGTTGCCGTAGATGACCGAGCCGGGGCCCAAGATCACCTCGATGTGATCGACCAGCTCGATCGGCATCAGGTACGGCTGCGTGCTGCGCGCGATGCGCGAGCTGCCGCCGGCCTGGTTGCCGTCGATGAGCACGGCGAGGTGTGACCCCAGGTTGCTCGACTCGTAGCCTCGCGCCGAGAACGAGTTGTTCAGCCGCGCGTCGGCCTCGTGGCTGAAGAACCCGTGGCCGAGGTACCGCAGCGCCTCTTCGACCGACTGAATGCCGTAGCGCTTCAGGTCGGTGCCGCTGATGCTCCAGGTGGTGCCCGGCGCGTCGGCCGCGCGCTCGGCCCGCTGCGACGCCGAGCTCCCCACCGTCTCGCCGAGCAGGTTCGCGAGGCCCGCCTCGTCGGGCTCGGGCTCGCCGGGCTCGGCCGCGAACGCCGCGGTAGAGAGGCTGCCGGCGATGAACCACGCGCGCAGGGAGGTGTGCAGTGCCAACCGGCCGCGATGTTACTCGCTGCTCCTGGTCGCTGCGCTCCCGCTTCCGCGCCAGAGGCGCGGGGCTCCTGGTCGCTGCGCTCCCGCTTCCGCGCCAGCGGCGCGGGGCTCCTGGTCGCTGCGCTCCCGCTTCCGCGCCAGCGGCGCGGGGCTCCTGGTCGCTGCGCTCCCGCTTCCGCGCCAGAGGCGCGGGGCTCCTGGTCGCTGCGCTCCCGTTTCCGCGCCAGAGGCGCGGGGCTCCTGGTCGCTGCGCTCCCGTTTCCGCGCCAGAGGCGCGGGGCTCACGGCGAGCCCGCGTCGCGCGGCCCGTCTTTCCACCTCAAGAACTCGACGATCTTCGCGCCGTTCTCGTCGTTGATGCCCGAGCCCTGCCGGCGCTTCATCTTCGCCACGTACTTCACCCACTGGTCGCCCGGCAGCTTCACGTTGTACGGCTTCGAGAGCGGGTGACACTTGCTGCACCGCACGCGAAAGACGTCGTAGCTCTCGCGCAGCGCCTCGGGCACCTCGTCGGGGTCGACGTCGGCGCGCGCCTCGAGCGCCAGCAGCAGCAGGAGCGGTGCGAGCCGCCTCACCACATCTGCACCCCTCGCCGCCACTCGACCCGGCTGCGCTCGCCGCCTCCTTCGTACAGCTCGAGCCAGCGCCCGTGCTTCTTGCCGCGCCGGTACTCACCCACGATCGCCTTGCGCCCGTTCGGCCACAGCCGCAGGTACGGCCCTTCTCGCTCACCGTTCGCCTCACACCACAGCTCGTGCGTCGACCCGCGCACCAGGTGCGCTTCTTCGGGGCACTCGAGCTGGTGCGCGAAGCTGGGGGGCTGGTTCGACGCCGGCGCCGGCGCCGGGGGCGGAGCAGGCGGCGCGACTGCCGGCACGCGCTTCAGAGGCGCTTCGACGACGGGCGACGGAGGCGGCGGCGCCGGCTCGGGCTCTGGAGCCGCAGCGACCACCGGCTCGGGCGCGGGCTCGGCGGCCTTCGGCGCCGGCGGCTCGACCACCTTCGGCGCGCTCTTCGCCTTCGGCAGCTCGGGCAGCACCAGCGCGACCACCGTCTCTCGGCCCGCCACGATGCGCACCTCGCGCTCGACCTGCTGCCGCTTCGCGTGCGTCGCGCGCACCAGATACGCGCCCGGCGCCAGCACCAGCTTCTCGATCGGCGACCAGCCCAGCGCCTTGCCGTTCACCGTCACCTGCGCCAGCGGGTCGGTGTCGATGCTCAGCGTGCCCTTCGTTGGAATCGACCGCCGCCGCACCGCGTGCGGCTCTCGCATTGGCGCCGCAGCCGCGGCCGGCTCGGCGTCGTCTTCCTCGGCGACGTCGGGAACCTCGGGCTCGGGCGGCGGCAGCTGCACCGCAGCGACCACCACCGGCCCCGAGTCAGGCACGGTCGGCAGCGCCACCGGCTGCGGCTGCGGCGGCAGCACCACCACCGTGCGGTGCTGCTGCGAGAACGCCACCGTGAACGCGAACACCGCGATCGCCGCGAGCGCCAGCATCGCGCCCCACACCGGCGCGCGGCTCTCGGGCCTGGGCGGCACCTGAAGCTCGGCCGCGGGCACTGCCGTCGCCCGCATCGCCAGCGTGTGGCGCACCATCGACGCCGCGTCGATGGGCCCGATGATGTCGTCGCTCTCGATGTCGACGTACGCCTGCTTCAGCTGTGACTCGGCCGTCGCCATGGGGAACAGCTCGGCCACGTGCCGCGCAACCTCGGTCTCGCCGCAGCCCTCACGGTCGGCGTAGTCCTCGAGCGCGAGCTGCAGCGCGTGCGCGTCGGGGCAGCGGTTCGCCGGGTTCGGCGCCATCGCCCACAGAATCAGCTCCTCGAGACGGCTGTCGATGCCCGGCACGAGCTCAGACGGGCGCGCGAACTTGCCGGCGGCCGCCGCGCGCATCACCTCGAGCTCGACCTCGCCCGAGTACGGCAGCTGCAGCGTCGCCGCCTCGTACAGGCACACGCCCGCCGCGAACACATCGACGCCCGGCCCGACGCGCGCGCCTGGCACGAACTGCTCGGGCGCCATGAACTTCAGCTTGCCCTTCAGCGCGCCGACCGTCGTGTGCGAGAGCTGCCCGCGCGCCTTCGCGATGCCGAAGTCGAGCAGCTTCGGCATGCCCTCCATCGAGACGATGATGTTCTGCGGGCTGACGTCGCGGTGCACGATGCCGAGGGGGAAGCCGCGCTCGTCGCACGCGCGGTGCGCGCAGTGCAGCCCCGCGCAGATGCCCGCCATCAGCCGCGCCAGCGCGCCGTACTTCAGCGGCGCACCCCGCTTGCGCTGTTCGCGGTTGATCAGCGCGAGCGTCGGCCCGCGCACGTACTCCATCGCGATGTACGGCAGCCCCTGGGCCTCATCGATCTCGAACAGCTGCACGATGTTCGGGTGCTGCAGGTTCGCCGCGATGCGCGCCTCGTCGAGGAACATCTCGACGAACCCCGGCTCGCTCATCAGGTCGGGCTTGATGCGCTTCACCACCACCAGCTTGTTGAAGCCCCCGATGCCCGAGAGCCGGCACTTGAACACCTCGGCCATGCCGCCGGCCCCGAGCCGATACACGACCGAATACTTCCCGAAGCGCTGGCACGCGCGCGTGCTCAGAACATGCCTCCGACGCCGAGGTGGGCCGCGTGCGTGTCGGGGAAGTCGGTGAACCACCAGTACTCGTAGCTGCCCTTCACGAACACCGACTCGCCGAGCAGCACCTGCAGCGCGCCCGTGTAGCGAAGAATGCGGCTGTCGTAGCCGAGCTCTTGAACCGAGCCCGGCAGCGGCGCGCCGACGCGGCGAAAGAGGTCGAACCGGTAGAGCAGAATCAGGTGTGAGCCGATCGGGTGCTCGAGCTCTGCGTAGAACCCGCCCTTCTCGAAGAACGGGTCGACGACCTGAAAGCGGTAGCCGCGCAGGTCGGGGTCGATGTTCATGCGCATCGCCGCCGCCTCGGCGCGAAACGTCACCACCCCGAGCCGCAGCGCCACGTCGACGCCGAACGCCGAGTACTTCTTGCGCTCGTCGGGGTCGTAGAACCCGTGCATGCCCGACACCCCGAGCGTGAAATCTCGAAACACCGAGCCGGGGTTTCGAGATGGTGAGCACCGCGCGCCCGCCC
>JAEUJP010000609.1 GCA_016793725.1 Myxococcaceae bacterium | reverse complement strand
AACCCCGAGTAGCCGCTGATGCGCCCGTCTTGGCTCGGCCGCAGCGCGATGATGCCCGTCGCGTAGCGCCGCGACGGCTTCTGGCTCGGCCGCCCGTGGCAGATCGCCATCGCCCACTCGCGGTACAGGTCCATGTCGTTGCCGACGTTGTACAGGTCCCACGCGCGCACGCCCGGCGGCCGGCAGCCGATCTCGCTGAACTTCAGCCCCTTCGGCCCGAAGAACCACTCCATGTGCGTCGCCGACGTCTCGATGCCGAGCAGCTCGACCACCTTGCGGCCCATCGCCTTCACCTCGTCGTACGCCGGCACCACGTCGATTCGGTTCGTCGTCACGAACTGGGGCGAGATCCACCGCGTGCGCATCGCCTCGAGCACGTTCGGGTAGTAGTGCGTCGCGAACTCGTGCACCACGCGGCCCTGAATCGACAACGTGTCGTAGAACCCCTCGTGCCCCTCGATGAACTCTTCGACCGCGCACGACCGCCCCGGCTGCCCGAGCCCGAGCGACTGAATCGCCGGCCCCAGCTCTTCACGTGACGACACCCGCGTCGCCCCCGACGCACCCGCCCCATCGCGCGGCTTCAAGATCAGCGGGTAACCCACCCGCTCGGCGAACTCTTCGACCTCTCGCGGCGACGACGCCCCGGTCGACTGCGCGCACGAGACGCCGCCGGCGCGCAGCACCTCTTTCATCGCCGGCTTGTCGCGGCACAGCCACGCCGTCTTCACCGTCGTCCCGGGAATGCCCGCGGCCTCGCGCACCTTCGCCGTCGACATGATGTGCGCCTCGACCACCGCCTCGATGCGGTCGACGTGCTTCTTCGCCTGCACGAACTTCAGCGCGTCGAGCACCTGGCCCGGGTCGGTGACGTTGCGCACCTCTTCGTAGTGCGTGAGCCAGTGCTTCAGCTCGTCATCGAGCGAGTCTTTGCTGCCCTCGCCGATGGCCGTCACGGTGGCGCCAACCTCGGCGAGAGCGCGAACGAACTGCTTCTGGTTCGCGGGAAATCGGGGCTCGATGAAGACGACGTGCATCGCGCGTTCGCTTCTTAGAACGGATCGCGGCCCTTGGCTCGATTTGCCGGCCTAGACTGTCGCGCGCGATGCCGCACACGGGCTCGGGCGACTATTCCGTACATCTGCAGCGGCTCGGCCTCGACCCCGAGACCCTCAAGCTCACCTCCCGCGGAGGCATCGCCGCCCCCGCCGCCCGCACCGACGCCGACGCCCTGCCCCGCGTCAGCGTCAGCACCTCGGCCGAAGAGCGCTCCGAGCTCACCGTGCTCAAGACCCTCGGCACCGGAGGCATGGGCGAGGTCATGCTCGCCACCCAGCGCGCCCTCGGCCGCGAGGTCGCGCTCAAGCGCTTGAGCCCGCACACCCCACGCGACGCCACCAACGAGCTCTTGCGCGAGGCGCTCATCACCGGCCGCCTCGAGCACCCCAACATCGTGCCCGTGCACATGCTCGCCGTCTCACAAGAGGGCGAGCCCTTCTTCGTCATGAAGCGCATCGAGGGCATCCCCTGGCGGAAGCTGCTGAGAGACCCGGTCGCCCTGCAGCGCCTCAGCCGCGAGAAGGCCGAGCCCCTCGTGCTGCACCTCGACATCTTCCTCGCCGTCTGTGACGCCGTCGCGTTCGCCCACAGCCGCGGCGTGCTGCACCGCGACCTCAAGCCCGACAACGTCATGGTCGGCGCGTTCGGCGAGGTCTACGTGCTCGACTGGGGCATCGCCGTCGGCCTCACCCGCGACTCGGGCCTGCCCGCCGCGACCGAGGTGACCGCCGTCACCGGCACGCCCGCATACATGGCGCCCGAGATGGCCGCCGCCGACGGCAAGGCGCTCGGCGTTCAGACCGACGTCTTTCTGCTCGGCGCCACACTGCACGAGCTCCTCATCGGCCGCCCGCCCCACGCCGGCGACAGCCCGCTCGACACGCTGGAGCAGGCGTGGAAGTGGGCCGGCCCGCCCGCCGACGCGCGCGTGCCCGAGGGCCTCGGCGACGTGCTGGCGCGGGCGATGGCGCGCGCTCCGAAAGACAGGTTCGCTTCGGTCGACGAGCTGCGCGGCGCCGTCGTGCAGTACCTGCGGCACCGTGACGCCGTCGGGCTTGCCGCCGAAGCGAAGGCCCGCGCCGAGGCGCTGAGCGCGCTGCTCGGCGCGACCGGCCCCGCCGACGACGCGAAGGTGCACGCCGCGTTCTCAGAGGCCCGCTTCGGCTACGCCCAGGCCCTGCGCATCTGGCCCGGCTACGAGACTGCCGTGCGCGGTCGCGACGAGGTCACCACCGCGATGCTGCGCTACGAGCTGCGCTGCGAGCGACCCGCGGCGGCCCGCGCGCTGCTGCCGCAGCTCTCGTCGCCCGACGCGGCGCTCGAGGCCGAGGTCGCCGCGCTCGAGGCGCAGCTCACCGAACGCCAGACGCGGCTCGCGGCGCTCGAGAAGTCGATCGACCTCGACCACGCCCTCGCGCAGCGCGGGCTCACCGCCCTGATTCAGGGCATCGGCATCGCGCTGTTCATCGTGGCGATGGGCTTCTTCGGGCGGCGCGGCTGGTTCACGTTCGGGCACCGCGAGGCGGTCGCCGGGCTCGTCGTGTTCGGCCTCTTGCAGGTGCTGCTCGTCGACCGCTCGCTGCGCCCGAAGCTCAACGAGGTCGGCCTGCGCGCCATGAACGCGAACATGGTCGGCAACGCGGGGCTGATCGCGTTCTGGGCGGCGGCCTGGGCAGTCGACGCGCCGTTTCACACGACCGTGGTGCTGTTCATGCTCTTCATCGCGGTGGGCTGGGGCACCGTGGCGACGCTGTTCGACGCGCGCACGACGGGCGTGCCCATCGCCTACGCGATCGGCACCGCGCTCGTGATCGTGTGGCCCGCGGCGATGTTCGAGCTCTTCGGCGCCACCACCATCGCCGCGTTTCTGTCGCTCGGCTACGCGTGGCGCAGGTCGAAGCAGAAGCCCGCTCAGACCCGCAGCGCGCGCTCGTAGAGCTGCTCGTACACCTTCGACTGCTTTTCCCACGAGTAGTCGCGCTGCATGCCCGCGAGCATCATGCGCCGCCACGTCGGCTTGTCTTTGTAGAGCTTCAGCGCCGTCTCGATCGCCCAGCGCAGCCCCGCCGCGTCGTGGTGATCGAACGCGACGCCCACCGTCGAGTCGACCGTGTCGGCGAGCCCGCCCGTCTTGTGCACGATCGGCACGGTGCCGTACCGAAGCGAGTACATCTGGTTCAGCCCGCACGGCTCGTAGCGCGACGGCATCACGAACATGTCGGCGCCCGCCTCGATCAGGTGCGCCAGCTCGTTCGAGAAGCCGCGGTAGAAGCACACCTGCCGGGGAAACGCCGCCTGCAGCCGCGCGAACCCCTCTTCGAGCCGCCCTTCGCCGCTGCCGAGAATCGTGAGCTGAAAGCCCCAGCGCAACAGCAGGTCGGGCGCGACGTCGAGCAGCACGTCGAGGCCTTTTTGCCCCACCAGCCGCGACACCACGCCCAGCACCGGCACGCCCGCGCCGTACGGCAGGCCCAGCTTCTGGAGCAGCGCCTCTTTGTTCTTCTCTTTGCCGCCCAGGTCCGCCGCGCTGAACTTGTGCGGTATCAGCTTGTCGTTCTCGGGGCTCCACTCGGCGTAGTCGACGCCGTTCAGCACCCCGACGACGCGGGAGCTGCGCTCGCGCAGCAGGTGATCGAGCCCGGCGCCGTGCTCGGGTGTGCGTATCTCTTGCGAGTAGGTCGGGCTCACCGTCGTGATGCCGTCGGCGTACAGCACGCCGTGCAAGAGGTAGTTGATGCGGCCGTCGCGCAGCTGATCCTGGTGAAACAGGTGCGCCGCCGGCTGCAGCCGCGTGTCGGTGATGGTGAACGCGGGAAACGAGCCCTGGTACATCAGGTTGTGAATCGTCAGCAGCGACTTCGCACGCCCCAGCACCGGGTCGCGCGCGTACAGCGACTTCAGCGCGAGCGGCACGAGCCCCGTCTGCCAGTCGTTGCAGTGCACGATGTCGGGCGCCCACCCCGACTGCCGGCACGCCTCGAGCGCCGCGTACGACAGCGCCAGAAAGCGCAGGTGCTCGTCGACGTCCGACGAGTAGATGCCCTCGCGCCCGTACAGCGGCGGGCAGTGCGCGAGGTGCACCGTCAGGCCCGTGCCCGGCTGCTTCACCGTCGCGTACCCGATGCGATACCGGTGCGGCCCGAGGTGCAGGTCGAGCTCTTCGAGGCCCGGCGCCGGCGACAGCGGGTACTTCTTGCGATCGATGCGCGAGTACGCGGGCATGAACACGCGCACGTCGTGCCCCAGCTTCTGCAGCTGCGCGGGCAGCGCGCCGAGCACGTCGGCCAGGCCCCCCGTCTTCGCGAAGGGGGCCATCTCGGAGGTGATGTAGAGCACGCGCATGTGGGCCGCGGCTCTTATCGCGATCTGCCGCCGAGCCACGAGTCGATCGCGTGCGCCACCGGCTCGGCGAACTTGTCGGCCGCGTCGGGTCGCACCCGCATCTGCTCGAACGGTGTGTATGCCTCGACCAGCAGGTCGCGCCGCACCTCGAGACACAAAAACCGGTCGGGGTACTTCGCCGCCCAGCGCGAGCCCTGCGCCGAGGGGTGCAGCGTGTACGACGCCGAGTCTCGAGCATCGAGGCCCAGCGCCCGGTAGCCCGCCAGCACCGCGTCGGCCACCTCGGCCGGCGCGAGTCGCCGCCCGTCAGGCGCCTTCGTGATCAGATCGACGTCGGGCCGCACCGGCCACTTCGCCCACGCGTCGGGCTCGTGCGCCTGCTTCAGCGCGTGCACGATGTTCTCGTCGATCTTCTCGATACCCATCGTGCGCGGCCCGTACGTGTGCGGAGACAGCGCGAAGCCGCCCGACTCGCACACCAGCGGGTACGCCTCTTCGATGAGCTTCACGTAGTCGCGGTGCAGCGCGAGCAACAGCTCGAGGTCGCGCGGGTCTTTCACGTACGGCGCGACCCCCGCCGTGAGCCCCGCCTTCGAGAGATCGTCGGCCGCCGTCTCGAGCCGGTTCGTGTCGATGAACGTGCGCGGCACGAGGCACCGAATGATCAGCGCGCTGCGAGACGGGTGACCCGCCACGATGCGCTCGGCGACCCGCCGGCCCCACTGGTACGCGCCGATGTCGGTGTTCACGTGAAAGAACACGTGGAGCTCGTCGGGCAGCCCCCCCACCATGCGCGCGCGCAGCGCGTCGTAGTGCGCCCGCTCGTCGGCGCCGTGCGGCACCTCGACGAGCAGGCACGGCGGGCCACCTCCCCCGCCGATCGTCTCGACCTCTGCCACACCGGGTATCGATTGAAGAACCACGAGGCCGTACTGTAGCCGCCCACCCATGGCCACCTTCGGGAAAACACGCCGGGGCGAAACCCACTGCAGTGTCGCGGGTTCGACGCGCATGCGTATTGTTGCCCTGCTGCTGCTCGCCGCCTGCTCCGGCGCTGTGACACCCGACGGAGGCACTCCCGAGGCCGGCGGAAGCAGCGGAGGGGGGGCTCCGAGCGCAGGTGGAAACACCACCGCGGGCGGCGCTGCGACGGCAGGCGGCGCCGCGACGGCAGGCGGCGCCGCGACGGCAGGCGGCTCGGGCGGCCTCGCCCCCGGCGAGTACGACCGCAACGTGCCCGGCTACCCGATGCGCGGCTACGATCTCATCGTGCCGAGCGCGCGCGGCGACGCCGGCTACCCCGTCATCTTCCTCTTGCACGGCGGCGGCGGGAACCGCTCGGCCGCTCGCCGAACCGCGTGCCCCGGTGGCGTGACCACGTCGCCCGACTGCTTCGTGCCCCTCGCCACGCAGCGCGGCTTCGCGGTCGTCGTGCCCGATGGCACGGGCGCGCTGCTCCGCACGTGGAACGCCGGGGGCGGCTCGAACGGCTGGCAGTGTGTTTCGGGCAACGCGTGCACCAGCGACGTCGACGAGGCCGCCTACTTCAGCGCGCTGGTCGCCGACCTCGCGTCGGCCATTCCCATCGCGCCCGGCCGGCTTTACGCGACCGGTCTCTCGAACGGCGGAGCCATGTCGCACCGCCTCGCCTGCGAGCGCAGCGACGTGGCCGCCATCGCCTCGGTCGGCGCGGGCAACCAGTTCTCCACCACCCGCCCCTGCACCCGCGCCGCATCGGTGCTCGAGCTTCACGGCACCGATGACCCCTGCTGGAGCTGGGACGGAGGGCCCGCGAGCTGCGCCGACTCGAACCCCGGCTCCAAGCTCAGCGTCGCCGGCACGCTGCAGCTCTGGCAGCGCAATGACGCCTGCGATGGCGGCGTCGCCGTGACGACGCTCCCCGACACGGCCGCCGACGGCACCACCACGCGCCGACACACGTTCTCGTGCGCGCGCGGCGCCATCGAGCTCTACGAGGTGCAGGGCGGTGGCCACACGTGGCCCGGCGGGTACTCGTTCGGGGGCGGCTCGGGCCCCATCGCCGCCGACTGGGTCGCGAACCCCGTCATTCTCGACTTCTTCTCGACACACTGAGCGCCGCTCGCGTCACGGCCCCGCTTGCACAGGCCCGAGCCCGAGTTACAGCGAGTGCTCCCCTCTGCCGCACGTTTCCGGCGCACGGAACAGACGTTCAGGCTATAAGCCTCTGCCTCCCCAGCTATGACGCTCCACCGCATGTCGGAACCCGACGCGATCTCCGTTCGCGGAGCTCGTGAACACAACCTCAAGGGCATCTCGATCGAGATCCCCAAGAAGAAGCTCGTCGTCTTCACCGGCCCGTCAGGCAGCGGCAAGTCTTCGCTCGCCTTCGACACCCTCTACGCCGAGGGCCAGCGCCGCTACGTCGAGTCGCTCTCGGCCTACGCGCGCCAGTTTCTCGGCCAGATGGAAAAGCCGAAGTACGACACGCTGCGCGGCCTCTCGCCCACCATCTCGATCGAGCAGAAGGCGGCCAGCAACAACCCGCGCTCGACGGTCGGCACGGTCACCGAGGTGCACGACTACCTGCGCGTGCTGTTCGCGAGCGTCGGCGTGCAGCACTGCCACAACTGTGGCCGCAAGGTCGGCAAGCAGAGCGCGCAGCAGATCGTCGACGAAATTCAGAAGATGCCGCAGGGCTCGAAGCTGCAGCTGCTCGCGCCGGTCATCGTGAACCAGAAGGGCGAGCACAAAGACGTGCTGCCCGAGGCGCAGAAGCGCGGCTTCACGCGCGCGCGCGTCGACGGCAAGGTTCGCAACATCGAAGAGAAGGTCGTGCTCGACAAGAAGAGCAAGCACGACATCGAGCTCGTCATCGATCGCCTGGTGCTGAAGGGCGACATCACCGCGCGCCTCACCGACTCGGTCGAGACGGCGCTGCGTGAGGGCAAGGGCGTGCTGATCGTGACCGACGAGAACGGTGCGAAGACGGCCGACCGCCCGATGAGCGAGCTGAACGCGTGCTCGCACTGCGCCATCTCGTTTCCCGAGCTCACGCCCTCGAGCTTCTCGTTCAACAACCCGCTCGGCATGTGCCAGGAGTGCAACGGCCTCGGCACGAAGCCCGAGATGGACCCCGACCTCATCGTGCCCGACAAGACGCGCTCGATTCGCGACGGCGCGGTCGAGGTGTGGGCCACCGGCATGACGAAGGGCGAAGGGTGGACGGCAGATTTGGTCGACCAGCTCGCCTCGGCGTTCAAGTTCGACGTCGACGTGCCGTGGGAAAAGCTGCCGAAGACCGCGAAGGACCTGATCCTCTACGGCTCCGAGGGCAAAGAGTTCACCATGAAGTGGGGCGAGGGCCACCGCTGGCGCATGGAGTGGGAAGGCCTCGTCAACAAGCTGATGCGGAGCTTCAAGAGCACCGCGTCAGAGTCGATGCGGCAGTACTACATGAAGTTCTTCAGCGACAAACCGTGCCCCACCTGCGGCGGCGCCCGCCTGCGCCCCGAGTCGCGCGCGGTCAAGGTCGGCTCGAAGTCGCTCGTCGAGCTCTCGGGCCTCACGATTCAAGAGTCGCACGACTTTCTCGCCGCCCTGCCCCTCTCGCCGACCGACATGAAGATCGCGGCAGAGCTCTTGAAAGAGATTCGCTCGCGCCTCGGCTTCTTGCAGAACGTCGGGCTCTCGTACCTCACGCTCGATCGCACGGCCTCGACGCTGAGCGGCGGCGAGTCGCAGCGCATTCGCCTCGCCTCGCAGATGGGCAGCGAGCTCACGGGCGTCATCTACATTCTCGACGAGCCGAGCATCGGCCTGCACCAGCGCGACAACGGGCGGCTGCTCGGCACGCTGAAGCGGCTGCGCGATCTCGGCAACAGCGTGATCGTGGTCGAGCACGACGAAGAGACGATGGAAGAGGCCGACTGGCTCGTCGACTTCGGCCCCGGCGCCGGCGAGCTCGGCGGGGCGGTGGTCGCCGAGGGCACACCGCAGCAGGTGATGGCGAACGAGAAGAGCCTCACCGGGCGGTACCTGAGCGGCCGCGACGAGATCGAGGTGCCGCAAGAGCGCCGCAAGCCCGGCAAGACGAAGCTCGTCATCGAGGGCGCGAAGGCGAACAACCTGAAGAACGTCACCGCCGAGATACCGCTCGGGCTGTTCGTGGCGGTGACCGGCGTGAGCGGCGCGGGCAAGTCGACGCTCATCAACGAGATTCTCTACCCCGCGCTGACGCGCCACCTGCACGGCGCGCGCGAGGTGCCCGGCGCGCACAAGGCGATTCGCGGCATGGAGCACCTCGACAAGGTCATCGACATCGACCAGCGGCCCATCGGCCGCACGCCGCGCTCGAACCCGTCGACGTACACGAAGGTGTTCGACCCGATTCGCGAGTGCCTGGCGCAGACGGCCGAGGCGCGCACGTACGGCTACACGCCGGGGCGCTTCAGCTTCAACGTGAAGGGCGGGCGGTGTGAGGCGTGTGAGGGCGACGGCCTGAAGCAGGTCGAGATGCACTTCCTCGCCGACGTCTACGTGCCGTGTGAGGTGTGCGGCGGCAAGCGGTTCAACGACGCGACCTTGAGGGTTCGGTACAAGGGCAAAAACGTCGCCGAAATTCTCGAGCTGTCGGTGCGCGAGGCGATGCAGGTGTTCGAGCTGCACCGCGACATCATGCGGGTGCTGAAGACGCTCGACGACGTGGGGCTCTCGTACATTCGGCTCGGGCAGAGCTCACCGACGTTGTCGGGCGGCGAGGCACAGCGCATCAAGCTGTCGCGCGAGCTGGCGAAGGTCGGCACCGGGCGAACGCTCTACATTCTCGACGAGCCGACGACGGGCCTGCACTTCGACGACATCAAGAAGCTGCTCAAGGTGCTGACGCGGCTGGTCGACGCGGGCAACACGGTGCTGGTGATCGAGCACAACCTCGACGTCATCAAGAGCGCCGACTGGGTGATCGATCTCGGGCCCGAGGGTGGAGCAGGCGGCGGGCAGATTCTCGCGGCTGGCACGCCCGAAGAGGTGGCCGAGGCGAAAGAGAGCCACACGGGCAAGTACCTGAAGCACGTGCTCGAGAAGTCGCGGCGCGCACGCATCGGTCGCCGCGTGGCGAGCTGAGGGGACGGGCTACTTTTCCCGACGCGCACGCGCAGAGTCGGCGCCGACGCTCGGGGAAAAGTTGCCTGTCCCCATCTTCACCGGAGCCTCATGCCTTCTCTGGCAGCGCCGTGCGCTCGCGCGCCTCGGTCTCGACCTCACCGAGCGTCTCGCGAATCACGCGGTCGGTGACCTCGTCGAGGTACTGCGCGAGCACCTGGTGGGCCTCGACGAACTCCTTCCACACCGTGTCGACCACGAGCGACTTGCGGCCGTGCACCATGATGGTGGTGCGCCGCTGGCCGCGCTGGCGAAACGGCTCGAGCCCCGCCTTGCGAGCATCGCGATGAACAGCTTTCGGCCCCAGACGTCTTCGACGGTAAACTGAAGATCGACGGCGACCTCGTCGTGGCCCTTCTGCCTCAGCTTCTCGAAGACGTGCTGGGCAGCGGCGCGCTCGCCCTCGCTGGTGGCGCCGCGCAGCAGGGCTTCGATGGCGGCGAG
>JAEUJP010000606.1 GCA_016793725.1 Myxococcaceae bacterium | reverse complement strand
AGTCGCGCGAAGACGGCGTGATGACGTCGGCGCCCGAGCTGCACAGTTACAAGACGTTCATCGCGCGGTCGGTCAACGGCATACCCGTGCAGGGGCACCGCGCGGTGCTGACGCACGCGAAAGACGGCTCGCTGCGCAAGGTGCTCGTGGCCTGGCCGGCGCTGGCGACGACGGGTCACCGGTTGACCAGCCGCCTCTCGCTCACCCAGGTGAAGACGCGCGCGGCGACGACGCTCGTACGCGAAGGGGCGAGGCCGGGCGCCGCAGCCTTGAGCTGGCGCTACCTGCCCCAGCCTGCCGCAAACGGTGAGGTCACCCTCAAGCTCGTGGCCATCGCCCGCGTGCCGGGCAAGGCCAACGCCGACGGCACGGTCGAAGAGCCGCGCATCGTCGAGGTCGACGTCGACGCCGAGTGACCGGCGAGGTCACACGCCGCCCGGCGGGAATCGGGCGGCCCGTGACTGCGACGTTCACAAACGGCGCGCTTTCGGGGGGCAGGGCGACCTGCTGACCGAGGGCGCGCCGTCGGTGTCCGGGCGACAACTTCAGCATGCACGAGCTCATCACCGACGCACTCCGGGGGAACCGCACCGCCCAGGCCCGCCTCGTGAGGCTGTTGACGCCGGTGATTCGGCAGCGCGCCGTCGACGGGCACGCCGATGATCTCGTGCAAGACGTGCTCGAGCTCTTGTTTCGCAACGAGGGGCACGCGCTGAGCGCGTGGAACCCCCAGCGCGGCCTCTCACTCGAGTCGTACGTCGCCGTGCTTGCGATGCGCGTGGCCGCCGCCAAGCGCCGCAGCGGCAGAAAGGGCGGGTGGCGCGAGCAGCCCACCGAGGCCGGCGCGCTCATCGACGCCGCGGGCACCTGCCCGGTCAGCGCGCGCCGGCCCTACGCGCGCGACGTTCTCTCGAAGCTCTTCGACGCGCTGAAGCGTGAGCTCAACCCGCGCGCCCAGGCCCTGTTCGTTCAGCTGTTCGTCGAGGGCGAGTCGGTGACCGAGGTCAGCGACGCGACCGGCCTCTCGCCGTGCGCCGTGTACGCCTGGCGCAGCCGTCTGCGCCGCACCGCGAACGAGGTCGCGCTGTCGCTGGGCTGAAGCTCAGCGCTTGAGGCCGTCGATGAACACCTCGAGCATGCGCTTGCGCCGCGTCTTGCCCACGTCTTCGGCGGCGAACGCGACCGCAGTGGCCATGGCCGAGATGTCTTCGAAGTCGACGTCGAGGCGAACACACCCCTCGGCCTGCGCGCGGGCCAGCAGGGTCGAGCCGGCCTCGACCACCGCCGAGCATGCGTCGCTGCCGTCGGGCAGGGTGTTCAGGCAGATCGAGAGCCCCTGGTAGGTGCTCGAGTGCTTCACGTACGCGGCGATCCACTCCGCGAGCGCCTGGCCCGCCGACCTGGCGGCGCCGAGCTCTTTCGCCTTCTTCGCCAGCGCCAGCATGCTGTCGGCCAGCGTCGCGACGAGCAGGTCTTGCCGGGTGGGGAAGTGGCGGTACAGCGTGCCGATGCCGACCCCCGCCCGCTTCGCGATCTGATCGAGCGACACCTCGGCGCCGTGGGCCGTGAACTCCTCGTCGGCCACCGTCAGCAAATGGTCTCGATTTCGTCGGGCGTCAGAACGCATTGACAAGCGGAGGATGCCTCCGTTAAAGAGGAGCCGCTCTCCGGTTACATTAATGAGCGCGATTCGCCCGAACAAGTTCCTCCAGAACAATGTCGATCTGGCCGGCGCTGGTTCGACGTAAGGGTGAGCCCATCGAATGTGTTCTCGAGCCCTGAAACGAATCGCGAGGTTGCACCGATGCTCGGGGTGATCTCGCTCGCGCTGCTGGCGCAGGTCTCAGACCCCCTGCTCGAGGCCCCGCCGCCGGCGGGCCAGCAGGTGGCCTCGTGGGAAGAGGCCGTGCGCCTGTTCGAGGGCCGCTCGGCCGACCTGAAGGTCGCGGCGGCCGAGGTGGTGAGGGCGGGCGGCCGCAAGCGGCAGGCCATCGCGGGGCTCCTGCCCTCGGCCACCGCGTCGGGCACGGCGTCGTTCGGCCTGCTGCCCCCGCCCGCCGGGCTCGACCCGACGACGGCGGCCTTCTTCGGCGCCGGGCCGCTGCAGCTCGTGAACGCGGTCGCGCAGCTCGCGGTCATCGACTTTCGCGCGTGGAACGCGGTGGCCATGGCCTACGAGGCCGAAGACGCGACGCGGCTCGGCACCGATGACGCCCGGCGGCTGCTGCTGCTCAACGTCGCGCAGGCGCTGCTCGCGGTGGTCGCGGCCGAGCGCGTGGCCGAGCTGTCGCGCGTGGGGCTGCGCGATGCCCTGCAGCGCGGCGCCCTGGCCGAGCGGGCTGCGAAGGCCGGCGCCACCACCGAGATCGACCTCGGCCGCACGCGGCAAGACGCCGAGCTGCAGCGCGCGCAGGTGGTCAACGCCGACGAGTCGCTGCGCCAGGCGCGCGAGGCGCTGGGGCTGGCCCTCGGCGTCTCCGAGCCGGTGGGCGTCACGGCCGGCTTTCAGCTCGAGGGGCTCGCCGACCGGGTGCTCGGCCGGTGCCGGGCGCTCGCCGGGCTCGAAGAGCGCGCCGACCTGCGGGCGGCGAAGTCGCGCGAAGAGGTGGCGCGGCGCGGCGCGCTCGACGTGAAGGCCCAGTTTCTGCCGAGCGTCGCGCTCCGCTCGAACCTGAACGCGTACTTCGCGGGCGGGCAGGCGCTGACGATCTGGAACGTGCAGGCCGTGCTCACCGTACCCATCTGGGACGGCGGCGCTCGCTATGGCTCACTGCGCGAGGCCGAGGGCGCCCGCACGCAGGCCGAGGCGCGGCGCGAGCAGACCGAGCGCGCGGGCAGGTTCGACGTCGATCGCGCGCGCCGGCAGGTCGAGGTCGCCCTCAAGGCGAAAGAGCTCGCGCAGAGGGCGCTCGAGCAGGCCGAGCGCGTCGACGCCCTCACGCGCAAGGCGTTCGACGCCGGGCTCGGCACGAGCCTCGAGCTCGTCACCGCGGCCTCGGGTCTCAGACAGCAGCAGCTCAACCTGGCGCTGCGCGAGTACGACGTCGTTCGTGCCCGCGTGGTCGCGTTGTTCGCCCTGGCAGATTGCCCTCCATGAAACGGTTCATCGTCGTCGCAGTCACTGCAGCAGCGGGCTGCAAAGAGCAGGCAGCAGCGCCCGGCCCCGGCGAAGGCATGCCGCCGGCGAAGGTGACGGTGACCGTGCTGCAGCCGGTCACGGTCGAAGAGACCGCCGAGTACCTCGCGACCCTCACGTCGCGGCGCGCCGTGGTGCTGCACCCGCAGGTGCAGGGCTACGTGCGGTCGATCGCGGTCAAGCCCGGTCAAGAGGTGAAGGCCGGCACCGTGCTGATGCAGGTCGACACGGGCGCCGAAGGGGCGTCGCTGCAGAACCTGCAGGCGACGCGCGAGTCGCTGCAGTCGAACGCGGCGTTCGCGAAGCAGCGGCTCGAGCGGGCGACGGCGCTGCGCCTAGACGGCATCGTGAGCCAGCAAGACGTCGACGCCGCCCGCTCGGCGGCCGACCAGGCCGAGGCGACCCTGAGGGCGTCAGACGCGACCATCGCGTCGCAGAAGACCCGCCTGGGCTTCTTCACCATCGTGGCGCCGATCGACGGCGTCGTCGGCGACGTGCCCGTGAAGATCGGCGACTTCGTCACGCCGCAGACGCCGCTCACCAGCGTCACGCAAGACAGCGGCCTCGAGGCCGACGTGCAGGTGCCGGTCGAGCGCGCCGAAGCCCTGGGGCCCACGAGCCGCGTGAGGCTGCTCGCCAGCGATGGTGGTGTGGCCGGTGACAGCCCCGTGACGTTCGTGAGCCCGCGCGCCGAGGCCTCGACGCAGCTCGTGCTGCTGAAGGGCGCGTTCGACGCGCCGGGCGCCTTGCGCGCCGGGCAGGTGGTGCGGGCGCGGGTCGTGTTCTCGACGCGCGAGGGGCTCGCGATACCCATCGGGTCGGTGACGCGGCAGGCCGGCCAGACGTTCGCGTTCGTGGTCGACGACAAGAGCACCGCCCATCGGGTGCCCGTCACGCTGGGCGCATTGCAGGGCAACACCTACGTGGTGCACGCAGGGCTCGACGCGGGCGTCAAGCTCGTCACGTCGGGGCTGCAGATGTTGCAAGACGGCGCGGCGGTGCAGGCCACCTCTTCAGAGTCGCCGACGCCGCAGGGGCAGCGCTAGATGTTCGTCGCGTTCTTCATCAAGCGGCCGGTGCTCTCGAGCGTCTGCGCGCTGATCATCGTGCTCGTCGGCGCCATCTCGATACCGCGCCTGCCGGTGGCGCAGTACCCGAGCCTGGCGTTGCCCACGGTGATGGTGACGAGCGTGTACCCGGGCGCAAACGCCGAGACGGTCGAGTCGACGGTGACGACGCCGCTCGAGCGGCAGATCAACGGCGTCGAGGGCATGAAGTACATCACGTCGTCGAGCGGCAGCGACGGCATCAGCACCATCTCGGTGGTGTTCGAGCCGACGCGCAACGCCGACGTGGCGGCGGTCGACGTGCAGAACCGCGTGCAGGTGGCGATGGGGCAGCTGCCACAAGAGGTGCGGCAGATCGGCGTCACCATCAACAAGGTCGCGGGCAGCTTCGTCGCCGGCATCGCGCTGTACGACACGAGCGGCCGGTACGATCAGCAGTTCATCTCGAACTACACCGAGATCTACCTGCGCGACGCCATCAAGCGCCTGAAGGGCGTCGGCAACGTCGAGCTGTTCGGCGCGCGCCGGTTCTCGATGCGCATCTGGCTCGACCCGGCGCGCCTGGCGGCGCGCGGTCTGACGCCGCTCGACGTGGTGGCGGCGCTGCGCGAGCAGAACGTGCAGGTGGCCGCGGGGCAGATCGGCCGGCCGCCGGTGCCCGACGGGCTCACCTACCAGCTGAACGTCGTGGCCCGCGGGCGCCTCAGCGAGGCGACCGAGTTCGAGAACGTCGTACTGAAGAACGGCACGGGCCCGGGCGCGCTCGTGCTGCTCAAAGACGTGGCGCGCGTCGAGCTGGGCGCCGAAGACTACGCGCAGCTGCTCCAGTACAACGGGCGCGACACGGCGGGCATGGGCGTGATGCAGCTGCCGAACGCGAACGCGCTCGACGTCGCGGCGGCGGTGCGCGCCGAGATGGAAAGGCTGAAGCAGAGCTTCCCCGAGGGCCTCGAGTACCAGGTTGCGTTCGACACGACGCTGGCGGTGAACCAGTCGATTCGTGAGGTGTTGTGGACGTTGCTCGAGGCCATCGGCCTCGTGGTGCTGGTGATTCTCGTCTTCTTGCAGGGCTTTCGCGCGACGTTGATACCGGCGCTCGTCATACCCGTCTCGCTCATCGGCACCTTCGCGTTCGTCAAGCTGATGGGGTTCAGCATCAACACCCTGACGCTGTTCGGCCTGACGCTGGCGACGGGGCTCGTGGTCGACGACGCGATCGTCGTCATCGAGAACATCAGCCGGCACCTCGAGGGCGGCGACAAGACGCCCCAGCAGGCGGCGATCGAAGGCATGGGCGAGGTCGTCGCGCCGGTCATCGCCATCTCGCTCGTGCTGATCGCGGTGTTCGTGCCGGTGAGCTTCTTTCCCGGGTCGACGGGCATCATCTACCAGCAGTTCGCGCTCACCATCGCGTTCTCGGTCGCCATCTCGACGTTCGCGTCGGTCACGCTGACGCCTGCGCTGTCGGCGCTCTTGCTCGAGCCCCACGCGGGCGCCGCGAAGGCGCGGTTCTTCAAGGTCGTCGACCGCGTGCTCGACGGCGTGCACAAGGTCTACGCGAAGGCGCTGCGGCCGCTCTTGAGAAGGCCCTTGCTCGGGCTCGCGCTCTTTCTCGCGACGGTGGCGGCGACGGCGTTCATCTACACCCGGGTGCCGACGGGGTTCATACCCGACGAAGACCAGGGCTGGTTCATCGTGGCGGTGAACGGGCCCGACGGGGCGTCGCTGGGCGAGACGGCGAAGGTGATGAAGAAGGTGCAGGCGATTCTGCTCGAGCAGCCCGAGGTGTTCAGCGTCTTCGCGGTCGGCGGCTTCAGCTTCGGCGGCAACGGGCCGAACCGCGGCATGGCGTTCGTGTCGATGAAGCCCTGGGAACAGCGCGAGGGCGCAGACCACAGCTCGGGCGCGGTGGTCGAGCGGCTGCGCGGCCCGTTCTCTGACCTGACCGAGGCGATGGTGATGCCGTTTCCCCCGCCGTCGGTCGAGGGCGTCGGCTCGCTGGGGGGCTTTCAGATCGAGATCGAAGACAAGAGCCTGCAGGCCAGCCTGCAAGACCTGGCGAACGCGACGCGCACCGTGCTCGAGAAGACGTACCAGACGCAAGAGCTCACCGGCGCGTACAGCCCGTTCACCGCCGATGACCCGCTGGTGAACGTCGACGTCGACCGCGAGAGGGCGCGGGCGCTGGGCATCGATCTCTCGTCGCTGTTCGGCACGCTGCAGATCGCGATGGGCTCGGCGTACGTGAACGACTTCGACTTCGCGAGCCGCTCGTACCGGGTGGTGGTGCAGGCCGAAGGCGCGGCGCGCGACAACCCCGCCGACATCGGCGCGCTGTATGTGCGCGCGGCCACCGGAGCGATGGTGCCGCTCGACAGCGTGGTGAAGGTGACTCCGGGCACCTCGGCGCAGGTCATCAGCCACTTCAACCTCTTTCGCTCGGTCGAGGTGAGCGGCTCGGCGGCGCCGGGCTTCTCGTCGGGGCAGGCGCTGGCCGCGATGGAAAAGGTGGCGAAAGAGTCGCTGCCGCAGGGCTTCGGCTACGAGTGGTCGGGCCTCTCGCAAGAAGAGCTCGAGTCGTCGGGGCAGACGGGCATCATCTTTCTGCTCGGCCTGCTCTTCGTGTTCCTGGTGCTCGCGGCGCAGTACGAGAGCTTCGCCCTGCCGTTCGTGGTGGTGCTGTCGGTGCCGCTCGCGATTCTCGGCGCGCTCGGGCTGCAGGGGCTGCGCGGCCTGCCGAACGACGTGTTCTGCCAGGTCGGCATGGTGATGCTGGTGGGCCTGGCGTCGAAGAACGCGATTCTCATCGTCGAGATGGCGCGGCGCCTGCGCGACGAGGGCAAAGACGCGGTGACGGCGTCGCTCGAGGCGTGTGAGCTGCGCCTGCGGCCGATTCTGATGACCAGCATCGCGTTCTTGCTCGGCGTGCTGCCCCTGATGTTCTCGAGCGGGGCGGGCTCGGCCGCGCGCAGCTCGCTCGGCACGGCCGTGTTCGGCGGCATGCTGGTGAGCACCGTGCTGAACCTCTTCTTCACGCCGGTGCTGTTCGTGCTCGTCGACCGCTTGAGGCCGGCTGCGCCACAGCGCGTCGCGCGGGCCACGTCGGCCTGAGGCGGGTGCTGCAGTAACCTCACGGCTCCATGGTTCGTGCCGTCGCTGTGCTCTTCGCCTCTCTCACGTTCGGCTGCGACGGCCTGCGCACGCGGCCGAACGAGCTCGACGGCGGCGGTGGCATGGCGGGCGGCAGCTCCACGGCAGGCGGCAGCACGGCCGGCGGCAGCTCGACCGCGGGGGGCAACATGGCCGGAGGCAGCGGAGCCCACGACGCCGGCCTGCGCGAGCTGACGTGGGGCAAGATGTCGCCGCCAGCGGCGAACGCGTACCAGGGCCTGTGGGGCATCGGCTCGGGGGCGTCGGTGATTCTCTACGCGAACCAGCACTCGTCGCGAATCGCGCGCTTCCAGAACGGGCAGTGGAAGACGGTGTACCAAGACCCCTCGAACACCAACCTCGTCTCGCTCTGGGCCTCGCCCAACGAAGAGGTCTTTTCGGTCGGCAGCTTCCACGCAGACGCGTGCCTCGCCGACTGTTCGCAGCCGGCCTCGTGGCGGCAGGCCACGCTGCCGACCCTCACTCTCACGGGGGTGTGTGGCGGCCGTAGCCTTCAGCACGTCTATGCGGTGGGCAACACGAGCCTGGGCCGCGGCGCGCTGGTGAAGTTCGACCCGACGAACGTCACCTGGGCCATCGTCTCGTCGGACACCGGGTCGACCACGAACGCGGGCTGCTGGGTCGGGCCCGATGACGCGGTCTACATCGCCGCGCAGTCGACGGTGGTGCGCTACGACGGCTTCGGCTTCACGCCCGAGACCATCGCCTTTCCCGCGAGCTGGTCGGTGAACGACCGCGCGCTGATGTTCGTCGAGGTGGTGGCGGGCTCGGGCAGCGACGTCTACGCGGCGGGGTCGGGCAAGCGGGTGATGTGGCGCGACGCTCCGGGGCACTGGGCCTTCGTGTTCGACCCCGGCTCGACGAGCCCGTTCCGTGGCCTCGCCGTCAGCACGGCGGGCGCGCTCGCGGCTGGCTCGAACCTGGGCGCCGACCCCATTGCCGCTCACGGCGTTCAGGCGGCCTGGGCGTGGCAGACCACGGCCCCCGACCTCGCCGCGTGGAGCGTCTGGGCGGCGACCCCCGACGAGGTCTACCTGGCCGGCTACGCCTCGGGGGCGGGTGCGATCTACCGCGGCACGCGGTGACACCTCGGCGCACACGTAGGGCGGTGCGTGCGCGCGCCGGTTCTCGGGTTAAGAGTAGTTTTCGTCACCCCTCGGGATTCCCCCGATGGGCGCACGAAGACCGAACCGCTACGGGGAGGAAGCGTGTCGAAGACCAGCGCCGAGTTGGACGTGCTCTTCGTCGAGGACTCGGAAGACGACGCCGAGCTCATCGCGAGGGAGCTGCGCCGTGGCGGCTTCGCTCCGAAGTGGGAGCGGGTCGACTCGGTCGAGGGCCTGCGCGATGCGCTGAAGCGGCGGCGATGGCAGATCGTGGTGTCGGACAACGCCGGCCCACAGCTCGACGCCATGAACGCGCTCGCGGCGATCGACGAGCTGGCGCCGGGCCTGCCGCTGCTCGTGGTGTCGGGCAAGATCACTCCCGACTTCGCGGTGAAGGCGATGAAGGCGGGCGCGGCCGACTGCATTCCGAAAGACGACCTGAGCCGCCTGCCTGCCGTCGTCACCCGCGAGGTCGGCCGCGCACAGGCCCCGAGCCTCGCCGAGAGCATCGAGGCCGCTCAAGAGAGCGAGCGCCGCAAGATCGCGCGCAGCCTCCACGACCAGTTCGGGCAGATTCTCACCGCGCTGCGCCTCACCCTCGCGGCCGCACGCCGCTCGACGGGCGCCGAGCAGAACGAGAAGCTCACGCAGGCCGAGGCGCTGGTCGAACAGGCCACGCAGCAGATTCGCGACTTTTCGGTCGAGCTGTGGCCCACCATTCTCGATGATCTCGGCCTGCCGTCGGCGCTGCGCTGGCTCGCCGACCGCCAGACCCAGTGGTCGGGCATCGACGTGCGCGTCGAGGCCGAGGCCGTCGGTCGACTGCCCGTCGAGCTCGAGGCCGCCTGCTTCCGCATCGCGCAAGAGGCGCTCACCAACGTCGCCCGGCACGCGCGCGCATCGAAGGTGGTCGTGAGCCTCGGCGTGCAGTCGGGCGGCGTCGAGCTCTCGGTCGTCGATGACGGCAAGGGCTTCGACACCTCCGAGGCGTGGAGCCGTGTCGCGTCGGGTGAGAGCCTCGGCCTGCGCAGCATGCGCGACCGGCTGTCGGCCGTCGGTGGCGAGCTGCACCTCACGTCGCAGCCGGGCGCCGGCACGACCTTGAACGCGAAGCTGCCGCTGCCCAGGGGCTCGGCGAAGAAGCGATGACGACCCAGCTCAAGGTCCTGATCGCCGAAGACCATGGGCTCGTTCGCGCCGGCATTCGAGCGCTGCTCACCCAGCTCGGCGTGCCGATCGCGGGTGAGGCACGCGACGGCAACGAGGCGCTCGAGCTCATCGACCAGCTGCACCCCGACCTCGTGCTGATGGACCTTTCGTTGCCCGGCCTCAACGGGCTCGAGGCGATTCGGCGCGCCCTCGAGAAGCACCCGCGGCTGCGCATCGTGGTGCTGTCGATGCACTCCGACCGGCAGTACGTGCGGCAGGCGCTGGTGGCCGGCGCCGTCGGCTACGTGCTGAAGAGCTCGGACCCCGAAGAGCTCGAGCAGGCGCTGGCGGCGGCCGAGCGGCGCGAGCTGTGGCTGTCACCCGCCATCGCGCAGACCGTGCGTGACGAGCTGGTGAAGGGCCTCAAGGGGGGGCCCGAGTCAGACTTGACCCCCCGGCAGCGCGAGGTGCTGCAGCTCATCGCCGAGGGCCACTCGACGAAGCAGATCGCGAAGCGCCTGAACGTGAGCGTGAAGACCGTCGAGGCGCACCGCGCGCAGATCATGGAGCGCCTCGAGATTCGCCACGTCGCCGGCCTCGTGCGTTACGCGATTCGCGCCGGGCTCGTTTCGGGCGAAGAGTAGGGGCTCCTCGATTGCTGGTACAGCCCGGGCAATCGTCGGGAGGTGCGCGGCTCGACGAGGCGAACTCACGCGGCATGCGGTGCCGTGCACGGTGCGTCGTCGCGCTGCCCTCGTTTCGACGTCGCCCGGACTCCCATTTCACCGCCGGGCCGAGCCGGGGTTCAGCAGCGGGCGTGCCGCGCGCGAGTGCGCGACATCTCGAGGGCGGCGCTTGGGGCCGGCGCAAAGCCGGCGGCAGGCGGGGGCTGCCGCGCAAAGCCTTCGCAGCGCGCGACGCGGGGCCGCGGGGGCTGCGGCACGGCTCGACCGTTGCAGCAGGCCTTCACCATGAGCGACACCCTTCCCGTCGCAGGCAAGAACGTCATCGCCACCGGCGAGGGCAGGTCTCAGCCGCCGAAGGGTGAGCGCCGAGAAGCCCGCGACGTTTCGCGAGCCGTTGGTGAAGCGAGGCTTCCGCCGAAATGCTGGTGTACAACCCGGGCCATCATCGGGAGGCATATGTCGGGGGGGCTTCACCATTAGCGGGCAGACCATTCGGGTGCTGCTCGTCGAAGACGACGACCTCGACGCCGATCTCGTTCGGCGTGAGCTCGCCCGCGATGGCGGCCGGGCCGTCGTGCGTCGCGTCGACTCGGCTGAGACGATGCGCAGCGCGCTCACCGAAAACGAATGGGACGTCGTGCTCAGCGACTGGTCGCTGCCGCGCTTCAGCGCGGTCGAGGCGCTCGCGATCGTGCAGGAGCTCGGCATCGACGTGCCGGTCATCATGCTCTCGGGCACGATCGGCGAAGACGTCGCCGTCGAGGCCATGCGCCGGGGCGCGCGCGACTTCATCGGCAAAGAGCGGCTCGCGCGGCTGCGGCCGGCGATCGCCCGCGAGCTCGAAGAGCGCCGGGCACGCGCGACCCACCGCAGAGACTCGCTCGCGCTGCGCGTTTCCGAGGCGCGGTTCGCCCGCCTCTCAGAGAGCGGGCTCGTCGGCATCGTCATCGCCGACCTTCACGGCACGATTCACGACGCGAACGACATGTACCTGTCGATGTTGGGGTACACGCGCGATGACCTGAGCACCGGCCTGCTCGCGTGGGACACGCTGACCCCCCCCGAGTGGGCGAAGGCCGACCAGGCCGCGACCGCGACGCTGCAGCAGCAGGGGTACGCGGGGCCGTGGGAAAAAGAGCTGCTGCGCAAAGACGGCACGCGAGCCGCGGTGCTCGTCGGCGTCGCGCTGCTCGACGAGGCGAACTGCATCGCGGTGGTGCAGAACATCTCTGAGCTGAAGCGCGCCGAAAAAGAGCTGCAGCGCAGCCAAGAGACGCTGCGTCAGGTGCAGAAGATGGAGGCCATCGGCAGCCTCGCCGGCGGCATCGCCCACGACTTCAACAACCTGCTCACCGTCATCTTGAGCTACTCGATGATGGTCGTGAAAGACCTCGACGCGGGCGACCCGCTGCGCGAGTACGGCATGGCCATCACCGACGCAGGCAACCGCGCGGCGGCGCTGACGCGGCAGCTGCTCGCGTTCAGCCGCAAGCAGATCTTGCAGCCGCGGCGCGTGGGGCTCGACGACGCGATCGGCAGAATGGAAAAGATGTTGCGCCGGCTGATCGGCGAGCACATCGACTTCAGGCTGCACATGAACGCGGGCCGCTCGACCATCAAGGTCGACCCGAGCCAGCTCGAGCAGGTGCTCTTGAACCTGGTGGTGAACGCGCGCGACGCGATGTCGTCGGGCGGCGCGCTGACGCTCGAGACGTCGACGGTGAGCCTCGACGCGGCGTTCGTGGCGACGCGCCCCGGCGTCACGCCCGGCCCGCACGTGAAGCTCTCGGTGGCCGACACCGGAGTCGGCATGGACGCCGAGACCCAGGCGCGCATCTTCGAGCCGTTCTTCACCACGAAGGGCGTGGGGCAGGGCACGGGCCTCGGCCTGTCGACGGTGCTCGGCATCGTGCAGCAGAGCCAGGCGACCATCTGGGTCGACAGCACGCCTGGCAAGGGCACGCGCTTCGATCTGTACTTCCCCTCTGCCGGTCAGGAAGAAGACGCCGAGCAGGCGCCGATACCCGAGAGCGAGCTGAAGGGCACCGAGACGGTCTTGCTGGTCGAAGACGACCCGTCGCTGCGCACGGTGGTGATGAGGGTGCTCCGGCAGCACGGGTACCAGGTGCTCGAGGCGCAGACCGCAGGCGACGCCCTCGTGCTGAGCGAGCAGCACGAAGGCAAAATTCACCTGCTGCTCACCGACGTCGTGATGCCGCGCATGGGGGGCCGCCAGCTCGCCGAGCGGCTCGTGAAGCAGCGGCCCGACATGATCGTGCTCTACATGTCGGGCTACACCGACGACGACGTGGTGCGCCACGGCGTGTTCGAGGCGAAGGTCTCGATGCTGCACAAGCCGATCACGCCCGACGTGCTCCTGCGTAAGGTGCGCGAGGTGCTGCGGAGCTGAGGCGGGGCTGGGTTTTCTGGTCGCTGCGCTCCCGTTTTCGCGCCGGAGGCGCGAGTTTCTGGTCGCTTCGCTCCCGTTTTCGCGCCGGAGGCGCGAGTTTCTGGGCGCTTCGCTCCCGTTTTCGCGCCGGAGGCGCGGGTTTCTGGTCGCTTCGCTCCCGTTTTCGCGCCGGAGGCGCGAAGCGCTCCGCCCGATG
>JAEUJP010000594.1 GCA_016793725.1 Myxococcaceae bacterium | reverse complement strand
TCAGTGCCCGCCCACCTTGACGAGCGCCATCACGACCTCGAACACGATGAGCAGCACGATCATCACCTCGAGCGTGAGCGACCGCGCCGTGTCGACCTCACCCTTCAAGAGCTCGTAGGTCTGGTTCAAGAGCCGCAGCTTGCGCGTCACCTGTGACTGCCACGGGCCGATGCGCAGCTGCACGACGGCGGCCTCGTAGACCCGCGCCAGGTACACGTCGCCGACGATACGAATGCTGTTCTCGACGCGCTCGCTGTACTCGGTGAGCTCGATGACGGTGAGCATCAGCTCGCGCATCAGCTTCTTGTAAGGGCTGAAGATGAGGGCGCCGGCGGTCTTCTTGCTCTCGATGGCGTCGTAGATGCGGGTGAGCTCGCGGTCGAGCACGTCGTCGTAGTAGCGCAGCTCGAACAGCTGGGCGTTCGCGACCTCGAGCAGGTCGGCGATGTCGTACGAGCCGCTGGGCTCCCACAAGAACGCCGCGTTCCAGTCGACGACGGCCAGATCTCGCGCGCCGTAGCTGAAGCTGCGCTCGATCACGATCTGGGTCTCTTCGGGCGAAAGCTGCTTCTCTTTCACCTCGCCGATGAGCAGGCGCGCGAGCTCGGGCGCGCCCAGAATTTCAGCCGGGGTCGAAGCGCCCTCGAGGTCTTTCGCGAGCAGCACCGTGTAGCTCTCGTTCTTTTCCCACAGGTGCGGGGCCTTGAACGCGGGGCCGAGCGCCGCGCGCAGCTGCGCCACCACCTCGCTGCTCACGCGCTCGATGGCGGGGCTGTCGTACAGCTCGTCAGCGAAGGGGATCAGGTCTTCGAGCGAGGTGCCGGCGGGAATCGGCACTCGCAAGATGACGCTCAGCGCGCCGTGGTCGAACAGGCGCGCCGCGACCTGAACGTCGATTTTACCGTCGCGCAGCGCGAGCGGCCGCGTGCCCAGCTCGACCGAGAGCGGCGGGTTCGACAGCTGCACGTACTCGCTGCCCTCGCGCGTGAACGTCATGCGCGACACGCTCTGCGAGAGCATGCCGGCCGCGCGCTTCAGGTCGATCTCTTCGGCGACGTCGAAGATTCGGTAGCAGAGCGCCGTCGCGTTCTTCAGCCGAATCATCGGCCCGTCACCCCACGTCTTTCTTCGCCTGCTCGATGGCGCCGTCGACGAGCCGCTGAATCTCAACCAGCCGTTCTTTCGTCTTCGCCTCGTACCGAACCACCAGCACCGGCGTCGTGTTCGACGCCCGCACCAGGCCCCAGCCGTCGGCCCACGTCACCCGCACGCCGTCGATGTCGATGAGCCCCGTGCCCCTGCCGGTGAGCAGCTCTTTCACGCGCTTCACCACCGCGAACTTCTTCTCTTCGGTCGTGTCGAACCGCAGCTCGGGCGAGCTGTACGTCACCGGCACGTCGTCGAGCAGCTGCGACAGCGTCTTCTGCTCGTATGAGAGAATTTCGAGCAGGCGCGCGCTCGTGTACGGCGCGTCGTCGAAGCCGAAGAAGCGGTGCTTGTAGAAGATGTGCCCGCTCATCTCGCCGGCCAGCTGCGCGCCGGTCTCTTTCATCTTCGCCTTGATGAGCGAGTGGCCCGTCTTCCACATGATGGGCTTGCCGCCCTTCGCCTGAATGTCGTCGTAGAGGGTGAAGCTGCACTTCACCTCGCCGACGATGGCGGCGCCGGGCATGTCTTTCAGCACGTGGCGCGAGAGCAGAATCATCAGCTTGTCGCCCCAGATGATCTCACCGCGCTCGTCGACCACGCCGATGCGGTCGGCGTCACCGTCGTACGCGATGCCGCAGTCGGCCTTCTTCGCCTTCACCTCGGCGATCAGCGCCTCGAGGTTCTTCGGCACCGTCGGGTCGGGGTGGTGGTTGGGAAAGCGCCCGTCCATCTCGCAGTACAGCGGCACCACCTCGTAGCCGAGCCCCGTCAGCATCGCGACCGCCGTCGGCCCGCCCACGCCGTTGCCGGCGTCGACCACGACCTTCAGCTTGCGGCCGCGCGACACCGTCGACTTCACGAAGTGCTGGTACGGCGTGACCGCGTCGAACGTCGTCACGTGCCCGGGCCGATCGCCGCGGTGAAAGTCTGCCCCCACAATCAGCTTCAGCACCTTCTGAATGTCTTCGCCGTAGTACGTCGTCTTGCCCAAGCCCAGCTTGAAGCCGTTGTACTCGGCCGGGTTGTGGCTGCCGGTAATCATGCACAGCCCGTCGACCGGCAGCGTGTTCGCCGCGTAGTAGACGACCGGGGTCGGCACGACGCCGACGTCGAGCACGTTCGTGCCCGTCGCGATGACGCCCTTCACGAACGCGTCGCGCAGCCGCGTCGAGTGCAGCCGGCAGTCGCGGCCCACGGCCAGGCTGTGGCCCTTGGCGCGCGCACACAGGGTGCCGAGCGCGCGGCCGAGCTTCTCGGCGGTGTCGTCGTTCAGGTCTTTGTCGACCACGCCTCTGATGTCGTACTCGCGAAAGATCTGGGGGTTCATAGGTATCGCTCGAGCTTCTTGTCGGCCTTCAAACGCTCTACCACCTTGCGCACGTCCTGGCTCCTGGCCTTGGGCAGCACCAGCACCGTGTCGGTCGCGTCGACGACGACCGTGTCATTCATACCGACGACCGCGAGCGGCCGCTCGCGCGCGAGCACCACGCAGTTCGTGCAGTCGATGACGATGGCGCCCTTGCCTTCGACGACGTTGCCGTTCGCGTCGGCGGTGCGCACCTCGGGCAGGGCGTTGAACGAGCCGACGTCGCTCCAGCCGAAGCTGCCCGGGACGACGGCGATGTTGTCGGCGCGCTCGGCGACGCCGTAGTCGATGCTGGTCGCCGGCATCTTGGGGAACAGCTTCTTCAGCGCCGCGTCGTACTTCTTGGTGCCGATGGTGCTCGAGAGCTCGACGAGCGCGGCGTGCAGCTCGGGCATGTGCTTCTCGAAGGCGGCGAGCATCGTCTTCGCGCGAAAGACGAACATGCCCGCGTTCCACAGATAGTCGCCGGCCTTCACGTACGACTCGGCGATCTCGAGGCTCGGCTTCTCGACGAAGCGCTTCACCTTGCGCGCGGCGCCGAAGGCCTCGCCGACCTGAATGTAGCCGTAGCCGGTGTCGGGGCGCGTCGGCGTGATGCCGAGCGTGACGACGTAGCCGTCGGCGGCCGTCGCGCGCGCCTTGTCGAGCGCCTGGCCGAACGCGGCGAGGTCGGCGACGTGCTGGTCTGACGGCAGCACGATGACCTCGGCGTCGGGGTCTTCGTGCGCGACGTGCGCCGTGGCGAGCGCGATGGCGGGCGCCGTGTTGCGCGCCTGGGGCTCGACGACGACCTTCACCTTCTTCAGCAGCTTCTTGACCAAGGGCGCGTGAACCTTGCCGCACACGACCCACGGCTTCATGCCGGGCACGCGCTTGAAGGTCTCGGCGATGAGCGGGGAGCCGCCGGTGAGGGGGAGGAACTGTTTGGGGCGCTTCGTGCGAGACAGGGGCCAGAAGCGGGTGCCCGAGCCCCCGGCCATGACGACGGCGTGGATCATGTTGGCCCTGACCTTTAGCGCCGACCCCGCGACATTGCGAAAAGATGCTGCGACTGCGCTACCGTGGCGCACGCTCGATGCTCGTGTGGGTGGCGGTGGTGATGACGGCGGCTGCACCGCAGAAGATCGCGGCCCTCGGGTTCACGCGCGCGAACGTGGGCGAGGGCATCGAAGACGTCGCGGCCGACCACTTCGCCCGCCAGCTGGGGAAGCAGGGGTTCAGCGTGACGACCTCGAACGACCTCGTCGCGTTGCTCGGCGTCGAGCGGCAGAAGCAGCTGCTCGGGTGCGCAGACAGCGACAACTCGTGCCTCGCCGAGCTGAGCTCGGCCCTGGGCGTCGATGCGGTCGTCTCGGGCTCGCTCGGCCGCTTCGGCACCCGCTACACGGTGAACGTCAAGGTGACCTCGGCGAGCACGGGGGCCACGCTCGCCCTGTTCTCTGACGAGGTGGGCAGCGAAGACGCCCTGCCCGGCACACTGTCGCGCGCGGCCGAAGACATCGCAGAGCAGCTGCGGCCCTCGAAGAGGGTGCCGACCGGCACGAAGGTGGCGCTGGGGTTGGGCTACGGCGCGGCGGCGGCGCTGCTCGCGGCGTCGGGCCTGTGCTTCGGGCTGGCGGCGAGCTCGAGCGCCCGGCTCACCAACCCGAGCTCGATGCTCGCCCCACCGGGCGCCTTTGCGGTCGCGCGCGACGGCTCGCTGCAGCAGACGGTGGGGTTCGTGCTGCTCGGCGCCGGCATCGTGACCGCGCTCGTGGCCGGCCTCATCGTCATGCTCGGGGCGTCGCGGTGACGCGCGCGCTCGGCCTCACGCTGCTCGTGCTGCTCTCGTGCAACTTCGAGGGTGACAAGCAGAAGTACTGCGCGGCGAGCGGGCAGTGCGAGTGCGGGCCGGCCGGCTGCTGCGTGCGACCGACGTTCGCGTGCGACTCGTCGACGCCGTGCTGCGCGGGCAGCTGCACGAACGGGTTCTGCTCGATGACCTCGCCGGCCGGCGGTGGGAACGAGGCCGCGGGCGGTGGCGGCGTGAACGCGGCGGGCGGCGTGAACACGGCAGGAGGCGGCGCGACGGCAGGAGGTGGTGCGACCGCAGGCGGCGGAGCGCTCTGGTACGACGCAGGCTACCCGCTGCCGCACTGCAACCCGACGGCGGCGCCGCGCTCGCTCGGCAGCTCGGCGCGGTGCTGCCGCGACTACGAGTGTGCGTCACACCAGTGCGCGGGCTGGGGCACGAACCGCAGCTGCCAGGCGCCGACGCAGTGGGCCGGGTTCGGCTCTCCGTGTGGCGACGAGACCGACTGCGTGCCGACGGCGAACTCGGTCTGCGACCTCATCAACGACGCCGGCACGTGTGTGGGCACGTTTCGCCCGACGCTCCGCGAGGGCGAAGCCTGCCTGCCGAACATGCGCAGCTCGGGCGCACACACGTGCACGTTCACGCCGAACGGCACGTGCAGCCTGCCGGGGAACACGAGCGACATGGCGACCACGAACCTGCCGTGCTGCTACGACCGCTTCACCGACGGCGGCCTCGCCGACTGCCGCGCGGTGACGATGGACGGCGGCGTCGGCACCGGCACCTGCGCGTGCTCGGGCATGACCTGCGGCGCGACGGGCGCCGGCTACGTCTGCCCGCTCTGAATCGCGGCGACGGTCTTCATCTTTCCCAGCGCGTCGTAGGTCGCGTACTTGTACGTCTCAGAGAGCGTCGGGTAGTTGAAGCACATGCGAATGAAGAGGTCGGCGTTCGCGTTCTGCAGCATCGCGGCGAGGCCGATGTGAATGAGCTCGGTGGCGCCCTCGCCGATGACGTGTACGCCGAGCAGCTTCTGGTCGTCGACGCCGAACAGCAGCTTCAGGCGGCCGTAGGCTTCGCCGATGATCTTGCCGCGCGCGTTGTCGTTGAAGCGCGCGTAGCCGGCGACGTACGGCACCTTCTTCGCCTGCAGCGTCTCTTCGGTCTCGCCCGCCATCGACGTCTCGGGAATCGTGTAGATGCCGTAAGGCAGAATCGGCGCGAGCGACTCTTTGTAGTTGTAGCCGAACATGCTGACGGCGGCGATGCGGGCCTGCTCCATCGAGGTGGCGGCGAGCGCGGGGAAGCCGATGCAGTCGCCCGCAGCGTAGATGTGCGGCACCTTCGTGCGGTAGCGCTCGTCGACCTCGAGCGCGCCGCGCTTGCCGGCCACGAGGCCGGCCTTGGCCAGGTCGAGCGTGGCGGTGTTGGCCTCGCGGCCGGCCGCGACGAGCACGATGTCGGCCTCGAAGCGGGCGCCCGACTTGAGGCCGAGCGCGACGCCGCGCGCGAGCAGCGTGACCTCTTCGACGGTCTCGCCGAGGCGCAGGTCGATGCCGAGGCTCTTCATGCGCTCGGCGAGCAGCAGCGACATCTCGCCGTCGAGAAAGCCCATCAGCGTGGGGCGCGACTCGACGAGCATCACCTTCACGCCGAGCGCCGCGAACAGGCACGCGTACTCAGACCCGATGACGCCGCCGCCGATGACGGCGAGGTTTTTGGGTATGAAGTCGACCCGCACGATCTCATCGGAGTCGTAGACGTGCGCGTGGTCGAACGGGTACATCGGCGGCCGAAACGGCGAGCTCCCGGTGGCCACGAGAATGAACTCGGCCGACACGTGCGACTCGGGCCAGCCCGGCCGCCGCACCGCGAGCGTGTGCGGGTCGACGAAGCGGGCGTCGCCCTTGATGTGCACGATCTTGTGGCTGTACAGGTTGTCGGCGATGCGCTTGCGCTCTTCGGCGATGACGCGCTGCTCGCGGTACAGAAACTCGTCGACCGTCGCCGCGCGGCTCAGGCTCAGGTCGACGCCGTGCAGCCCGCGCTGGCGAAACCCCGAGAGGTAGAGCGCCGTCTCGCGCAGCGTCTTCGACGGCAGCGTGCCCGTGTTGACCGACGCGCCGCCGAGCACCTCTTCGCGCTCGATGAGGGCGACCTTCTTGCCGAAGTAGGCGGCCTGGGCCGCGCCCTTCTCACCGGCCGGGCCGCTGCCGATGACGAGCAGATCGTAGTCGTACGCTCCTCGCATGCGAGGCCGCGAACGCTACCGCGGAATTCGGGAATCGCGATGGCCGGAATGTCGGCCGCAATCTGGCGGCGCACAGCCTCACGGGTAGTCTCGCCGACGACATGCGCCCGAGCGTGCTGGCCGTTGTGCTGCTGACCGCCTGCGTGACCACCACGCGTCTCGACGGCGTGGTGCTCGACTACGACACCACCACCAGCGAGAGCATGTCGAAGCTCTTGCTGCTCAACATCGCGCGGGCGCACCAGAGCCTGCCGATGCACTTCACGGCCGTGTCGAACATCGTCGCGACGTACCGCTTCGCCTTCAGCGGCGGCATCGGGCCAGCGGCGACCGGCGACCTCGGCTGGCTGCCCGTGCCCCAGGTCGGCGGCGGCACCGAAGAGAACCCGACCGTCAGCATCGCGCCGATGCAGGGCGACGAGTTCACGCAGCGGCTGCTCACGCCGTTTCAAGAGCAGAAGCTCACGCTGCTGCTCCGGCAGGGCTACGACGTCGACGCGCTCCTGAGGCTGCTCGGCGCCGAGGTGCGCATCGAGCACGGCCCGCCCGAGTTCATCGGCGTGCACAGAAACCGCCCGTCGGACAAAGAGGGTTACGCGCTGTGGCGCCGCGTCGTGTCGCACCTCTCGTCGATTCAAGACCGTCACCACCTCTCGGTCGAGCCGCTGCACTTCCAGCACCAGTGGGTGCTGCCCGCCGAGAGCGTGACGCCCGAGTCGTTCGAGACCACGCTGAAAGAGTTCTCGCTGACGTTCGACCCGGCGAAGCGCGTCTACACCGTCACGAAGCGCGTGAACGGCCGCGTCATGATCAGCAACTACGACCCCGCCGAGCTCACCGACGCCGAGCGCCGCACCCTGCACGCCGAAGCCGAAGAGGTGCCGTTCAACGACGTGCTCATCGACATTCGCGCCGGCAGGCCCGGCGGCGAGCTGCCGCTTCACGGCCGCCTGAGGCTCCGCAGCTTTCACGAGGTGCTCACGTTCGTCGGCCGCAGCATCGAAGAAGAGCAGGAGGTCGACGTGAAGCCCGACGCGCGCACACCGAACGTGACCGAGAACCCCGTCGTCACGCTCGGCATCGCCGTGAGCGACAGCGCGCCGGGCGACGTGGGCTTCTCGGTGCGGTTGAACGGCCGCTACTACGCGGTGAAGCCCGAGGCGGGCTACCCGTGGAACCTGAAGGCGTTCGCGCTGCTCAGCCAGCTGTTCGAGATGAGCGTCGCGAACGTGGTTCACACCGGGCCCGCCATCACCATCGCGAAGTAGACCCGCGCTGAGTCGAGTCGATTCGGTTGCGGCGCGACGCGCCCCGCGTCTCTCGCGAGCTCGCAGCTCGACGCCTGCGCGGTGCGCGTGCATCCGAATCAACTCACCTCAGCGCGGTGATAGAGAGGGCCCTGTGACGACCAACCCGCTCACGGCGCGAGCGCTGGCGCTGGGCGCCGTGGTCGGCGCCGGGCTCGGCGTCGCGAACCTCGTCTTCAGCCTGAAGACGGGCCTGTCGGTCGGCGTCGCGCTCACCGCGGTGACGCTCGCGGGCGCGCTGCGGCGCACGGCGCGGGTGCCCTTCTCGATGGCCGAGGGCACCATGACCCAGTCGCTCGCGTCGGCTGCGGGCTACTCGACGGGCAGCACGCTCGCCTCGAGCGCGGCCGCCTGGGTGCTGCTCGAAGGTCGACCTCCGCCGGCCGCCGTGCTCGCAGTGTGGACGGTGCTCATCTCTCTCTACGGCTGCCTGCTCGCGTGGCCGCTGAGGGCGACGTTCATCGAGCGCGAGCCGCTGCCGTTTCCCTCGGGCACCGCCGCCGCCGTCGCGCTGCGCTCGCTGTGGGAGCAGGGCGAGCGCGCCGTACGCCAGGCGCGCGCCCTCTTCGGCTCGCTCGCCGCCGCCGGCGCCGTCACGCTCTTGCGCGACGGCCTTCGCCTCGTGCCCGCCACCTGGGCTCCGGTCGCGTCGATCTCACCCTGGGGCTTCGGGCTCGACCTGAGCCTGCTCGCCGTCGGCGCCGGCGCCCTGCTCGGCCTGCGCCTCGGCCTCACCCTGCTGCTCGGCGCCGTGCTCGGCTTCGGCGTCTTCGGCCCGCTGTGGTCGAGGCAGGGCCTGCTCGCGAGCGCCGATGTCGGCGGCGTCGCCACGTTCTCGATGTGGCCCGGCGTCGCCCTGTTCGCCGGCGCCGCGCTCGCCCACTTCACGTTCGCGGGCCTGCGCATGCTGCGGGCGCGCAAGCCACCCTCGGCGCCCCGGCAGGCCGCGCCGCTGCCGTGGCGCACGCACCTCGCCGCCGCGGGCGTGGTGGCGGTCGCGCTCGTCGTGGTCGCCCACGCGGCGTTCGGCCTGTCGTGGCTCACCGCCGGCCTCGCGATCGCGCTCGCGGCGCCGGCGTGCCTCGTGTCGTGCCGCGTCACCGGCGAGACCGACGTGACGCCGGGTGGCCCGCTCGGGCAGCTCTCGCAGCTGGCGCTCGGCCCGCTGCCCGGCGCGGCGGGCTCGAACGTGATGGGCGGCGGGCTCACTGCCGGTGCCGCGGCGTCGGCGGCCGACCTGATGACCGACCTGAAGACCGGCGCGCTGCTCGACGTCGAGCCGCGCCGGCAGCTCACCGCGCAGCTGCTCGGGTGCGCCGTCGGTGGTGCGCTCATCGCGCCCCTGTTCGTGGTGCTCGTGCCGTCGGCCGCGAAGCTCGGCACCGGCGGCTTTCCCGTGCCGGCCGCACAGGTGTTCGCCTCGACCGCGCGCGTGCTCGTCGAGGGCGCCTCGGCGCTGCCCGCCGGAGCCGCCACCGTCTCGCTCGTGGCCCTCGCGCTCGGCGTCGCGCTCGCGCTGCTCGAGGCGTCGTCGACGTGGGCGCGCACGTGGCTGCCGTCGCCGACGGCGCTCGGGCTCGCGCTGCTGCTGCCTCCCTCACTTTCGCTCGCGTTCGCGGCCGGCGCCGTGTTCGCGTTCGTCTGGGCTCGACGAAAGAAGGCCGCGGCCGAAGCGTACGCCGCGCCGATCGCGGCCGGGCTCATCGCGGGTGAGTCGCTCGCCGGCGCGGGCGTCGCGATTCGCGCAGCGCTCGAGTGAAGGTCCTGAGACACTGAGGGCTCACCGTGCGGTGCTCCCGCTGCCAGAAGAGGCTCCTCGCCGGAGCCCCCTGCCCGCTTCACCCCGACGTCGAGCGGGTCGCCGCCGCGCCTGCGCCGCCGTTGCCGCGCGACCTGCCCGAGGGCCTCGTCGCCGTCGCCGCGCTCGGCGCCGGCGGCATGGGCCAGGTCTTCGCCGTGCGAGATCGCCACGGCGACCGCTTCGCGCTGAAGCTGTCGCAGAGCGACCTCGGCGGCGAGGCGGCGGCGCTCAAAGCGCTCGGCGCGCCGCACACGCCGCAGCTCTACGCTTCGGGCCGCTGGCGCGAGGGCTCGTGGCTGCTGATGGAGGAGCTGCACGGTCAGACGCTCGCGCAGCGCGAGGCGGCCGGGCCCGTCGAGCCGGCCGAGGCGCTCGCGTTCGTGCGCCGCGCCGCAGAGCTGTTGCACGTCGTACACGCACGGGGCCTCAGCCACCGCGACGTGAAGCCCGAGAACCTCTGGCTGCGAACGTCGGGCGAGGTCGCGCTGCTCGACTTCGGGCTCGCCGGCTCGCACGTCGCAGACCGGGCGGGCACCGCGCACTACATGGCGCCCGAGCAGTGCATCGACGCTTCGAGCGCGGGCCCGGCCGCCGACCTCTATGCGCTCGGCGCCGTGCTGTTCGAGCTGGTGACCGGTGAGCCCGTCTTCACCGGGTCGGCCGCCGAGCTGCGCGATGCACACGTGCGCCGCGTGGCCCGGCCCCTGTCGGAGTGTGGCGTGCGGTGGCCGTCGCTCGAGCCGGTGCTCGCGCGGCTGCTCGCGAAGGAGCCCGCGCAGCGGCCGAGCGACGCGGGCCAGCTGCTGGCCGAGCTCGCCGCCGTGTCGGCCACTGACGCCGCGGTCGCCGTGGCCGCGGCGCACCGGCCGAAGTCAGCCCAGGCGCGCCGGGCCGCCCTGCTCGGCGTGAGAACGACCGAGGGCTTGAAGGTGCTGCTCGACGTGGTGCGCCGCGAGGGCGGGCTGCTCGCGTCGGCCGAAGAGCGCCGCTTCGTCTTCGCCTTCCC
>JAEUJP010000556.1 GCA_016793725.1 Myxococcaceae bacterium | reverse complement strand
CGCTGCCAGAAGCCGCGCCGCCACACCTCGGCGCGCTGGCGCTCGTGGGCCTGGGCTTCGTCGCGCTGTTCGGGCTCAAGACGTCGCTCGCGCTGCGCCCAGAGGGGCCGCTGGCGCGCGCGCTGTACCCGCGGCTCTTCGCGGGCCTGTACCTCGACGAGCTGTTCACGCGGCTCACCTTTAGGCTCTGGCCGCCCCGGCTGCCCGCGCGAAAGACGCCCACCCCGCTCTCGAACCCGAAGCCCCTGGAGGCCTGACCATGACGACGACGGAAGCCCTGCCGCGAGAGACGACTCCGCCCGCCCTGTTCAGTGGGCCTCGAGACCACCGCCCCGCCGTCGACGCGGCATGCGCCCGCATCGCCCCCACGTGGCCGCTCGACCGGTTCATCGCCGTGAACCCGTTCTTCGGCATGGTCGGCGAGCACGTTCGCGACGTGGCCGGGCGGCTCGCCGTGACGTCGGGAGCGAAGCTGTTGATGCCGCGCGCCTGGTACCGCGAGGCCTACCGCGACGGCCGGCTGCGCGACGAGCACCTCGCCCGGGCGCTCGAGCAGTGCGGCTCGGCCGCGACCCTCGAGCAGCTCCGCGCGCTGCTCGGCAGGGCAGACCCCGTGCTGCCGGTGCGCGCCCGTGTGGCCGACGTGGCAGACTCACAACGCGACCTGGTGCACTCGCAGTCGTGGCGGAGCTTCGTCACGCACAGCGTCAGCCAGTTCTGCGCGGCCTACTTCGACGAGGGCCAGGCGACGCTCGGCCCCGACCGGCGCGGCGGGCTCTACGCGAGCTGGCACCGCCAGGCGCTCGGCGACCGGGCGCCGGCGCTGCTGATGGGGTTCGACACGTACGCGGGGTGCGCCGCCGCGCTGCCGACGACCGCCGACGCGCTGCTCGGCGTGGCGCTCGAGGCGCTCGGGGTGACGGCCGACGAAGAGGTCGACTACCTGTGGAGCCTCTTGCTCGACCAGAACGGTTGGGCCTCGTGGTGCGCCTACCGGCGGTGGTCGGCGCGGCTCGCGGGGGGCGACGACGCGGCGCTCACCGAGCTGCTCGCGATTCGTCTCGCGTGGGAGCTCATGCTCTTTCGCGGCTCGGGCGAGGCGCTCGCGGCGCGGTGGCAGCGCGCGAAGGCCGCGTGGCCTCCGCCTGCCGCGGCGGCAGGGTGCTACGACCTCGACTGGGTGCTGCAGAGCGCCCTCGAGCTGGCATTTCGAGAGCCGGTGAGCCGCGCGCTCGTCGAAGGCCTCACCGCAGAGCGGCCGGCGCGCCCAGCGGTGCAGGCGGTCTTCTGCATCGACGTTCGCTCCGAGCCGTACCGGCGCGCGCTCGAGAGGTCGGCGGTGCCGGTTCAGACGCTGGGGTTCGCGGGCTTCTTCGGGCTGCCCATCGACTACCAGCCGGCGGGGGCCGCCGCGCCGCGGCCCCAGCTGCCGGGCCTGCTCGCCCCGCGGCTGCGCGTGACCGACCTGGGGCTGGGTGAGAGCGGGCGCGGCCAGCGCCTCATGGGCGTGAGCGCGTGGCGAGGCTTCAAGGCCGACCCGGTCTCGACCTTCACGTTCGTCGAGGCGTTCGGCGTGTCGCACGCGGTCGCGCTGGCCGAAGAGACCCTCGGGCTCGTCGAGCCGCGCGCAATCGACGAGGCCGGGCTCACCCCGGCCGAGCGGGCACGGCGCGCACCGAGGCTCGAGGGCCACGTCGGCGGCGAGCCGCTCGACGCGGCGGCGCGCGCCGAGCTCGCCGCGGGCATGCTGCGCGCAATGAGCCTCACCCATGGCTTCGCGAGGCTCGTGCTGCTCGCGGGGCACGGCAGCGCGACGCGCAACAACCCCCATGCCGCGGGGCTCGACTGTGGGGCCTGCTGCGGCCAGACCGGCGAGGTGAACGCGCGGGCCGCCGCCGCGCTGCTGAACGAGCCGGCCGTTCGCGCGGGGTTGCACGCGCGGGGCATTCGGGTGCCCGAGAGCACCTGGTTCATCGCCGGGCTGCACAACACCACGACCGACGAGGTCGAGCTGTTCGACGTCGTCGAGCTGCCCGCGTCTCACCGCGGCGACCTCGCGGCGCTGCGAACCGAGCTGACGGCGGCCAGCGCCATCGCGCGGGCCGAGCGGGCGCCGTCGCTCGGGCTTCAGTCGGTCGCGCCCGAGCGCCTCGCAGAGGCCGTCGCGCTGCGCGCGAGAGACTGGGCGCAGGTTCGACCCGAGTGGGGGCTGGCCGGCAACGCGGCGTTCATCGTGGCCCCGCGAGAGCACTGCCGGCACCTCGACGTGAAGGGCCGGTCGTTCTTGCACGAGTACCGGCACCGGGAAGACGAGAACCACGAGGTGCTCGAGCTGATCATGACGGCGCCGATGGTGGTCACCCAGTGGATCAACTTTCAGTACTACGCGTCGACCGTCGACAACGAGCACTACGGCAGCGGCAACAAGGTGCTGCACAACGTGGTCGGTGGGCACCTCGGCGTGTTCGAGGGCAACGGCGGCGACCTGCGCATCGGCTTGCCGCTTCAGTCGCTGCACGACGGCAGCCGGTGGGTGCACGAGCCGCTGAGGCTCGCGGTCTACATCGAGGCGCCTCGCCGGGCGATCGAGGCCGTGCTCGCCAGGCACCCGATGGTGCGGTCGCTCGTCGAGAACGGCTGGCTCGACCTCTTTCAGCTCGACGACGGCGAGCGCAGGGTGCGGGCCTACCGCCGGGGCGAGTGGGTCTGAAGCAGCTGGTTGGCCGAGGTCTCGAGCAGCGCGGCGAGCCGCGGGTGCTGGAACTTTCTTTCCGCGGTGATGCCGTAGAACTCTTCGTAGAGCCCCGGGACAGCGGCCGCCTCGCGAAGCACCCCCGACCGCAGCTCGTCGCGAACGACGACGGGCGGCAGCAGCGCCACGGCGCGGGTGTCTCTCGTGAGCAGGCGAAGCATCGCCATGTCGTCGACCTCGGCGACCACCCTGGGCTTGACGCGGTGGCGCTCGCACACGGCGTCGAACCCCGCGCGCAGGGCGCTGCCGGCGCCCGGCAGCAGCATCGGTGCGCCTTCGACGTCGGCGGGGAAGCGAAACCGGCGCCGCGCCCGGCGCGCGATGAGGCTCACCTTCTGACGGGCGAGCAGCCGGCACGCGAGCCCGCGCGCGCGGTCGGCCTGCGGCGGGCGGTTCGCGAGCACGACGTCGAGCTCATGCCCCTTGAGTCGCTCGAGCAGCTCGTCTTGGCTCGCGGCGACGAGCTGCAGCCGGGCGCCTTCGTCGCGAAGCAGCGGCTCGACGAACGACTCTTGAAAGTTTCGCGACAGCGTCGCCGAAGCGCCGACCCTCAGCGGGTGCTTTGGGCTGCGGCCCTCGGCGATGGTGGCGAGCAGCTCTTCGCCCGCCTCGAAGATGGTGTCTGCGTGCGCGAGCACGACGGCGCCGGCTTCGGTGAGCACCAGCGTTCGACCGACGCGCTCGAAGAGCCTCTCGTCGAGCTGCGCTTCGAGCTGCCTGAGCTGCGAAGACAGGGCCGACGGTGAGACCCTCAGTCGCTCGGCGACGCGCGTCAGGTTGCCGTCGCGCGCGATGGCCCAGAAGTAGCGCAGGTGGTGGTAGTTGAGCTGCCGCATCGCTCGAGTATGGCTCAGCGTTCGAGCACCGGCCCGCTCGTGAACGGCGAGCGCTCGAGGCCCGGCACGGCCGGCGCGAACCACCGCGGCAGCCGCTTCGACTCGGGGGCAGGCTTCGGGCTCGGCACGCGAAAGTCCAGAGGGCTCAAGACCTCGAGCGCGGGCGTCTGGGGCCGCTCGGGGGCCTCGGCGTCGAGGTCGAGCGTGAGCGGCTCGAGCCACGGGTCGAGCTGAGGCGGCTCGAAGCCGGTGGCACGAGACGCACCCAGGGCGAGCCTCGCGAGCTCGGGCGCCCGCGCATGGGCGGCGGCGACGGCCAGCTCGTACCAGGCGCGGCCCCGCGGCAGCCACGCGTGGGGGCTGGCGGCGCCCGAGAGGGCGAGCTTCGCCTGGCGCAGCGCCGCGTCTGCGCGGCCCAGGCTGAGCTGCGCCTCGGCGAGCCGAACGTGGGCGACCTCCGAGGCGGGGCCGTCTCGGCGCAGCCCCTCGAGCAGGGTGAGTGCCTCGGCGCCGCCGCCCACCTTCAGCAGCTGGGTGGCGAGCTCGAGGCGAGCCTGGCGACCGCTGCGAAACGCGGCGGCGGCTTCGCGGGCGCGTTCGACGGCCTCATCGTGTCGCCCGACCCCGCTCAGCGCCCTCGCGAGGTGACCCAGCGCTGGGGCGGAGCCCGGCAAGAGCGCCTGGTACGAACGGGCGGCATCGAGGGCCGCGGTCGGGCGCCCCAGCCGCTCGAGCAGCTCGACGCGCAGCGCGGGGAAGATGAGCTGCTCGGGGTGAACGCGCGCGGCGTGCTCGAGCACCTGGAGCCCGTGGTCGCCCGAGTCGTAGCGGGCGGCGAGCCAGAAGCGCGCGAGCCACCAGAGCGGCAACGGCTCGCCGGCCGAGCCGAGCTGACCGATGAGCCGGCCCGCCTCGACGTCGTCGCCGGCGGTGGCGAGGGCGAGCGCGAGCGCCGAGAGGGTGGGCGCGTGGGCGGGGTTCTGCTGCGCGGCGACGCGGCACGAAACGACCAGGTCGTCGAGCTCGGCGGCCGTGACGACACCGGGGTGGTCGAGGCTGGTCGGCAGGCGGTTGAGGCGCTCGAGGCATCTCGCCCAGCTCTTCGGGTGCACGAGGTTCTCGCGGTAGACCTGCGGCACGGTGGCCGGCGCGAGGTGCTGCTGCCAGAGCGCATCGACGGCGGCGGCGACGTCTTCGGCCGCCTTCGCGATGCTGGGGGCGAGGCCGTCGGGCAGCGTGACGCTGAAGGCGCGTGCGGCGCCGGTCGCCCCAGACACCGCGCCCTCGAGCCGGTAGCCCACGCCGACGCGCGTGAGCTGAGCGAACACGCCGCGCTCGACGCCGAGGCCCTCGAGCAGGCGCGGCGCGTCGGCGCGGGCGACCGGCGCGTCGGGGTCGAGGCCCTCTTGGCGCAACAGCTCGCGCACCTGCTTGGGGTGGTACACGGCGTACCGCCCGCTCGCGGCGAGCGCGGCGACGGTGTGCCACTCGACGAGCAGGTCGACGTCGGTCTCGAGCTTCTCGGCGCTGAACGGGAGCACCGCGAGCGAGGCGCGTCGGGGCTCGGCGACGGCTGAGGCCGACAGCAGAGCGCAAGAGAGCGCGAGCCCGCGAGTCATGAAGGCGTCTTTTCCACCTCGCGCCTCTGCGTCCATTCGTTACGGCGAACGTCGACTTTTCGATGCTTCGAAATCATGCGGGGCTCTTTCGCGAGCACGGCGATGACGACGGGCGCAATGCGAGGCGATCTTCTCCGAGGTGGGTGTCTTCTTCGCACCGCACCAAGTCACGGGTTGCATGCGTCGCAGTGGCGGGGCTCGGCGAACCCGGGCACCTCACGAACGTGGGTGTACGCGCACGCGGGGCAGCCGTGGCGTTCGGCCCGAGGTGCTCGCGTGGGCGCCCGGCAGCTGCGGCAGGGCAGGCCCGAGACCTGCTCGACCAGGCCGAAGCCCGGCGAGCCACACCCCGGGCACGGCACGCTCAAGCGCGCCACGAGCGCCTCTGCGGCCCGCGCGATGACGCCCATGCGCGTGGGGTTCAGGTGCGCGCGCAGCTCGCTCTCGGCGAACACGACACCCGCGCGGCTGGCGCGCCTGGCTCGAGCGAACTCGGCGCGCAGCTGCGCTTCGCCCGTCACGGCCTTCGTGACCGGAGCGCCGTCGGGCCCGTCGGGTCGAAGCACCAGCCCGTGCGACGGGAAGCCGGCGACGCGAGCCAGCGCGAGCAGCTCGGGCAGGGTCTGCACCTCACCGTGGGTGCGGCGCGCGGGGCCCGAGGCGCGGGCCGTCACCTCGAGCCCCCGCCTCGCGTCGAGAAACACGAGCAGCTCTTCGTCCCACGACGAGAAGCCGAGCGGGTCGGGGCCGAACTGCCCCTCGCTGCCGATGGCGAAGTCGAGGCCCGAGAGGGCGAGCCCGACCCGCGCCTTCGCGCGAGCGGCCTGCAGGGCCGTGCCGGGGCGGGGCGTCTCGCGGGTGAACGTGCCGAGCAGGTCGGTGTCGAACCCGGTGACCCGAACCACCTTGGCCCGAAAGGCGGCCGCGAGCGGCGGCCCCACCGCGAGCTCTTTGCCGTGCTGGGTGAGCAGCGCGACCTTCACGCCCTCGTACTCGTGCACCATCGACGTCGTCAGTCGGGCCGAACGGCTCACCGTCCAACTTCGAGGCCGGCGCCGAAGCGGGCCACGAGCTGCTGCATCCACTGCTCTTCGGCTTCGTGCCACGCGGGTTCGCCGCCGGCCTCGGCGACGACCTTGCACCAGCGGAGCATTCGCTCTCGAGCACGCTGCCCATCGGGGCGCCGCTCGAGCTCGGCTGCGAGCCACTCGAGCGTCTGCGCCCGGCCCAGCACGGGCGACCTCGCGCGGAGCAGCACGTCGAGCAGCTTCAGCGCCTCGGCGCCCGTGTAGACCGTTGCGCCGAGCTGCGCGTTCAGCGCGCTGGTCAGCTCGAAGCAGTACGCCTCGAGGGCCGCGCGCTCGCCGTCTTGAATCGTGCCGTCGGCCCAGGCCATCTCGACGGCGGGCAAGAGCTCGCCGAGCAGCGCGTCGGGCGCGCTCATTGCTCGACCTGTAAGATGCGCAGCACGGTCTGCAGCCAGAACAGCTCGCGCGTGTCCCACGCGGGCTGCCCGGCGACCGCGCCGACCGCCTCGGTCCACTCGACCAACCGATGAACCATCTGTGCACCCTCTGCGGTCTGGCTCGCCCGCACCTTCAGCGCCAGCAACGCCTCGTGCCGCTCGTGCGGCAAGAGTCTGCGACTGAGCATGTGGTCGAGCGCCGCCCGCGCCCGCTTGCCCGAGAACACGGGCGCGCCGGCCATCACGTTCAGGTGCGCCACCAGCTGGTCGCAGTAGGCCTCGAGCAGCGCCCGCTCGCTCGGGTGAATGCTGCCGTCGGCCCAGGCCATCTCGACGGCCGGTATCAGCTCGGCGAGGTAGATGTCGGGGCCAGCGAGCCCGAGGCGCTTCAGCGTGCGCCGGGCGGTCATCATGTCGGCGTTGGGGGTCGGGTGCATGGGTCGATCTTTTGCACCTTCAGCCGGGTTGTCCTTTACGAAAGGTCGCTCGCCACATTTCGACCTTCAGAACTCTCGTCACCGCTCGCCCTCGTTCAGGGCCATGAGGAGCCTTGCCTGCCAGCGCTCTTCGGCGCGGTGCCACCGGGGCTCGCCGGCGGCGTCGGCGACCTGGGTCGCCTGCTCGAGGGCGCGGTAACGAGCGGCCGAGCCATGGGGCGCCGAGCTCCAGAGCACCCGCAGGGCGTCGAGGGCGCGCCGGCGCTGCGCGGCCGAAAGGGGGCGTCGGAGCAACCGGTTGAGCTGGCGGCGAGCGCGCTGGCGGGTGAGCGGGGCGTCGGGGCGGCGCAGGTTCGCGAGCTCGACGAGCTCGTCACAGTACCGCTCGAGCAGGTAGCGCTCGATGGGCTGAACCTCGCCGTCGGCCCAGGCCATCTCGGCCACCAAGACCAGCTCGGCGAGCTCGAGCTCATGAGGGTAGAAGCCGAGCTCCATGAGCTGGTTCTGCGCTTCGGTGGGAGTCATGTTCATCGCGCTGGCGAAGGTGGTGATGGTGACGGCAGCTGGCACTCACGAAACCGGGAGGTCGAAGCCCGACGACGCCGCGCGGTAGCCGCCAGCGGCGCGACGAGCCTGGTCGTGCCGGCGCCCCAGGCGCCTGGCCACCGCCCGCGCGGCGCGGGCGATCGCCACGTCGATCGCTGCGTAGGCGTCGGCGGCGAGCTCTTCGACCGCGATGGTCGCGAGGTGCCTCGAGCGCACGGTGACCAGGCACTTCATGTCGAGGCCGCCCTTCGGGCCGTTGACGTCGGTGAGGGTGACGTAGACCGAGCGCACCTCGTGCGAGAACGGCGCGAGCTGAAACTCGAGGCGGCGACGGGCGTGCTCTTTCAGGTACAGCGACGGCTCGAGACCTCGAAAGCGAAACTGAACGTCCATGGTGGTGCCTCTCTGGGGGGTGACTGCGGGTTCATGCGCTGCCCTGCGCATCACCTGTCGATGCCGCGCGCGGTCGACCAGCAGAAAAAGCGCTGCATCAGAATTCGAGGGCTCGAAATGGCGGCGGCGTCGAGGCTCGAGGCGCGGTGCGACAGGCTGACGGCTGGGGTAGAGACGCGCGCGTGTGGGCGACGGCGGCGATGATCTTCGAGGTGACGTGGGTGCTGGCGGTGACGGCCTACCTGTTCGCGCAGCGGCGCAGCCCGGTGGCGACGCTGGCGTGGTGGCTGGTGCTGGCGCTGCTGCCCATCGCGGGCGCGCCGCTCTACGTGCTCATCGGGCCGCGTCGACTGCACCGGCGCCGAATGAGGTACACCCGGTCGCGGCAGCGCGTCGTCGACGCGCGGGCGCTGCCGGCCCGAGCCGAGGC
>JAEUJP010000534.1 GCA_016793725.1 Myxococcaceae bacterium | reverse complement strand
CGACCTCGGCAGCTCGCGGCGCGCGACGCTCATCAGGAAGCTCGAGCTCGCGACCGGCGCCACCGTGTGGAGCCGGTGGGTCGAGCAGACCACGAGCGCCCCGGTGCTCGACGAGCAGGGCAACGTGTACGTGGGCCATGGCGAGCTGGTCTCGCTGAGCCCGTCAGGGCTCGAGCGGTGGCGCGCGCCGGTCGTCGACCCGCCGCTCGCCGCGTTCAACGGTGACCTGCTGCTGACGAACGGTCAGGTGCGCGCGACGGCCGACGGCGCACAGCGCGCGTTGCCCTTTCGCAACCTCTTCAGCAACGCGCTGATGTTGCCCGCAGGCCGCATCGTGATGACCGAAGACTGGGCGGTGCTTCGAATCGAGGCGCACGCCTTCGGGCCCGGCGCCGCGACCGGCACGTGGGACGCGCTCGTCAAAGAGATGCACGGCGGCAACTGGGTGACGTGGAGCACCGCGACGTCGAGCGGCGGCTTTCTGGTCGGCTCGGGCGACACGCGACACCCGAACTGGCTGAAAGCGTTCGACGCGACTGGCGCCGAGCGGTGGGCGTGTCAGCTCGACGCGAACGAGGGCACCTCGATGCTCGAGGCGCCGGTCGCGCTGCTCGACGGGCGGTGGGCGATGAGGGCGAACGACCGGCTGAGCGTGTTCAGCGTGCCGGGCGAGCGGCCCGCGCCGCGGGGCTGGGTCAGCGGCAACGGCAATGGGCAGGGCTCACGACGCCCGCTGCCCTGAGGTGGGGGCGAAGGTCTTCTCCATCCACCTCGCTCCGAAGTCGACGAGGTCTTTGGCGTCGCAGAGCTCGGCGGTGGCGCGGCCGACGGGGCCCTCGCGGTGGCGCTTCAGGGCGAGGTACTCGGTCATGATGGCGGCGAAGTAGTCGTCGCCCTCCCACTCGACGATGCCGTCGTAGTCGTTGAGGCACTCGATGAACACGTGGCCCTGCTCGAGCACGTAGTCCCACCGGGTGCGGCGCTTGTTCGGCACGTTCGTGACGTACTCGGCGTAGTGCAGCACGGTGACCGTCTCGAGCGACGAGCCGAGGCGCAGCACGCGCCCGCCCCACTGGCACAGCTTCTCGAGCGGCGAGCCGGGGCCGTAGTAGTCGTGCCACGGCTGGTCTCTCACGAGCTCGTCGGCGCGGCCGCCACGAGCGGCGAAGCGGCCGCTCGGGTTCTTCGACAGCACCGCGCCGGGCCGCAGGCGAAACGCCTCGGCGAGCCAGCCGACCTCGGGCAGCACCTTCGCGTTCAGGTAGTCGAACGGTGACATGCCCTTGAGCAGGGCCGCGCGCTCTTCGACGGGGCGGAAGTTGACGTGATCGAGCGCGTAGTCGGTGCCGAGCACCATCAGCAGCGTGCCGCTCGGCCCCACCGCCTCGTCGAGCGCGTCCAGCAAGAGGCCCGCGCCGTCGTCGACCCCCTGGCTCTTCGCGAGCCCGAGCTTGCGCAGCGAAGCATGCAGCATCAGCACGTCACCACCTCGAACGCCGAGCGCGTGGAGCTGCGACACGAGGGTCTGGCGGTTATCCGTCTTCATACGGAGGCAGCATGGCGGCCCTGCTCGTTTTGTACATCGTGATCGGTGCGGCGTTGATCGCGCTCGGAATTTTTATCGTGCTCGGCCAGAAGGCGTCGGCCGAGCGCAAGCAGCTCGACGACACCCAACAACCAGATCAGCGGAACACGTCGGGCTCTGCGAGAACCTGACCCCCTGCGGTCGAGGTCGAGGCCGATCGAGTGCGCGCTGACGCTCGGCATGCGCGGGCGGCCTCGAGTGCCCCAAAAATGCCCCGGCGTCGCCGTAGCGGGCCGTGCGCCGCGCCCCCTACCCTCTCGGCAATGAGAAGAACGTCGATGACGCGGGTGGCGCTCGTGGCAGTGCTGATGGCGTGCGGGCCGAGCGGCACGGGTGGCACCGGCGGGGGGAGCGAAACGGCAGGCGGCTCGGGCGCCACGGCCGGCGGTGGCACGGGCTCGACGGCCGGCGGTGGCACGGGCTCGACTGCGGGGGGCACCGGTGGCACCGCAGGCGGCTCGGGCAGCCCGGCCGATGCGGGCGCGTTTCCGACCGGCACACCGACGAGCTCGACGATCGTGGCGCACGACGCGCTGGCGGGTACGGCGATCGCGGTCGACGGCATGCGGCGGCCGCACATCGTCTACGCGTCGAACCTCGCCGCCGACGCGGGGGTCTTCTACGCGCGGCTGCCGAGCGACGGCGGCGCCGCGTGGGAGATCGAGCGCGTGAGCTCGCAGACGGCCGGCACGAACGGGCTCAAGATCGAGGTCGACGCCTCGGGCACACCGCACGTCTTCTTCCGCGCCGGCCAGACGCCGACGTACGCGTCGCGCAGCGCGACGGGAGTGTGGACGAGCGAGCCCGTGCAGGCGGGGCTCTCGGTCACGACGTCGCAGCTCGACTTCGGCTTGAGCTCGGCAGGCGTGCCCTCGGCGGCCTTCTGCGTGAAGAACCTGCTGCGGGTCGACGGCGGCCCGGGCTCGCCCGACATCGGCGCGGTGGTGGCGACCCGCATGAACGGCAACTGGCAGCAGCTGATCGCCGACCGCTACGACCGCGGCGGCTCGAGCGCCGGCGAGGGCTTCTGCGAAGGGCTCTCGATGGCGCTCGACAGCGCCGACGAGCCGCACATCGTCTACCGCGGGGCGACGCCGAACGACTCGCCGCGCTACACGAAGAAGGCCGGCACCGTCTTCACGACGCAGCAGCTCGGCAACTTCATCACGCTGAACCTGTCGGCGATGGCGCTGTCAGGCCCGGCGCAGACGCCGACGTTCGCGCACGCGAGCGGCGCGAACTCGGGGCTGTTCCAGCCGAACCCCGACGGCGGCACGTTCTGGGTCTCGACGACCGGCCTCGGCGGTGAGCCGACGATGAAGCGCGACCGCTTCGGCAACCTCTGGGCGGCCTCGATCAACGGCGGAAACGCCGGCGAGGTGTCGCGCATCTTCCCCGACGGCACCACGCAGCGCGTGAACATCGGCGCGGGCCGCTTCCCCGGCATCGCCATCGACTCGGCGACCGCGCCACACGTCGTCATGCGCACCGGCACGATGCCGAACTACACGATCGTGTACTTGCACTGGTAGGTCGACCGGGTCGTGCGAGTATCGAGACTCCTGCGTTCAAGGAGATCTCTTGCGCCTCGCACTCGTCGCTGCAGCCCTCGCCGTGCTCACTGCGTGCCCGGCTCCACGGGTCGACCCCGACGGCGGAGCGAGCGCGGGTGGTTCTGGGGGCGGCACGGGCACCGCGGGCGGCGGCGCCGTCGCGACGCCGGTCGGCATCGACGAGTTCTGCGAGCGGGCTCCGGCGGTGGTGTGCGGGCTGCTCGAGCGGTGCGGGGCGCTGCGCTCGAGCGAGCGCGCGGCGTGCGAGGCCGAGCGCCGCGCCGCCTGTATGCGCAACGCCCTCGCCCTCGACGGCGGCAACCTCGGCTACAGCCCCGCGGTCGCCGGCACGTGCCTCGCCGCGCTGCCGACCCGCTCGTGCGGCGTCGTACCCGACTTCACCGACTTCGAGTGCCGGGTGTTCACGGCGCCCTCTTTTCCAGACGTCTGTGGCGCGTTCACCTGCGCGGCGGGCACGTACTGTGACGGCAACGCGTGCCCCGTGCAGTGCCGCACCTGGCGCTCGCCGGGCGAGACCTGCATCGGCATGGGCGCCGACCGCTCGAAGCTCTGTGACCCCGAGCGCGGCTACTGCGAGCCCGGCCTCGCCGACGGCGGCCTGGGCGACGGAGGCACCCGCCGCTGCCAGCGCTTCGTCGCGATCGGGCTCGCTTGCGGCTCCGGCGACGACCGGCCCTGCGACCCGGCCACCGCGTTCTGCGATCTCGCCGGCCCGGGCGTCTGCGTCGCGAAGCGCGATGCGGGTGCGCCGTGCACCCGGCCCAACGAGTGCCCGAACGACTTCTGCAACGCGTCGGGGCGCTGCGGCACGGTCGGCCTCGGGGGCACGTGTCGAAACGAGACCGACTGCGGCCTCGGCGCGGCCGACCCGTTCTGCAAAAACTTGCGCATCTTCGACGACGGCGGCACGACGGCGGGCTTGTGCTCGGCGCGCATCGCGAGCGGCGAGGCGTGTATGCCCGGCCCGAACATCGACGACGGCTGCGCGGTGCTCGGCGAGACGTGCATCGGCGGCCGGTGCGCCACGACCGAGCCGTTCACGCGCGACGCGGGCGCCGACTGCGACCCGTTCTACAAGCGCTTCTGCGCGCCGCCCTTCTTCTGCGGCTTTCAGTGCGAACCCTCGACGTGGTGCAGGCGAAGCCCCGACAGCAGCAAGGGTCGCTGCGTGCCGCGGCTCGCGGCCGGCGCGGCGTGTGACCCGAACACGTTCGGGCCGTGCGCCGACGGTCTCGGGTGCATCGGCGGCAGGTGTCAGCCGTTCGGCGACCCGGGCGCGCCGTGCAGCTTCCCCGGCGAGTGCACGGGCCAGCTCAACTGCAGCGAGGTCGACGCCGGCGCTTCGGAGTGCCGCGTGAGGCCGGGCCTCGGCGCGCGGTGCCCTGAAGGAGCCTTCAATCGGTGCGGGGCTGGCTTCTGCGACCGCTCGGTCGACGGCGGCACGTGTGCCGCGAAGCGACAGCCCGGCGCGGCGTGCACCGAGCTCGAGAGCTGCGAGCTCGGCCAGTGCACGGGCGGCGCTTGCCCGACGACGTGCTTTCGCTGAAGCACCGCGCCCCTTGCGTTATGGGGCGGCCATGCTGCCCCTCTCGATTCTCGACCTCGCGTTCGTCGCCGAAGGCCAGAGCGCCGGCGAAGCACTGGCCGGCACCGTCGACCTCGCGCGTGCGGCCGAACAGCACGGGTTCACGCGGGTCTGGTACGCCGAGCACCACAACATCTCTTCCATCGCGTCGTCGGCGACGAGCGTGCTCATCGCGCACGTCGCGGCCCACACGAAGACGATTCGGTTGGGCTCGGGCGGCATCATGTTGCCGAACCACGCGCCGCTCGTGATCGCCGAGCAGTTCGGCACGCTCGCGAGCCTGCACCCCGGCCGCATCGACCTGGGGCTCGGCCGCGCGCCCGGCACCGACCCGACGACGCTGCGCGCGCTGCGCATCGACCCGATGGAGGCAGAAGCTTTTCCCGACGACGTGCTCGAGCTGCAGGGCTACCTCGGCGACGAATCGCGGGTCGAGTCGGTGAAGGCGACGCCCGGCGCCGGTACACACGTGCCGCTCTACATCTTGGGCTCCTCCACCTTCGGCGCGCAGCTCGCGGCACACCTCGGCCTGCCGTACGCGTTCGCGTCGCACTTCGCGCCGGCCGCGCTCGAAGACGCCGTCGCCATCTACCGGCGCAAGTTCAAGCCGTCGAGGCAGCTCGAGAAGCCGTACGTCATCGCCGGCGTGAACGTGCTGGCCGCCGACGACCAGGCGACCGCCGAGGCCGACGCGAAGAGGGTGTGGCTGTTGCGCGTGAAGGCGCTGATCGGGCGGGGCCAGAGGTGGAGCGACGAGCAGGCCGAGGCCGTGCTGCAGTCGCCGGCGGGCCAGTCGATCAAAGAGATGGGGCGGTACTCGGCGATCGGCACGGGCCCTGCGGTGCGCGAGTACCTCGAGGGCTTCGCGAAGCGCTCGGGCGCCGACGAGCTGATGACGGTGCACGCCGCGCAGACGCTCGAAGGCCGGCTGCGCTCGGTCGAGCTGCTCGCCAGGGCGTGGCGATAGTCCAAAGCTCCGTTCGCGCTGAGCGGAGGCCGCAGTCGAAGCGGTGTCGTGTGGGCGCTACCGACGCCCTTCGACTGCGCCGCGCTTCGCGCAGCTCCGCTCAGGGTGAGCGGTGATTGTTCACGGCAAGCCCAGCTGCATGATGCCGTCGGCGGGCACGAGGTCGGGCGAGCTGCACGTGAAGCGCGAGACGTAGAACGCGCGGCGCGAGCGCGAGAACCCGAACCAGTTCGGCGTGTACGGCAGCGCGGGGCCGAGCTGAGCCCAGGTCATGCCGCGGTCGGCGGTGACGTGCAGCGAGCCGTTCGCCGCGGTCACGATGCGCCCGTCGGCGAGCTCGACCGGGCGAAACGGCCCCGAGCGGCTGCCGTCTGCGACCTGCGCCCACGTCACTCCGCGGTCGGTGCTGCGCAAGAGCGCGCCGCCCTGGTGACCCGCCCAGTAGATCGTGCCGTCGCCCGCGACGAGCGGCTGCTCGATGACGCCCCGGTCGCTCACCTTCGCCCAGTGCGCGCCGGTGTCGGTCGAGCGGTAGATGCCCGGCGTGCCGCCCCACCAGCCGCCGCACCCGACCACGAACGTGCTCGCGTCGAGCACCAGCGTCGCCGTGCAGAAGCCCGTGCCCTCGGGCAGCGTCATGCCGATGTCGGACCAGGTCGTGCCGCCGTTCTTCGACAGGTAGAGACGGCGGCTCTGCTCGTGGCCGCCCGCGAGCAGCGTCTGCCGCTGAGGGTCGCCGAAGTCGACGCTCACCGAGTCGCAGTGGCTGATGGTGCCGAGCTGCGTGAACGTGCGGCCGCGGTCGGTCGTCTTGTACACGCCGCCGCCGTTGTAGATGCCCGACTCCCAGAAGACGTCGGGGTTCATCGGGTCGAACACCACCGCCGAGATGCGGTTCGTGATCGAGGCGCCCATCGTGCCGAGCGCGCTCCACTGCGTGGCAGTGCCGGCGGTGCTCCACAGGCCGCGCAGCGCGACGCCGGTCACGATGAGGTCGCTGTGCGGGCTCGCGAAGACGTTGCCGACGTTGCCGCACTCCGACGCCATGCCGGCGAGGTTCGCGGTGAGCGGTGACCACCGGTCTGACGGTGGCACCGGCGCCGTCGAGCCGCCCGCAGTCGCCGTCATGCCTCCCGCGGTGGCACCTCCGCCCGCGGTCGCGCCACCTCCGGCCGTGGCAGCTCCTCCGGCCGTCGCGCCACCGCCTGCCGGCGCGCCGCCTCCCGCGGTGGCGCCGCCGCCGGCCGTGGCGGGCAGCGGCACGTCTTCCATCTCACCGACACAACTCGAGCTGCAGAGCACGGCGGCGAACAGCGCAGCGAAGGGTCTCATCAACCCCTTCATGTCGGCCGTCGCCTTTTTTATGGTGCGCGGCTCACGTGCTCGCGGTGCTCCTCGCCATCTCGACGCTCGCCGCGCCGCCCGCGCCCCTCGCGGCGTGGTTCTCGTGGAGCGCCCCCGAAGAGTGCATCGGCGCCGAGTCGCTCGCGCAGAAGGTGAGCCTGCGCCTGGGCCGGCCCGCATTCGTCGCGCGCGACGAGGCCGAGCTCGTGCTCATCGGCGACGTCTCGCGCGAGGCGACCGGCCGCTACCGCGCACACTTCGAGCTCAAGACCAGCACCGGCAACGCCGTGGGCACGCGCGAGGTCGGCTCCGAAGGTGACGACTGCCGCACGCTCGACGACGCCGCCGCCGTCGTCATCTCGGTGATGCTGAACGTGCGCCGCACCGATCTCGAGCCGGCCCTGCCCGAAGAGCCGCCGGCGCCGGCGCCCGAGCCCGCGAAGCCGAGCGCGTGGGAGACGCGCTTCGCAGCGGGCGGCGGCCTGAGCCTCGGGCTGCTGCCCGCGCCGGCGCCGCGCTTCGTGGTGTCGGGCGGCGCCGCAA